>JBAQHS010000130.1:0-5847 GCA_049288455.1 Gaiellaceae bacterium | reverse complement strand
CCCGGATGGCGGACAGCGAGGCGGACGGCGACGACCCCGCCGAGTGAGTGGCCGAGCACGTCGGCTTGCGGGACGCCTTCGGCGTCGAGTAGCGCGGCGAGCAGGTCGGCAAACCCGGCGAGGCTCGGGGCGGGCAGCGGCGCCGAGCCACCGTGGCCTGGCAGGTCGGGGATCAGCAGGCGCCGGCCTGCGAGCAGCGGCGCAAGCTCGTCGAAGTTCCAGGCTGCGCCACCAAAACCGTGGAGGAGCAGAAGGGCCGGCCCGTCGCCGCCGGCGAAGAGCCTGATCCTTGCTCCACGCACCTCGTGGTGCCGTTCTGAGAAGCCCTCGAGAAGAATCGTCGCATCCGTCACGTGGATCGATTATTCTTCGAGCACTGTGAGCTTGCTGGCGACAAGGCGGGGCATTCTTTGATCCCTCGCCTGCGCCCCCAAGGAGCTGAAGTCCTAGCCCGCTTGCGCGATCTGCGCGGCGGGCTTTTTCGTGCGCCAACGTCGATGACGGAAGGAGCGAAATGGCCAACCATCTGACGCCGGATGACCTCGCGAAGGAGGTCGGGATCGATCGTGAAGAGGTGATCCGCATCTGCCTCGAGGAGAGCGTCCCGATCTACCAGGGCAAGATCGACAAGTTTCTCTTCCAAGCGCAGCTACAGGCGCTCGGAGCGGTCCCGGCGCCTCACTGATCCGGAGGCCGACGCTACTTGGAGGCGGCGGCGCGCTTGCGCGGCGCCGCCTTCTTCTTGCCCGCGGCCGGCTCCTGCTGCGAGGCCGCGACGGATGCCTTCAGGGCTTCCATCAGATCGATCACGGGTGTCGGTGCGTCGGCCTCGGGCAACTCGAACTCCTGGCCTGCGAGCTTCGCCTCCAGCAGCTCGCGCAGCGATTCCCGGTATTCGCTGCGTAGCTCCTGCGGGTCGAACGGCGCCTCGAGCGACGCGATGATCTGCTTCGCGAGGTCGAGCTCGGGCTTCTTCACCTCGGCGTTCGCGATCGCCTCGTCGATCTCGGCGTGATCCTTCACGTCCTCGTGGACGAAGAGCGTCTCGAGGGCGAGCGCTTCACCCATCGGGCGGATGAGGCAGAGCTTCTCCTTGCCGGCGAGCACGAAGCGCCCGAGGGCCGCGACGCCGGCCGACTTCATCGCCTCGAGCAGCAGCACGTATGGTCGCCGCGCCGCCTCGGCGCCGGCGGGAACGAGAAAGTAGGTGCGGTCGTAGTACACCGGGTCGACCTCTTCGAGCCGAACGAAGCGGCTGATCTCGATCGAACGGCTCGTGTCGTGCTGCTCGATCGCCTCGAGGTCGGCATCCTCGACGATCACGAATTGGCCCTTCGCCACCTCCCAGCCACGAACGAGCTCGTCGGACTCGACGTCGCGCTCATGCACCGGGCACCAGCGCTTCTGCTTGATCGGCGTTGCGCACTCACGATGAAGCATCCGGAACGACACATCCGACTGGCGGGCGACCGCCTTCGTCGCCGGCGCGAGGCCGACGGGGATGTTGACGAGTCCGAAGCTGACTGAGCCGTTCCAGGTTGTACGCATCTGCAGGGGTAATTGTAGAGAGGACGGGGTGGATTCGCGACCCAAAGCCGCGTTCCTGCCGCCGATGATCAAGCCTCTAGGATCTGGAGCAGTGGCCGCACCTCGGACGATTGCGAATCTCTGGCGGAACGCGGTCGCGGCCGCGCATCCCGGCCCGGCGTATCTGCACGAGGTCGCGGGCGACTGGCAGGAGGTGTCGTGGGCCGACGCCGCGCGTGCCGTCGACGAGATCGCGAACGGCCTGCTCGCCCTCGGCATCCGCAAGGGTGACGCCTTCGCGATCCTCGCGCGCACGAACCTGGAGTGGTCGCTGTTCGACTTCGCGCTTGCGCTCGTCGGCGCAGTCGGAGCGCCCGTCTACGCCAATAGCTCCGCGCGCGACGTCCAGTACGTGCTCGAGCACTCGGAGTGCATCGGCGCGTTCGTCGAGGACGACGAGCAGCGCGCGAAGGTCGGGAGCGGCTTGCAGCACGTGCTTTCGTTCGCGGAGCTCGACGAGCTGCGCGAACGCGGGCGCGCGTTTGCGGCGTCGAACCCGGGCGCGCTCGACGAGCGCGCCGACGCGATCGACGAGGACGACCTCTTCACGTTCATCTACACGTCCGGCACCACCGGCCCTCCGAAGGCCTGCATGATCCGCCACCGCAACTACTACTCGATGGTCGCGAAAACCGACGAGATGGAGACCCGGATCACGTTGCCGGGGGACGTGATGCTCCTCTATCTCCCGCTCGCCCACAACTACGGCCGACTGCTTCACCTGTCGGCGGCGTACATCGGGTACACGATCGCGTTCCTGCCGGATCCGCTGCGTGCCGGCACCGAGCTCGTGCGCGTGCGGCCGACGCTCTTCCCGAGCGTGCCGCGTGTGTACGAGAAGATCCATACGGCCGTCGTCGCCGGCTTCGAGGAGCAGACGGGGCTGCGCAAGTCACTTCTCGACTGGGCGCTCGGCGTCGGACGGCGCGCCTCGAAGCTGCGCCAGGCCAAGCAGCCGGTGCCGCGCGCGCTCGCGCTCCAGCACCGCCTCGCCGACCGGCTCGTGTACAGCAAGGTCAAGCAGCGCCTGGGTGGACGCCTGCGCGTCGCGAATGCAGGCGGCGCGCCGCTCTCGCGTGACATCGCCGAGTTCTTCCATTCGATCGACATCCTCATCCTCGAGGGCTACGGGCTCTCGGAGGTGACGACCGCGGCCACGGTGAACCGGGCTGAGGACTTCAAGTTCGGCACGGTCGGGAAGCCGCTGCCCGGAGTGGAGATCGTGATTGCCGAGGACGGCGAGATCCTGCTGCGGTCGAACACCGTGTTCGCCGGCTACTACCACGACGAGGCGGCGACGCGCGAGGTTCTCGACGCAGAAGGGTTCGTGCATACGGGCGACGTCGGGCACATCGACGAGGACGGCTTCCTCGTCATCACGGACCGCAAGAAGGACATCATCGTCACAGCCGGCGGCAAGAACGTCGCGCCGCAGAACCTCGAGAACGAGTTGAAGGCCCACCGGATCGTGTCGCAGGCGCTCGTGATGGGCGACCGCAAGCCGTACATCGCCGCCCTGATCACGCTTGATCCCGACTCGACTGCGAACCTGTCGCCCGACGAGAAGAACATGCAGGTTCAACGGGCTGTCGACGCGGTGAACGTCGAGCGCAGCCGCTACGAGCAGATCAAGCGGTTCCGGATCCTGCCGCGTGAGTTCAGCCTGGAGGAGGACGAGATCACACCGACGTTGAAGCTTCGGCGGAAGGTGGTTCTCGAGCATTTCGCAGCCGACGCTGAGGCGCTGTACGAGTGATCGCGGCGCTGAAGCGGCTGTTCGCCGGCGGCAGCGAGGGCAACGCGCAACTGACGGCGGTCGTGGCCGCGATCCTGCTGCTGCTCCTCGCAATCGAGGGCGCGACTCTGCTGCGGCTGCGGTCGCTCCTGACGGTGCATGCGTTCGTCGGCATGCTGCTGATCCCGGTCGTGGCGTTGAAGCTCGCAAGCACCGGCTGGCGCGCGCTTCGGTACTACACCCACGCGCCGGAATATGTGGAGCACGGCCCACCCCACATCGCCCTGCGGATGGTCGTCGCGCCCGTGGTCGTGCTGTCCACGATCGTGCTCTTCGGGACCGGCGTCGCGCTGCTCGCGCTTGATCAGACCGAGGGGACGATCGTGGGCTTACACAAGGCAAGCTTTGTCGTCTGGGTCGGCGCGACGAGCCTGCACGTCCTCGCGCACGTTCTGAAGCTGCCGCGGGCGCTGCGCGCACGCGCACCGGGCCTCGCGCTCCGCGCGACCATCGTCGGTGCCACCGTCGCCTGCGGGGTCGTCGTCGCGGTCGCGACGCTTCCCGCCGCGGATCACCTCCAGGATCACGCCTCACGGCACTTCGGGTTCGACGACCGCTGAGCCTCGTGCGGGAGGTCGCGGGCAACGGTTGGCGCCTCGAGGTCCCGGACGGCCTGATCGCGAAGCCGCACAAAGCGTGGGCTTACGACTCGGGCGCGATCGCCCGCGGCTTCATCGGCGATGCGCCGGTGACCGTGATCGTCCAGGTCACACGCCTGACCGGTGAGCGAGGCTTCAACGACTGGGTACGCGAGGTGGTGTCGCACTGGCTCGAGCACGACGAGGCCCGCCGCATCGAGGTTCCGGGCGCAGGCGACGCGATGAGGATCGACGGCTACATCGAGTTCGACGGGCTTGGCGCGGCGGACGGCCGCGAGCACTGCATCGCGGTCTGCGCCAAGGCCCGCAAGGATGCTGTGGGGCTGACGATCCGCAGCCGTCCCGAGGACGGCGTCAGGGCTGCACTGGAGCCAATCGTCGCCTCATTCGAGCTCGTCCCCTGATCGGGACATCCACGACACGCTCAAGTGAAGGGCGTTCGGGCCGATGAAGTCTCAGAGATGATTCCCGCACCCCTGATTCTGGTCGCCGACGACGATGAGGACATCCGCCTCCTCGTCACCACGCGGCTCGAGAAGGCGGGCTATCGCGTCGTCGCGGCCCAGAACGGCGACGAGGCAATGCAGCTCGCGACCGAGCACGATCCCGACCTGCTCGTCCTCGACGTGTCGATGCCGGTGATGAACGGGCACGATCTCTGCATCGCGATCACCGCCGACAATCCGGCGCCTCCGCCGGTGATCTTCCTGTCCGGCCGCACGTTGCCGAGAGACCGCGTGCTCGGCCTCGAGGCCGGCGCTGTCGACTACATGACAAAGCCGTTCGACGCGAAGGAACTGGTTGCGCGGGTCGCGGTCGCGCTCCGCACCGGCCGTCGCATCGCAACGCTCGCCCACGACGCGTCGGTCGACCGCATGACGGGCCTTCTCAACCGCGCGCAACTCGACGACCGGCTCGCCGATGCCGTCGGCCGCGCGATTCACGTTGGCACGAACCTCGGCTGCGTCCTGCTCGATCTCGACCACTTCAAGAGCATCAACGACGAGCACGGGCATCTCACCGGCGACGACGTGCTGCGCGAAGTCGCCTCTCGGCTACGCCGGAATCTTCGCACGAGCGACCCCGTCTTCCGCTACGGCGGCGAAGAGTTCTGCGTCGTCGTCGAAGGCGGCGACAGGGCGGGAACGCTCTTCATCGCCGAGAAGCTCCTGGCGGCAATCGCCGTCGAGCCGATCTGCGGGCTCGACGTGACCGCGAGCGCCGGCGTTGCTCTCTGGCTGCCGGCCTTCACCGAGCCGTCCGAGCTTCTCGAGGCTGCCGACGCCGCGCTCTACGAGGCGAAGCGCAGGGGCCGGGCCCGTGTCACCGTCTCGGAGTCGGCCGCTGCGCCGACTGCGTCGCCTGCCTGAGCGCACGCTAATGTCGGCGCCGTGCGCATCGTCATCCTGTCGCGTCACGGCGAGTCGCAGCTCAACGTCGCCGGGCGGGTGAACGCGGATCCCGCTCGCGATCCCGGACTGACACCACGCGGCGAGGAGCAAGCTCGCCTGCTCGGACGCCAGATCGCCGCCCTCGAGATCGAGCTCGTCGTCACCTCTCGCTTCCCGCGAGCGCAGTCGACCGCTCGGCTTGCGCTCGAAGGACGCGACGTGCCGCACGTCGTCGACTCAGAGCTCGACGACGTGCGCATCGGCGAGCTCGAAGGACAGACGATCGCCGAATATCGAGCGTGGAAGAGCCAGAGCGCGCGGGGACAACCGTTTCCCGGCGGCGAGACACTCGACGACGCAGCCAGGCGCTTCGCGCAATCCTTTGCGGCGCTGCTCGACCGGCCGGAGCGGGCGATCCTCGTCGTCTGTCACGAGATACCCGTGCGTTATGCCATCAACGCGGCCACGGGGTCGG
>JBAQHS010000129.1:0-4983 GCA_049288455.1 Gaiellaceae bacterium | reverse complement strand
GCGGTGGGGGAGGAGCGCGAGAAGGTGGCGGCGCTCGATGCGGGCGCCGACGACTACGTGACCAAGCCCGTCGGGATCGACGAGCTGCTGGCGCGGCTGCGGGCAGTGCTGCGACGGACGACTCCGTCGGGGGAGCCGGTGATCACGCTCGGCGAGTTGGTGATTGATCTGGAGAAGCGGCTCGTGACGATGGCTGGCAAGTCGGTGCACCTGACGCCGCACCAGTTCGACTTGCTGCGCGTCTTCGCATCGAACGAGGGAAAGCTGTTGACGCACCGGATGCTGTTGCAGGAGGTGTGGGGTCCGGGCTATGGCAGCGAGTCGAACCTGTTGCAGGTGAACGTGTCCCAGTTGCGACGCAAGATCGAGCCCGACCGCGCGCATCCGCGTTACCTCCTGACCGAGCCGGGTGCGGGCTACCGGCTCGTCGCCCCGAGCTAACGCCTTCAGGGTTTCTTCAGGCCCGCGGCCGCAACCTTCAGGCGGCTCACAGCGGGCCGGGCCTACCGTCAACCGCATGTACGACCTCGCCGTTTTCGCAAGCGTCGCAGTGGTCTTCGCGTTCATCTTTCTGCTGCTCTACGTGCTGGAGCGCGTCTGATGTCGGCGGCGGATGCATTCGGACTTGCCGTCTCGCTTGCCGTGCTCGGCTACCTGGTGTACGCGCTCTTTCGCGGGGAGCGGCTCTAGGTGAGCGGCCAGGGGATTGCGCAGATTCTGTTCTACGCGGTCGTGCTGATTGCGCTCGCGTATCCGCTCGGGCTCTACATGGCGCGGGTGTACAACAACGAGCGGTTCCTGGCCGGACGACGCTTCGGGTGGCTGCGAGCGAGCGAGCGCTTCTTCTACCGGGTCATTCGCGTCGATGCGAGCAAGGAGCAGGGCTGGAAGGGCTATGCGAAGACGCTGCTCGTTTTCAGCGTTCTCTTCTGGGGTCTGCTGTACGCGATCCAGCGGCTACAGGCGCATCTGTTTCTCAACCCCGACCATCTGAAGGCGGTTCCCTCGCACATCGCCTTCAACACCGCTTCGAGCTTCCTCACGAACACGAACTGGCAGTTCTACGGCGGCGAGTCGACGATGTCCTACCTGACCCAGATGGGCGGGCTTGCAGTGCAGCAATTCGTCTCCGCGGCCGTCGGCATGGCCGTTCTCGCAGCGGTGGTGCGCGGTCTCGCGCGCCGCTCGACGAGGGAGCTGGGCAACTTCTGGCGCGACCTCTACCGCTCGCTTGTCTACATCCTGTTGCCGCTCACGCTCGTGCTCGCGGTGATTCTGGTCTCACAGGGCGTCCCGCAGACCTTCGCCGGCCATGCGACGGCGCACACGCTCGAGGGAGCGACGCGGACGATCGCGCGCGGCCCCGTCGCATTGATGATCGCGATCAAGCAGCTAGGTACGAACGGCGGCGGCTACTTCAACTCGAACTCAGCAGTGCCGTTCGAGAATCCGAATGGACTGACGAACCTGCTCGAGCTGCTCTCGATTCTTGTGATCCCGGCGGCGCAGGTGTTCATGTTCGGGAAGATGGTGCTGGCGCGTCGGCACGCCTGGATGGTCTTCACGGCCATGTTCGCGATGTTCGCCGTAGGCGTCGCGATCGCGCTTCCCTCCGAGCAGCACGGCTCGCAGGTGCTGCGCGCCTCCGGCGTCAACATCACGCAGGGGCACGGCCAGTCGGGCGGCAACATGGTCGACAAGGAGGTCCGCTTCGGCATCGCCAACACGGCGCTCTGGGCGACCGCGACGACCGACGCATCCAATGGTTCGGTGAACGGCGGCCACGACGCATTCACTGCCAGCGGCGGAGCTGTGCCGCTGGTGAACATCTTTGTCGGTGAGGTGATCTTCGGCGGCGTCGGCTCCGGCCTCTACGGGATGTTCTTCTACATCCTCATCGCCGTCTTCGTCGCCGGCCTGATGGTCGGCCGAACACCCGAGTACCTCGGCAAGAAAATCGAGGCGCGTGAGATCAAGTACGCCGCCGTGGGGGCGTTGTTCGTGCCGACGATGGCGCTGGCGCTGACCGCGCTCTCCGTCGTGACGCACTCCGGCCTCGCGTCGATCTACAACTCCGGCGCGCACGGCTTCACCGAGGCGCTTTACGCTTACACGTCGCAGTCGAACAACAACGGCAGCGCCTTCGCCGGCTACGGCGCGACGAGCTTCTCCGCCTACTTTGGTTCGATCGCAATGCTGCTCGGACGCTTCGTGCCCCTGCTGGCGGCACTCGCGATCGGCGGCTCCCTCGGTGCGAAGAAGGCGGCTCCCGTCTCGGCGGGCACGTTCCGCACCGATGGGCCGACGTTCGTCGTATTGCTGGTCGGTGTGATCGTGCTCACCGCCGGCCTGATGGCTTTTCCGGCGCTGACCCTCGGCCCGATCGTCGAAGGACTGGCGCACTGATGCTGCGGGATCTGAAGTCGGGCCTGATCGCGGTCGCAGTGCTGACCGCGGTCTTCGGGCTTGCCTTGCCGGCGCTCTTCACGGGCTTCTCGCAGGTCGCGTTCTCGCACCAGGCCAACGGCAGTCTGATCACGGCGAGCGGTAAGACCATCGGCTCGCGGCTGGTCGCACAGCAGTTCACCAGCCCGCGCTACTTCCTCGAGCGCCCGTCGGCGACGACACCTCCGTACAACGGTGGCGGCACCACGTTCGCCAACCTCGGACCGACGAGCCCCGCTCTCGTCAACGCGATCAAGCAACAGGCGACAGCGATCCTGAAGCTCGAAGGGCCCTACAACCCCGGCCTGACGATCCACGACATACCCGTCGACGCGGTCACCACGTCCGCGTCCGGCGTCGACCCCGACATCTCGCCGGCGTACGCGCAACTCCAGGCACGTCGCATCGCGGCGGTTCGCCACCTTTCGCTCGCCACCGTCGACCGGTTGATCCAGGCGCACACCGACGGCCGTTCACTCGGGTTCCTTGGCGAGCCCGGCGTCAACGTGCTCGAACTGAACGTCGCCCTCGACAAGGAGAACTCGTAATGGGGCGGCAGACCGCCGGCATTTTCTCGCGCGAGCTCGCAATCGCGGCGGTCAGGGACTCGTTTCCGAAACTCGACCCGCGGCTGCAGCTGAAGAACCCGGTGATGTTCATCGTCGAGCTCGGCAGCGTGATCACCACGGGGACCTTCTTCCTCGATCTCGGTCGCCGCCATTACGGCCAGCTCTGGTTCGTCGGCGTCATCGCGGTCTGGCTGTGGCTGACGGTTCTGTTCGCGAACTTCGCCGAGGCGATCGCAGAAGGCCGCGGCAAAGCGCAGGCAGCCAGCCTTCGGGCGACACGAACAACAACCGTCGCGCGGCTCCGCGATGGTCGCGAAGTGCCCGCAGCCGAGCTGCAGCGCGGTGATGTGGTGGTGGTCGAGGCGGGCCAGTTGATCCCGGCTGACGGCGAGATCATCGAAGGCGTCGGCTCGGTCGACGAATCCGCGATCACCGGCGAGTCGGCGCCCGTCATCCGCGAATCGGGCGGCGACCGCTCCGCTGTCACGGGCGGCACCAAGCTTCTCTCCGACCGTCTCGTGATCGAAGTGACGCAGGAGCCGGGCAAGTCGTTCCTCGACCGGATGATCGCCCTCGTCGAGGGCGCCGAACGCCGCAAAACACCGAACGAGATCGCGCTCAACATCCTGCTCGCCGGACTGACGATCACCTTTGTCGCCGCCGTCGTGACGCTGCGACCGTTCGCGCTCTACGCCGGGACGCCTACGTCGCAGACCGTTCTGATCGCGCTACTGGTCGCGCTCATCCCGACAACGATCGGCGCGCTTCTCTCGGCGATCGGGATCGCCGGCATGGACCGCCTTGTGCAGCGCAACGTCCTCGCGATGTCCGGCCGCGCGGTCGAAGCCTCCGGCGACGTCGATGTGCTGCTGCTCGACAAGACCGGCACAATCACGCTCGGCAACCGCCAAGCGGTCGAATTCATCACCGTCGACGGCGTTGCCCCAGTCGAGCTGGCCGAGATCGCACAGCTCGCCTCGCTCGCCGACGAGACCCCTGAAGGCCGCTCGATCGTCGTGCTCGCGAAGGAACAGTTCGGTCTGCGTGAACGGGAGCTGGCCAGTCACGAGGCGACGTTCATCCCGTTCTCGGCGACAACACGGATGAGTGGCGTCGACATGGACGGCAAGAAGCTGCGCAAAGGCGCTGCCGAGGCGGTCAAGCGGTTCGTCGAAGAGCAAGGCGGCCGCGTTCCCGAGCAGCTCGACGTTGCCGTCAACCGGATCGCCCGCGACGGCGGCACCCCGCTGGTCGTCGCACAGGACAACTGGGTGCTCGGCGCCATCTACCTGAAAGACATCGTCAAGGGCGGGATGCGCGAGCGCTTCGACGAGCTGCGCAAGATGGGCATCCGCACGGTGATGATCACCGGCGACAACCGCGTCACCGCCGCCGTGATCGCCGAAGAGGCAGGCGTCGACGACTTCCTTGCCGAGGCAACCCCGGAGGCGAAGATGGCCTTGATCAAAGAAGAACAGGCGAATGGCCGGCTGGTCGCGATGACCGGCGACGGCACCAACGACGCGCCTGCGCTCGCGCAGGCGGACGTTGGCGTCGCAATGAACACCGGGACATCGGCCGCCAAGGAAGCGGGGAACATGGTCGACCTCGACTCGAATCCGACGAAGCTGATCGAGATCGTCGAGGTGGGCAAGCAGCTACTGATCACCCGCGGTGCACTGACCACATTCTCGATTGCGAACGACGTCGCGAAGTACTTCGCGATCTTGCCCGCCGTGTTCGCGTTCACCTACGCGCCGACGCCCGGCCATCGGGGTCCGCTGAACGCGCTCAACGTCATGCATCTCGGCGATCCGAAGAGTGCGATCATCTCGGCGATCGTCTTCAACGCGCTGATCATCCCTGCGCTCGTCCCGCTCGCGCTCAAAGGCGTCAAGTACCGCGCGATCGGTGCCACAGCGCTGCTGCGCCGCAACCTGCTCATCTACGGCCTTGGCGGCATGATCCT
>JBAQHS010000128.1:0-8797 GCA_049288455.1 Gaiellaceae bacterium | reverse complement strand
CGACGAGCCGCTGCCGCTGCTGGCTCCGCTCGCGCCGGGCGATCCGGTCGAGGCGCCGGAGATCGGTGTGCGCGGCACGATCGCGTCGATCGACGGCGACGAAGCCGAAGTGGTGGGTGCGGGCGGTCACCGCGTGCGAATCGCGCTCTCGCGGCTGCGCCCGAGCAGACGTGAAGAGGAGCCACGCGAGCCCGCGGTGCGCATCGTGGCAGGTGCGCGCAGTGACGTCTCGGACGAGATCGACGTGCGGGGCCAGCGAGCCCAGGATGCGCGAGAGGCGGTGCGCTCGTTCGTCGACGATGCGTCGCTCGCAGGCCTCTCGAGCGTGCGGGTCGTGCATGGACGCGGCACCGGTGCCGTCCGCGCGGCGGTGCGCGACGAGCTGAAGAAGCATCCGCTCGTGGAGTCGAGCGCCTCCGAGTCGCAGGACGGCGCGACGCTGGTTCAGCTCGGCTCGTCGAAGTGACCGTGCGCTTCATCGGGCGTGACAACGTGCGTAAGCGGCTGGAACCGCTCGAGGGCGCGGCGGGGAGCACTGTCTACGCGGACGGAGCCGTGCGAATCGAGTCCGCGTCCGAGAACCTCGTCGTGCGTCCCTCGTTCGGGCTCGCGCACGTCGGTTCGTACGAGACCGTGCACGTCGCGCCACTGCTCGAGGAGATCGCGCGCGACCATGTCGTTGCGGTGGTACTCGTGCGTCTGGGCGGCTACGCGGTCGGGGTGTTCGAAGGCGAGGAGCTTGTCGTCTCGAAGACCGACTCGCGCTTCGTGAAGAACCGGCACAAACAGGGCGGCTCGTCGGCGAACCGATTCCGGCGTCGGCGCGACGAGCAGGCGAAGGCGCTGATCGAGGAGGCAGCAGAGGTCGCCGCGCGTGTGCTGACCCCGTGGCAGGGTCGCGCGAGGTTCGCGGCGCTCGGCGGCGACCGCACGGCGATCGACCGCGTTCTCGCCGAGAAGCGGGAGCTCGCCTGGCTGCGCGAGCGCTCCTTGCCGCGCTTCTTCACCGTCGAGGAGCCGCGTCGCCGCGTGCTCGACGCATTGCCTTACGACCTCTACGCGGTCGGCATCGAGACTCACTGACCTCGCGAGACGGCGGCGTCCGCCCAGGCGTCAAGGCCCGCCGGGGATGGCCATCCGAAGCGGTTTCTCGCTGAATTCTCGCTGTTGACCGTCCGAACCGGCACCTTCTGTCCGCACAATTGTCGCGAAGTTGTTGCACTTCCATGACGACGGCTGCCGTCGGGTGTGTTCGGAACGGGCGATGCAGCCGACGTGGGCACGCGAGACGGCTACCGTTCGCCCGTGCCTGACGACCCCTACGCCGCGATCATCGCCGAGGCACGCACCGCCGTGGCCGACCGGCGTGAGCCAGACCAGCGTGCCCTTGAGACGCGGATCCGCGCGGTCGCGGGTGACGCGGCAGCCGAGCAGCGCGCGCTGCAGCAGCTCGCGCGGGTGATCAGCGTGCATCGTGCGCGCACGCTCGTCGGTCGCGAGCCCGTCGCACCGGCACCCGCCACTCCGGCGCCGTCGCTGCGCGCCGCGCTGCGGACGCGGCCGACGATCAGCGCCAACATGGACGTCCGCCAGCAGCGGGACGGCGAGCGATTCTCACTCACCTGGGACACAGCGCCCGCGATCGCAGGCTGGGAGGTGCGGTTCAGCGAGCGTCCCGATGCGCGCGCCGACTACGAAGTGCGCGAGACGCTCACACTGGCACCCGATGCAACGACCGTCGACCTACCCCTCGGCGACAACCCATTGCGTGTGCACCTGCTCGGCCGCAGCCGCGACGGCCGGCTGCTGCGACGCGCCGTCATCTCGGCGCTCACGCGTGCCGGCTGGGGCGAGCGCTGGGAACGGCGCGCGAGCGCGTCCTAGCGGCGACCGTTTAGGGTAGCTGCGGTGCACCGGCTCTATCACCGCGAAGGGGCAGGACGGCCGCGGCGGGTGCGCTGGGCGTTCGAGGAGGCCGGCGCACCGTACGAGTGGATCGTGATGGACGAGGAGACCGGTCGCGGCGAGGAGCACGCGCGCCGCCACCCGCTCGGCCGCGTTCCCGTGCTCGAATCCGACGACGGTCGCCTGCACGAGTCGGCAGCGATCTGCCTGCACGTCGCCGACCTGAACCCCGGCTCTGGCCTGATCGCCGCAACCGGAAGCCACGACCGCGGGCGGATCTATCAGTGGTCGTTCTTTGCGATGACCGAGCTCGAGACGGCGATGATCGCCGCCATCCGGGCGAAACGGAGTGATGATGAAGCCGCGACGACGGCTGCGCAAGCGCGCCTTGCGAAAGCCGTTGCGGCGCTCGAGGAGACCCTCGCCGGGCACGACTACCTGCTGGGCGACGAGTTCACGATCGCCGATGTGATTGTCGGAGGGGTGTGCTTCAGCGCCCGGCAATACGACGTGTTGCCCGATGCGCCGAACGTCGCCGCTTACCTCGAACGGCTCGACGCGCGACCTGCAAAGCAACGCGCGTACGACGACCAACCCTGAACAACGTCTGAACGCTGCTGCCGCCGCCCGAATCGGGGTGCGAGAACCGGAGTACCGTCGCAACGTGTCCCGGCGCACGCTCTTGTTCCTCGGCGCGAGCGTCTCCCAACTCGCGGCGATCAAGCACGCCCGCGCGCTGGGCTATCGCGTCGTCGCGGTCGACGGTGATCCGGACGCGATCGCGTTTCGGCATGCGGACGTCGCCGAAGTCATCGACTTCACCGACGTGGAACGAGTGATCGAGATCGGCGCGCGCCGGCGTGTCGACGGCGTCCTCGCCATCTCGACGGATCGCGCCGTCGGGCCGGCGGCAGCGGTGGCGGAGGCGCTCGGCCTGCCGGGAATCGGCGTCGACGTGGCTCGTGGCTTCACCAACAAGAGCGAGATGCGACGACGGCTCGCCTCTGCGGGAATCCCCCAGCCGCGGTCGCGCGTCGTCACCTCGGCAGCCGACGTCGCGGTCGCATTTGCCGGCTTCACGCCGCCGGTCGTGTTGAAGCCGGCGGATTCCGGCGGCCAGCGTGGCCTCTTCCTCGTCGACACGGTCGACGATGTCGAACTCCACCTCGCAGAGACCCTCGCGCACTCACGCAGCGGTCAGGCGATGCTCGAGGAGCACGTCATCGGCATCGAGCTGAACTGCCTCCTCGTCGTCCGCAACGGCGAGGCGACGGTGCTCACGCTCTCCGACCGGCTTCGTCCCGGCGGGCTCGGCTTCGGCGTCGGCTGGATCCACGTCTTTCCCTCCGTGCTGCCCGCCGCGACGCTCGAAGAAGCCGAGGCGCTCGCTGTGTCGGCTGTCAGCGCCCTCAGCCTGTACAACGGCATCGCTTTCCCCCAGCTGATCGCGACGGCTGACGGGGTGCGCGTCATCGAGGCGGGAGCTCGGATCGCCGCGGGTCAGATGGCCGACCTCGTCTCCTACGGCACCGGCGTCAACCTGTTCGAGATCGCGTTTGCACAGGCGGTCGGCGATGACGTTCCGGACCGCCTCGTCACACGCCGATTCACGCGTCCGCTGGCAATCCGTTTCCTCACCGCGAGCCCCGGCATCTTGCCGGTCGGCACGATTACCTCGATCGGCGGCCTCGACCGCGTGCGCTCTGCGCCCGGTGTGCTCGCGGCCGACCTCTACATCGGTCCGGGAGCGACCGTTCGGCCTGTGCAGGTCGACGCCGACCGGAGCGGCTACGTGATCGCAACCGCGGGTGACGCGCTCGAGGCGCTCGAGCTCGCGGACCGGGCAAGCGAGCTACTCGTCGTCCAGGTCGAGGGAGAAGCGCCGCCCGCGTCACGATGGCGGCGCCGCTCCGTGGCGATCGCCGTGCTCGCGGGCGCCGTGCTGGCTGCCAGCGCGATCGCCGTCATTTCGACGATGGGCTCGCCGCTGCGCCCGAGCCTCGTCGGCACATCACGTGTCAGCAAGGAGCTTTCGCCTGCGTGCCACTGCCCGCGCGATGTCGCGCGCATCGCCTTTCGCCTGCTGCGCGCCGAGCCGGTGACCTTCCGGATCGTGAACGCCTCAGGCCACACAGTCGCAACACTCGTCCACAGCCGGCTGCTCGCGCCCGGCGAGGAGCAGTTCGCCTGGCGGGGCCGCAATGCGCGCGGCGCGGTGCTCCCGTACGGCGACTATCGACCCGAGGTCGTCTTCGACACGCTGCATCGCACGCTCGTTCTGCCCGGCTCGATCGATCTCGGCGGCTGAGGACTTCTTACCTCGAAGCCGCGTCAACCCATTTCGATCTCGACCGGCAGTCCCTGCCGGCCGAGTGCACGCAGATGCCGCTGGTGCGAGCGCAGTGCACGCGCGAGCGAGGGCTGCGCCGTATAGCGAACACCGTGCTTCGCAGCGTTGCGGCGAACGATCGTCGCAATCCGCGGATAGTGCGTATGGGGCACACGCGGAAAGAGGTGGTGCTCGATCTGGTAGTTCAGCCCGCCGAGCGCCCACGTCAGCACCGGATTGCGCGGACAGAAGTCGACCGTCGACTCGACCTCGTGCACCGCCCACGTCTTGCCGCCCGCCTCGACGTCCGCAGGTGTCGCGAAGTCGGCTTCCTCGACGCAATGCGCGAGCTGGAATGTCGTCGCAGTGACGAGACTCGTCGTCATCGCGAACGCGGTGTAACCGAGGATCACGACCCACCACGGGTAGACGAGCATCGGAATCGCGATCGCCCACGTGACGAAGATCAGCTTGCCGCCGACGAGACCGGCAAGGTCCCAGCGCTTCGGTGGGTGCATGCGGCTGTTCGCGACGCGACCGCGGATGAGCGCTGCGACATCGGCGCCGGTCTGCCACCGCAACACCATCAGGCTGTAGAGCGGCCAGATGTAGATGTGCTGCATGCGGTACCACCAGCGCGGCTGCTGCGTCGGAACGAGACGGATGAACGGCGCCTGGTTGATGTCATCGTCGTAGCCCTCGACGTTCGTGTACGTGTGATGGGCGACGTTGTGCTTCACGCGCCACGTGTAGCTCGAGAAACCGAGTAGCGAATCGGTCGTCCAACCCATCAGGTGGTTGAACCGACGCTTGCGGAAGTAGGCGCCGTGGTTCGCGTCGTGCTGGACGCAAAAGCCGACGAGGATCGCGCCGAGCGCCATGCCTGCAAGCGCAACGAGTCCGAAGACGACGCCTGGCCGCACGAAGATCAGCGTCGCCCATGAGGCGGCGACGATCGCGAACGCAACGAACGTCTTTGCGTAGAGCTGCGCTCTCCCCCAGGCCCGCGTGCGCCGCGATGCGAGATAGAGCTCGACCTCCCGGCGCGTCTCGGCGATGAAGGCGCCGCCCTGTTCGAACGACAGCTTCTTCGCGGCGAGAGTCGGATTCATCCGTCCACGATACGCCACCTGGTCACACGCACCGTTCGTGTGCCAGATTATCGCCCGATGATCGATCCTCTGGAGCGCTGGCGCGAGCACGGTGAGAAACCCGATTTCGCAGGCCCCATCAGCTTCGGAAGCGCGCCCTACACCCAGGACAAGGAGCTGCTCACGGGCTTCGACGTCGCCATTGTCGGCGCGCCGACCGACGACCTGGTCTCGGACCGGCCCGGCACCCGCTTCGGCCCCCGCGCTATTCGCTCGGCCAGCTGCCCGCCCGGGCCACACCTCGAGGCGAAGATCGACGCTTTCGCGGAACTGCGCATCGTCGACTTCGGCGATGCGCCCGTCCTGCCGGCCGACCCGGCGCGCTCGCACCTCGCGATCAAGGAGACAGTTGGCGAGGTGCTCGACGCGGGTCTCCTGCCGATCGTGCTCGGCGGCGACCACTCGATCACCGAGCCAAACGTGGCCGCATGCGCCCGACGGCACGGGCCGGTCGGGCTGGTGCACTTCGACACGCACACCGACACCGGCACGGTCGTGTTCGGCGTCGAGGTCTCGCACGGCACACCGATGTACCGGCTCGTGCGTGACGGCCATGTGGATCCATCGCGGTACGTACAGATCGGGCTGCGCGGCTACTGGCCCGGTGAGACCGAATTCGAGTGGCAACGCGAACGCGGCATCACCTCGTTCTTCATGCACGACGTGCGTGACCTCGGAATCGCGGCCGTGGTGCAGCGAACCGTCGAGACCGTCGGTGCGGGGCCGGTGTTCCTCACCGTCGATATCGACGTGCTCGACCCGGCGTTCGCGCCGGGCACCGGCACACCCGAGCCAGGCGGGATGACGACCGTCGAGCTACTGCAAGCGGTGCGACTGCTCGCGTCGCAGCTCGAGCTCGTGGGCGCCGACCTGGTCGAGGTGATCCCGAGTGCAATCGGATCGGCGGACATCACGGCGCTCGCCGGCGAGCGGATCGTCCGCGAGATGCTTACCGGGATCGCGCTGCGGCGCCGCTCGCGCACCGGCTGAGCACATCGGCGAAACGCTGCTCAGCGAGCGCGCCGAACAGAGCATGGCGCGAGAGCTTCGCGCGCGTCGTCGCCGGGCTCGCGAGGCCGCAGAGAAACCGTGCTCGCTGACGCGGTGTCGCGAGCGCCGCAGGCTGGTCTGCGACAAGCGCGCCGAAGGCGCTCTCATCAAGCTCGATCGCGGGCGCATGGTCGAGCTCAGGCAACGCCTGCGCGTGGCCGTCGCGGCAGAACGTGCAGTGGCCGCAGGGCTCAGTGCGCGTCTCACCGAAGTAGCCGACGAGAGCCTGCACCTGGCAGCCGTCGTGCGTCACGAGGTCGACGACGCGAGCGATGCGCTCCGCCTCTGACCGCTCTCGGCGCTCGAACCGCTCCGCGAGTGCGTCGCCGAGCTCGGCGAGCGACGGCGGTTGCACGCGCAGGGTGTAGCGCTGACGCACGTCGGTTGCCTTCAGCTCGACGAGCCCCTGTTGCTCCAGGTAGCCGAGCGCCGCGACGATTCTGTCCCGCTCCTCGGCAAGTGCGGAGGCCGAGGCCTCGGGGTCGACCGTCACCCAGGTGCGTCCCTCCTTGCCGCTCGCGAGGACACGCCGAAGGAAGCCGGCTCGAGCCGGGTCGAAGCGCGCGACCACCTTGTCGAGTGAGCCGTCGAGCGCACGAATGGCGTAGCCCGCGTAGAACGGCGTTCCCTGCTCGAGGTATCCGTCGAGCTCGACGTAGGTGAGGATCGTCTTCAGGACGAGCGGCCGAACGTCGTGGCGCGACGAGAGGTCGTACTCGGAGATCGCGAACTGCTCACCCGTGTCGTGGGCCAGCACCTCCGCGAGCAACCCGTCGATCGCCTCGCGTGTCGGCGTGTCGCCGTAGGCGAAGTTCTCCAGCGTCGGCACGTCGTCGCGGCAGGCGAAGAGCTCGCAGACGCTCGGTTCCCCGTCCCGGCCGGCGCGGCCGACCTCCTGCGAGTACGACTCGAGGCCCTTTGGAAGATTCAGGTGGTAGACGTAGCGCACGTCGGCCTTGTCGATCCCCATGCCGAACGCAATCGTCGCAACGACGATGTTCGCGTCGGCCTCGGTCCACCAGTTCTGCACCGCAACGCGGTCGTCGGCGTTCATGCCGGCGTGGTAGGCGCGCGCCGGCTGCCCCGCGGCTGCCAGGAATGCTGCGACGCGCTCGGCGCTTCGCTGCAGGGTCACATAGACGATCGTCGAGCCCGGCGGACGCTCACGCAGACGGTCGAGAAGAATCTGGTCGCGCGCGCTCCGGCGCACGGGCGTCGTCAGCAGGGTCAAGTTCGGGCGGTAGAAGCCCGTGACGACAGAGTCACGCTCCTCGATCCCGAACCCCGCGCGGATGTCGGCCACGACGGCCGGTGTGGCAGTAGCGGTCAGCGCGAGCACACGTTCGGCTCCGAGCTCGCGAGCGCGGGCGGCGAGCTTCAGATAGTCGGGGCGGAAGTTGTGGCCCCACTCCGAGATGCAGTGCGCCTCGTCGACGGCGAAGAGCGCGATCTTCGTCTCGCCGAGCTGGGCGAGGAATCGCTCGTTGTTGAAGCGCTCGGGTGCGACGTAGAGCAGCCTCAGGGTGCCGGCGCGAAGCCGTTCGGAGACGGCGCGGACCTCGTTCGCATCGAGGCTCGAGTCGAGCCGCGCAGCGTCGACGCCCTGGCGTGCGAGGAAGTCGATCTGGTCCTTCATCAGTGCGATCAGCGGTGAGACGACGACGGTGACGCCGTCGAGGAGCAGCGCCGGCAGCTGGTAGCAGAGGCTCTTGCCCGCTCCGGTCGGGAAGACGGCGAGCGCGGAGCGACCCGCGAGGAGCGAGTCGACAACCTGCTCCTGGCCGGGCCGGAACGACGGGAAGCCGAACCGCTCGGCGAGCACCTCGTGCGCGGTCGGCACGGGCGCGGCTACGAGGCCTGCTGGAGCTTCAGGCGTTGCGCGCGGACGCCGTCGGCCAGTGCACGGTCGACGGCCTTGCGGCGCAGCTCGTCGTAGACCTTGACGAAGCGGACACGCGTCAACTCGGGATCGCTCGAGGTGCGGATGTTGTAGCCGCCGCCGACCAGGCGGGCGACGTGGGCAACGAGCTCGTGGACCGTGCCCTCGCGCATCTGCACGGCGAGCCACGCCTCGTCCGCAGTGGGGATGTCGAGCATCGGCTCGATCACGGCCCGGCGAATGCGGCTGACGGTCGGCAGCTTCATCGTGGTCGCGATCAACTCGTCGACGACCGGATCGACGGCCGCGAAGTCGAGGTCGACGAGCATCCGCTCGTAGAGCTTCTCGCTCTCGTCGGAGAGCGGCGGGTCGGGATAGGCGGCCCGCAACCGCCGCACGAGCTCACGCACTTCGAAGGGACTCATCGGCTCCGACGGTACCCAGGCGTGCGGACGCTGCGCCATCGACCGGATGGTCGATTCC
>JBAQHS010000127.1:0-5294 GCA_049288455.1 Gaiellaceae bacterium | reverse complement strand
CGGCTCGAGTGCACCGGCGACCTCGAGCCATGCCGCCTCCGCGCCCGCGACCGTCAGCGACGGCGCCAGGCCGAGGGCCATGCCGGCCGCGTGCGCGTCGAGCAGCAGTTGCGCGAGCTCCGCGACGTGCGTCTCCACACCGCCGGCATCGAGCTCGAGGATCCTCAATCGCTCATTTCCTAGCTCGCCGCGCGTGATTGCGTGGTGCGCCGGGTCACGCGCCAGGTCGCGATCCCGGCGCCGAAGAGCGCAAGCTCGACGAGGGTGATCGCGAGCCGGTTCACGACCGTGACACCGAGCGCCGGCCCCTCGCTCGTGATTGCGAGCAGCAGGCCGTACATCGACGCTTCGCGGGCGCCGATTCCCGACGGCGCGAAGAACGCCACGACCGCCACGATCGCGCCGACGGCCGAGACGCCGCCCAGGAACGGGATCGTCGCGAGGCTCGGGCTCGAGCCGACGCTCCGCAACATGAAGTAGACCGCCGCACCACCGATCAGCCAGGTGCCGCAGTAGAAGAGCAGGAGGCCGAGTGTCTCGCCGAACGGCAGCGGCTCGATGTGCTCGGCCCCGAACGGGTGCAGGAGCTTGTTCGCAAGCGGGCGGAAGATCCGGGGGTGGAGGCCGGCGGCGCAGAGCACGCCGAACCCGATCAGCGGCAGCAGTGGCGCGTCGACACCTTTCACCCAGGCAAGGCTGATGACGAAGACGATCACGCCCGAGATCGCCGAGAGTGCAGCTTCGACGAACACCGAGGCGAGCACGGTCGGCGTCTCGGTCACTCCGGCCGAGCGGCGCAGCGCGACGGCTCGGGCCGCAGGCGTCCAGACCCCGCCGGGGATGTACTTCGCGAGCATCGAGATCATTTCCGCGCCGAGCGCGACGCGGTACGGGATCTCGATGCCCCAGGCGGCGAGGATGCGGATCCAGCCGAGGATGAAGACGAGGTAGTAGATCGCGACACACGCGAACGCGAGCGCGAGGTACGCCGGGCTTGCGTGCTCGAGCCGAGGGCCGGCCTTCGACCATTCGTTGCGCACGGCCCAGACGCAGAAGCCGACCGTGAGCAGAAGCAGCGTCAACTGCAACCCCTTCGAGAGCAGTGGACGCGCGCGGAAGAAAGCCGCGGCGGCGCGGAGGCGCGGGACGATGCTGGCCACGCTACGAGCCTAGAGGGTCAAGGTCAGGTTGCGGGGCCTGCGCCGTGAGTTGCCGCCGGGCTGCGCCGGATCAAGCCTCTAGAGTCATGGGGTGGAAGAGACGCGGCAGCACTACAACGTCACGCTCGCCGTCCTCGCGCTCGCCGGCCTCGCCTACGCGCTCCAGCAGACGATGATCCTGCCGGCGCTGCCGATCCTGCAGCGTGACCTGCACACCTCGTCGGCCTGGGCGACCTGGCTCTTCACCTCGTTCCTGCTCGTCTCGGCCGTCGCGACACCCGTGCTCGGCAAGCTCGGCGACCAGTACGGGAAGGAGCGCTTTCTCCTGATCAGCCTGATCATCTTCTTCGTCGGCTGCTTCGCGGCCATCTTCGCCTGGAACATCTGGTCGCTGATCGCGTTCCGCGCCGTCCAGGGGTTCGGCGGCGCCGTCTTCCCGCTCTCGTTTGCGATCGTCTACGACGAGTTCCCGGCTGACAAGATTGGCGGCGGGGTCGGGATGGTCTCCGCGGTTCTGGGAGTCGGCGGCGGGCTCGGACTGGTGCTTTCGGGACTGCTGATCGACCTCGGCTCCTGGCGGTGGCTCTTCATCGTCGGCGCGGCGGTCGTGGGCCTCGCGGTGGTCGGGGTGTGGCGGTTCGTTCCCGAGTCGCCCGTGAAGACACCGTCGAAGCTCGACCCCTTCGGCGCGCTCTTTCTGTCTGCGCTTCTCATCTCGCTCCTCCTCGCGCTCACGGAGGGGCCGGGCTGGGGCTGGGGCTCGAGCCGCGTGATCGGGCTGTTTATCGCCTCCGCCCTCTTCGCGTTCGCGTGGGTGCGCACCGAGCTGACGGTGCCGGAACCGATGATCGACATGCGCATGTTCATGCACCGAACCGTTCTCTTCACGAACATCACGGCGGTGTTCACCGGCTTTGCGATGTTCGGCGCGTTCGTGCTGCTGCCGAGTCTGATGCAACGCCACCCGGGCGGCGCCGTGCATTACGGATTCGGGTTGTCGCCGACCCTCACCGGTCTCTATCTCCTTCCGGGCGGGCTCCTGGGCTTCATCGCGGGACCGGTCGCCGGGCGTCTCGGGTCGCGCTACGGATCGCGCCTGCCGCTCGTCCTCGGGATGATCCTTGCGTCGATCGGGATTGGCCTGCTTGCGCTCTACCACGCGCATCCCTGGCAGATCTCGATCTGGATGGTCGCAATCGGGATCGGCGTGCCGTTCGCATTCGCCGCGATGGCGAAGCTGATCGTCGACGCGGTCCGGCCGAGCGAAACTGGTGTCGCCACCGGCATGAACACCGTGATGCGGACGGTCGGCAGTGTGCTCGGCGGGCAGGTCGGCGCTGCGATCGTGAGCGCGGACACGATCACGCACACGCACATCCCGGCCGAATCCGCGTTTGTCGCCGCGTTCTGGGTGAGCGCAGCCGTTGCGATCGTCGGTGCCGGCCTCGCACGGTTGATTCCGCGTTCGAGCATGGTGGTCGCGACATGACGCGCGTCCGCTTCGCCCCGAGCCCCACCGGCACGCTGCATGTCGGCGGTGCCCTGAGTGCGCTCGCCAACCGCAACTTCGGTGACTGGATGCTCCTACGCATCGACGACACCGACGCCGCGCGGAACCTGGCCGGCGGTGAGGACGGCATCGTCGCCGACCTGCGCTGGCTCGGGATCGAATGGGACGAAGGCCCGGTGCGCCAGAGCGACCGCGTCGAGCGGCACCTCGAGGTCGCACGCGCCGCGGGCCTTCCGCAGCGGTTCGAAGGGATCATGCTGTGGCGCGACGACGACTCACCGACGTTCCACCTCGCAAGCGTCGTCGATGATCTCGACTTCGGGATCACTCACGTCATCCGCGGCTCCGATCACCGCGCGAACGAGGAGTTGCACGCGGCGCTCGCCCGTGCGCTCGGAGTGGAGCCGCCCGAGGTCATCTACCACGGCCTCGTCGTCGGGCCTGACGGCAAGAAGCTATCGAAGCGCGCCGACGGCGCTACCGTCGCCTCTCTCCGGGATGACGGCTATCCGCCGGAAGCCGTGCGCGCCTACCTCGAGGAGCTCGCCGTGCCGAAGCACGACGTTCATCTCGACCTCGCGCGCATCCGGTCGCTCTCGGTCGACATCCTCACGGGGCTCGACGACGAGGAGCTCGCGCGGCGCGCAGGCGTCGCTGTCGAAGCGGCACCGCTGCTGCGTGGCGCGCACGACCTCGTCGAGGCGAAGGCCCTCGCTCAGGCGGTGCTCGAGCCACCGAACGATCCCCCGGTGCAGAGCCCCGAGACGCTTGCCCGCTTCGTCGAGCTCCGGTCGCAGCTTCCCGTGACGCTGGAGAAGGAGGAAGCGAAGGCACTCCTCCGCGAGCTGAAGGCGGTCGGGGGGAGCCTGAAAGCACTCAGGGTGACGCTGACCGGCGCCGAGCGCGGCCCCGAGCTCTGGGCGGTGCTGCGTGCGCTGCCGCGCGACGAGGCACTCCGCCGCGCACTACGGTAGAGAAATGCGTCTCTACGACACATCGTCGCGCTCGCTCGTCGAGCTGCCGCCCGCACCCGGGCCTGTGCGGATGTACTTCTGCGGGCCGACGGTCTACGCGCGCGCCCACATCGGCAACGCGCGGCCGTTCGTCGTCGGGATGTGGCTGCGCTCGTGGCTTCGCGCGACGGGGTACGACGCGCAACTCGTGCACAACATCACCGACATCAACGACAAGATCTACGACGCGGCGCCCGGCGCGAGCGCTGCCCTCGCCGAACGCGCGACGGGCTGGTACCTCGAGGACACCGGCGACCTCGGGCTCGGCCTGCCGGATCACGTGCCGAAGGCGACCGAGTCGGTGCCCGGGATCGTCGCGTTCATCGCAGAGCTGGTCCAGCGGGGCAATGCCTACGCCGCCGGCGGCGACGTCTACTTCCGGGTCGCGAGCTTTCCGGAGTACGGCCGGCTGTCGGGGCAGCGTCCCGATCAGGTCGAGCAGGGCGAGGCGCCGAGCGCGCTGAAGGAGGACCCGCGCGACTTCGCGCTCTGGAAGGCCAACAAGCCCGAGACCGAGGACACGTGGTGGGACTCGCCCTGGGGTCGCGGCAGGCCGGGCTGGCACATCGAGTGCTCCGCGATGGCCGAGGAGATCTACGGCCCGGCGTTCGAGATCCACGGCGGCGGCCTCGATCTCGTCTTCCCCCATCACGAGAACGAGGTTGCCCAGTCGCGCGCGCTCGGTCATCCCTTCGCCAAGATCTGGGCGCACAACGGGATGCTTCGTTTCACCGGCGAGAAGATGTCGAAGTCGGCCGGCAACGTCGCGACCATTCGCGAGACGCTCGACGAGTGGGGCCGAGAGGCCGTGCTCGTCTTCTTCCTCACCGCGCACTGGCGCAAGCCGATCGACTTCTCGCCCGAGACGATGGCCCAGGCCGTGGCGCGGCGCGACACGCTGCGCAACGCGTTCACCCTGCCGGTCGCGGAGCACGACGAGAATGGGTGGGCGCCGTTCGCGGCCGCGCTCGACGACGACTTCGACACGCCGGCCGCACTCGCGGTCCTGCACGACTGGGCGTCGGCGGGACAGCTGGAGCTGTTGCGCCGTGGCCTCGCCATCTTCGGCCTCGAATCGCTGGCCGACCGGGACGAGGCGCCGCCCGATGTCGCCGAGCTTGCCGAGCGTCGCGCTGCCGCGCGCGCGGAGCGGGATTTCGAGGCGTCGGACAGGCTTCGGGATGAGCTCGCCGGGCGCGGGTGGGAGATGCGCGACGAGCCGGGCGGCGGGTACACGCTCGTCCGGCGCGGCGGGTGACCCCCGACCTGGTCTACGGGCGCCGCGCAGTGCGGGAGGCGCTGCGCGGCCGCCGGCAGGTGCTGGAGGTCTGGGCCACCGAGCGCGCCCTGAAGGCCGAGGACTGGCTGGCCGAGGCCCGTCCGAAGGCGAAAGCCGACCGGGAGCTCACCGAACGCGCCGAAACGCGTGACCACCAGGGCGTTCTCGCCCTTGTGGAGCCGTTCCGTTACGCGGATGCCTACGAGCTGGCCGCTGCCGAGAAGCCGCTCCTCGCGGTGCTCGACCGGGTCACCGATCCGCGGAACCTGGGTGCCGTCTGCCGGAGCGCCGACGGGGCAGGCGCCACCGGCGTGGTCGTCCCGGCGCATGGT
>JBAQHS010000126.1:0-8282 GCA_049288455.1 Gaiellaceae bacterium | reverse complement strand
ACCGCGCCGTTTCTTGCCTACGGCCGCGCGGTCGAGGTCCTGCGGGCCGAGGCCGAGCCCGGGCCGCACTGGTATCTCGCGGGCATCGGGGTCGACCCGGCCGCGCAACGCCAGGGCATCGGTGCCGCGCTCGTCGCTCCTGGGGTGGAGGCCGCGGCGCGCGAGGGGCTGCCCGCCGTGCTGCTGACGAACAACGAAGCCAACCTCACGTTCTACGAGGGCCAGGGCTTCGCGGTCGTGCGCGAGGAGGAGACGCCGCGAGGCGGCCCGCAGGCCTGGGCTATGGTCAAGGCGCCGTGAGCTCGCCCCCGAAAAGGTTCCCCGACCGGGACGACGTCGCAAGCGTGCGTGCGGAGGCGGACGCCCTCGAGGTGAACGCCGAGAGCGCCGACGAGCGCCGGCTCGCCGGGCGCGTGCTGGCGCGTCGCGATATGGGGAAGCTCGTCTTCCTCGACCTCGTCGACCGCACCGGCCGGATTCAGCTCCTGTGCCCGGCTGCACGCACGGGCGAGGTCGACGTCCACCTCGGTGACGTGGTTGGGGCGATCGGGAAGCCGACGAAGAGCCGACGCGGCGAGCCCTCGTTGATCGTCGACGAGCTCGTGCTGCTGTCGCGCATCCGCGCCCCGCTGCCCGACACGTTCCACGGGCTCACCGACGTCGAACAGCGCTACCGCCGCCGCTACCTCGACCTGCTGATGAACGAGGAGACACGGGGCGACTTCATGCTGCGGACGCGAATCATCAGTGCGATCCGGCGGTTCCTCGATGCGGAGGGGTTCCTCGAGGTGGAGACGCCGATCCTGCAGCCACGCTACGGCGGCGCGTTCGCAGAGCCGTTCGTCACCCACCACAACGTGCTCGACGAGGACCTCTATCTCCGCATCGCGACCGAACTCTACCTGAAGCGGCTGATCGTCGGCGGGCTCGAGCGAGTCTACGAGATCGGCAAGGACTTTCGCAACGAGGGCGTCAACTTCAAGCGCAACCCCGAGTTCACGATGCTCGAGTGGTACGAGGCGTACGCGGACTACGAGGACACGATGGTTCGCATGGAGAACCTGATCGAGTTCGTCGCCCGCCAGACCCTCGGCACGACGGTCACGACGTTCAAGGGCAACGAGGTCGACCTGAAGGCACCGTGGAAGCGCGTCAAGCTCGTCGACGAGCTGCAGGAGTTCGATCTCTGGACGAAGGACTACGACGACCTGAAGGAGCGACTCTCGTCGCGGGGCGTCGATGTCTCGCAGGACAAGACCTGGGCGCAGCTCGTCGACAAGGCGGTTACCGCATACATCGAGCCCCGACTCATCCAGCCGACGATCCTCTACGACTACCCGATCGAGCTGTCGCCGTTCGCGCGGACGACCGATGGCGACGAGGAGATCGTCGAGCGCTTCGAGTTCTACGTCGGCGGCATGGAGCTCGGGAATGCGTTCTCGGAGCTGAACGACGCCGAGGAGCAGGCCGAGCGCTTCGCGATGCAGGCTGCCGAGGTCGTCGGCGGAAATGTCGAGGCCGAGCAGGGAGATCCCGACTATGTCGAGGCGCTCTCGTACGGGATGCCGCCGACGGGGGGTCTCGGGCTCGGGATCGACCGCCTCGCGATGGTGCTCGCAGGCAAGGACTCCATCCGTGACGTGATCCTCTTTCCGGCGCAGCGCTCGAAGCCCGATTGAGGAGGGGCGGCCTCCAGCGGCACCACCGCAGAGGGGAGTACGATAGGCCTCTCGGAAAACGGCACAACCGGTTGTACCGCCCTTCGAGGCGGAAGAAAGGTCATTGAGTGTTCGAGAGATTCACTGAACGAGCCCGCCAAGTCGTCGTCCTCGCCCAGGACGAAGCACGGGCGCTGAAGCACAACTACATCGGCACGGAGCACATCCTGCTCGGCCTGCTGCGCGAGGAAGAAGGTCTCGCCGCACGGGTCCTGGAGTCGCTCGACATCACCGTCGAGGAGGTCCGCGCGCAGGTGGCGCGCATCGTCGGCCAGGGTGACGAGGTCACCACCGGCCAGATTCCGTTCACGCCTCGCGCCAAGAAGGTGCTCGAGCTGGCGCTTCGTGAGGCGCTGTCGCTCGGTCACAACTACATCGGCACCGAGCACATCCTGCTCGGCCTCGTCCGCGAGAACGAAGGCGTCGCGGCGCGCATCCTGCTCGACTTCGACGCGGACGCCGAGAAGATTCGCAACGAGATCATCCGCATGCTGTCGGGCCCCGGCCGTCGCCAGGGCGGCGCCGCGGGCAGCACGAGCGAAAAGGGGAAGAGCTCGAAGCTGCTCGACCAGTTCGGCCGCAACTTCACGAAGCTCGCGGGCGAGGGCAAGCTCGATCCGGTCGTCGGTCGCCAGACCGAGATCGAGCGGATCATGCAGATCCTCTCGCGCCGCACGAAGAACAACCCGGTTCTGATCGGTGAGCCCGGCGTCGGCAAGACCGCCGTCGTGGAAGGGCTCGCGCAGCGCATCTCGGCGGGCCAGGTGCCTGACCTGCTGAAGGGCAAGCAGATCTACAGCCTCGACCTCGCGGCGCTCGTCGCCGGTTCGAAGTACCGCGGTGAGTTCGAAGAGCGCCTGAAGAAGGTGATGAAGGAGATCACCCAGCGCGGCGACATCATCCTGTTCATCGACGAGCTGCACAATCTCGTCGGGGCCGGCGCCGCCGAAGGTGCAATCGACGCGGCGTCCATCCTCAAGCCCGCGCTTGCACGCGGCGAGCTGCAGACGATCGGCGCGACGACGCTCGACGAGTTCCGCAAGTACCTCGAGCGCGACTCGGCCCTCGAACGGCGCTTCCAGCAGATCCGCGTCGAGGAGCCGACGACCGACGACACGGTGCAGATCCTGCGCGGCCTGCGTGACCGCTACGAGGCGCACCATCGGTGCAAGATCACCGACGAGGCGCTCGAAGCCGCCGCGGCGCTCGCCGACCGCTACATCCAGGATCGCCAGCTGCCCGACAAGGCGATCGACCTGATCGACGAGGCAGCGTCGCGGATGCGCATCAAGACGATGACCGCGCCGCCGCGCTACCGCGAGCTCGAGGAGGAGATCGAGAAGGTTCGCAAGGACAAGGAAGCCTCGATCGAGAACCAGGAGTTCGAGAAGGCCGCCTCGCTGCGCGACAAGGAGCGCAAGCTCACGCAGAAGAAGCGCGAGCTCGAGGAGCAGTGGCGCGAGACCGAGCAGACCGAGCAGCCCGAGATCGGCAAGGAGGAGATCGCCGACATCGTCTCGATGTGGACGGGCATCCCCGTGTTCGAGCTCACCGAGGCAGAGTCGCTGCGGCTCGTCCGCATGGAGGAGGAGCTGCACAAGCGCGTCATCGGCCAGGACGCGGCGATCATCGCCGTCTCCAAGGCGATCCGGCGCGCGCGGGCCGGCATCAAGGACCCGAAGCGGCCCACCGGCTCGTTCATCTTCCTCGGGCCGTCCGGCGTCGGGAAGACCGAGCTCGCTCGTACGCTCGCCGAGTTCCTGTTCGGCGACGAGGACGCGATGATCCAGATCGACATGTCGGAGTACATGGAGAAGCACGCCGTGTCACGGCTCGTCGGCTCGCCTCCCGGTTACATCGGGTACGACGAAGGCGGCCAGCTGACCGAGGCCGTGCGCCGCAAGCCGTACTCCGTCGTCCTCTTCGACGAGATCGAGAAGGCGCACCCGGATGTGTTCAACATCCTGCTGCAGATCCTGGAGGACGGGAAGCTCACCGACTCGCAGGGCCGCAAGGTCGACTTCCGCAACGTGATCGTGATCATGACCTCGAACATCGGTTCGGGCGCGATCTCGAAGAACGTGTCGCTCGGCTTCACGCTCTCGAGCGAAGAGGGTCTCACCTACGACGACATGAAGAACCGCGTCATGGGCGACCTGAAGAAGTCGTTCCGCCCGGAGCTCTTGAACCGGATCGACGAGATCATCGTCTTCCCGAAGCTCGCGCGCGAGGAGATCCTGCAGATCGTCGACCTGATGCTGAACCGCCTGCGCGTGCAGATGGCCGAGCACGAGGTGACGATCGAGCTGACAGACGAGGCGAAGGATCTGCTCGTCGAGAAGGGCTACGACCCGGCGATGGGGGCACGGCCGCTGCGCCGTGCGATCCAGCGCTTCATCGAGGACCCGCTCGCCGACTTCGTCCTCGGACGGTCGCTCGAGCCCGGCTCCACGATCCTCGTTGCACGCAGAAACGAGGAAGAGGTCGACATCACCGTCGTACCGCCCGCTCCGCCTGAGGCGATCGGCGTGTCCGCAACGCCCGACGCGCCGCCGGCCGATCTCGGCGAAGTGCCGGAGAGCTGACACCGGCGTCAGACGAAGGAACCGAAGGGCCGCGGCGACGCGGCCCTTCGTGCGTCTGGCCGCAACGTGCGCCTCGCTGCCTTTCAACCTGGTTTGGCTTTCAACGAGGTTCGATGAGTTTCTCTCGGACGTCGTCGGCGGCTCGAAACTGATCAACCTGGTTCAGAGAGCGAAACCAGGTTGAAGGGGCGGCGCGCAACCTGGTTCGGGTTTCAACCAGGTTGCCGAGTTTCGAGGTTCCGTCAGCCGGCGAGTTGCCACACGTCGTTGCGCAGGAGCGGCACGGCTTCGCCGCTCGCGAGTAGCGCGTCGACTTCGACCTCGGGGCCGCCGACCATGAAATCGGTGTGGACTGTCGAGTTGTTCACGCCTTCGCCGGGCTCGCCCTCGACCGCCTCGGCGTAGGCGCTCCCGTAGGCGACGTGGCAGGTCGCGTTTTCGTCGAAGAGCGTGTCGAAGAACGTGACGCCGGTCTGGCCGATGCGCGATGTGCCGTCGACGAGCGCGATCTCACCGAGATGCGGCGCGTTCTCGTCCGATGCCAGTTGCCCTCTCATCACGTCGGCGCCCTCCTCGGCCTCGACGCCGACGATCCTGCCGCCGGCGAATGTCACCTCGAGCCCGCGGATGATCTGGCCGTTGAGGACGAGCGGCCGCGTCGAGCGCACGTGTCCTTCGGCGCGCCGGGCGTCGGGCGTCGTGAACACCTCCTCGGTCGGCATGTTGGCGACGTACGGCAGGCCGAGCGCCGTCTTCGATTCGACACCCTGCCACCGCGACTCGGGCAGAAGGCCAACGGTGAGGTCGGTACCGGGGCCGCGGAACCGCACTGCATCGACGCGCAGGTCGTTGAGGAGTTGCGCCCGGCGGCCGATTTTCCTCACATGGTCGCGCCAGGCGGCAACGGGATCGTCCTCGTCGAGGCGCACGCAGTACTCGACGAGCTTCCACAGCCGCTCGACGTCGGGCTCACCGAACATCTGCTGTGCCCAGCCCGCGTTCGGAACACCGACGACGGTCCAGTTGTTCAGCTGCTCGTTGACCTGTCGCGTGCCCTCCTCTGCGAGTTGCAGCATGCGGGCCTTGCCGACCCGGTCACCGGGCAGATCAGCCAGAAGGTCGGGCTCGGCGTCGCCGGTCAGCGCCACGACGGCGGCACGCTCGTCGCCGACGGCGCGGGCGCGCTCGAGGAGCCACGGCGGCGTCCACGACAGCACGTCGTCCGCTGCGCCCTCGATCAGGGCGCGGCGCAGGTGCTGGTCGCTGTAGTAGACGTCGACATACCGTGCTCCCGCCGCGTACGCCGCGCGCGTGACCGCGCGCGCGATCTCGGCATGCTCGACACGCGCGAGCACATCGACCAGCTGGCCGGGCTGCACGTTCGCGCCGACGCGCACCGCGAGCTCGGCGTACCGAGTCGCACGCGCTGCCGGGTCTAGGCCTCCGGTAGCTGCCACACGTCCTCGCGAAGAATCGGGACGACGCGCCCGTCCGCGGTGACGCCGTCGACTTCGACCTCAGGCCCGCCGACCATGAAGTCGGTGTGGACGGTCGAGACGTTGATGCCGTCGTGCGGCTCGTCACCCTCGTGACCCTCCGGGATCGCCATGCCGTAGGCGATGTGGCAGGTGGCGTTCTCGTCGAAGAGCGTGTCGAAGAACGTCAGTCCGGTCTTGCCGACGCGCGACTCTCCGTCGACGAGAGCGACTTCGCCGAGGTGCACGGCGTTCTCGTCACTCTCGATCTGCGCACGGACGACGTCGGCGCCGGCCTCTGCCTGGACGTCGACGATGCGACCCTCAGCGAAGGTGAACTTCAGGCCGCGCACGACCTCTCCGAGCAACGCAAGGGGCTTCGTCGAGGTGATCACACCCTCGGCGCGGCGCGCGTCCGGCGTGGCGAAGACTTCCTCGGTCGGGAGGTTCGCGGTGTACGGCCGGCCCGAGGCTGTGCGGAAGAGCGCCGAGCCGAAGCGTGTGCGTTCGAGCAGTCCGATCTCGAGCTCCGTTCCCGGGCCGCGGTAGCGCAGCGCGTCGAGGTGCAGTTCGTTCAGCGTCTTCGCCCGGCTGTCGAGGCGCGCCATATGCGCGCGCCAGGCCGCGACCGGGTCGTCCTCGTCGAGGCGGGTGCAGAATGCGACCGCTTCCCAGAGGCGTTCGACGTCGGGCTCGCCGAACATTTGCTCGGCCCACCCTTCGTTCGGGAACGCGATCCCGGTCCAGTTCACGCTTCGCTCCTGCAATTGCCGCATCGCGACCTGGGCGACCTCCTTCATGCGCGCCCGGCCGACGCGTTCGCCGTCGAGATCGGCGAGCAACGCGGGCTCGGGGTCGCCGCTCGTCCCCACCATCGCCTGCCCCTCCATCTCCTCGAAGCGCGAGACGAGCCAGGGCGGGCTGTAGGTGAGCGCCTCGTCGGGGCCGAGCTCGATCATCGCGCGCCGCACGTGCTGGTCGACGTACGCGACGTCGACGTACCGCGCTCCGGCCTTGTAGGCGGCGCGTGTCAGGGCGCGAGCGAGCGGCGCATGCTCGATGCGGGCTGAGATGTAGACCCTCTGGCCGGCCTCGACGTTCGCGCCGACCTCGATTGCGACGGCGGCGTAGCGCTCGAGGCGCTCGTCTAGCTCAATTGCCACACGTCGCCCCGGAGCAGCGGAATCGTGCGACCGTCGCCGGTGATGCCATCGACCGCAATCTCAGGCCCGCCGACCATGAAGTCCGTGTGCACGCTCGACACGTTCGCACCGCGCGCGCGAAGCTCGTCCGGCTCGAGGCCGACGAGGTCCGGCGCTGAGAACATCACCGCGGCGCCGTAGGCGATGTGGCAGGTCGCATTCTCGTCGAACAGCGTGTTCAGAAACGTTATTCCTTGCTTGCCGACACGCGACTCTCCGTCGACGAGCGCGACTTCGCCGAGACGCTTCGCGAATGGGTCGGTGTTCAACTGGCCGCGCACGGCATCTTCGCCGGTCGTCGCAGTCACGTCGACGATCTCCCCACCCTTGAACGTCATCGCAAGGTCGCGAACGACGGTGCCGCCGAGCGAGAGCGGGCGCGTCGACCGAACGTGCCCCTCGACGCGCCGCGCGTCGGGTGCGGTGAAGACCTCCTCCGTCGGCAGGTTGGGGATGTGCGGGATGCCGCTGACCGTGTCGAGGCCTCCGCCTTTCCAGCGCGACTCCGGCAGGAGGCCGATCGTCAGGTCGGTTCCGGGGCCGGCGAAGTGCAGAGCATCGAGCTCCAGGCCGTCGAGCTGCGCACAACGGGCGCGGAGCTGTGCGCTGTGCTCGCGCCAGGATGCGACGGGATCGTCATCATCGAGCCGCACGGTCGCGGCGATCGCGTCCCAGAGCCGGTCGACGTCCGGCGTGCCGAAGATCTGTTCGGCCCAACCCTCGCTAGGGAACGCCGCGATCGTCCAGTTGACGCCGCGCGCGTTCTGGATCTCCAGCATCTTCTCGAGCATCTCGACCTGCATTGCTCGCCCGACCCTGCCCTGGTCGAGGTCGGCGAGGAGCTCCGGTTCGGCTTCGCCGGCGATCATCGCGATCGCATTCCCATCGAGGGCTGCGGCGCGCTCGACAACCCAGGCCGGCGACGCCGTCAGCGCCTCGTCGGGGCCGAGCTCGATCATCGCGCGCTTCACATGCTGGTCTGCGTAGCGCACGTCGACGTAGGCCGCGCCTGCCCGGTAGGCGGACCGTGCCAGCGCGCGAACGAGCTCCGCGTGCTCGAGCCCAGCGTTGACGAACAGCGTCTGGCCCGGTTGGACATTCGCGCCCACCCTCACGATCAGGTCGGCGTAGCGGTCGATGCGTTGCACGGGAGCAGACAATATAGGCCTCTCTATTAGGTGTCGAGCGGGACGTCGTCCCAGTCGCTGCCGAGCCCGCAAAGCCAGTTGAGCGCGTGGTGCCGCTCGGCGGCGATCGACTGCGCCTCGGCGTGCTGCTCGGGCGAGAGATGGCGGTAGATCT
>JBAQHS010000125.1:0-28588 GCA_049288455.1 Gaiellaceae bacterium | reverse complement strand
ACCACGCCGAGCTCTGCAACTCGACGAGTGCTCGGTCGATCGAGGCGCCGTCGTCGCAACGGACGACGTCACGTCCCCACGACCCAAACCGTGGCTTGAACACGATCGGCGCTTCGAGCTCCGGCGTGGGGAGCCACGGGGCGACGTGCTCCGTGCGTGGGTGGGGAACTCCGGCCGCGAACATCGCCGTAGCGGTCGCAAGCTTGTCGTGTGCAGCAACGAGCGTCCGGCGGCCGTTCAAGACGGTCACTCCGGTCGCAGCGAGGCGATCGAGTGCCCAGAGCCCCGGCTCGACGCCGTCGAGCGAAGGGAGGACGTCCAATCGCCCGAGCGCAATATCGCCGCGGCCGAGACGCGTCAGCGCCTGGGCGGGGGTGAGTACGGCGCCGAGCCGCGTGTTTGTCGGCGTGACGCGATGAGCGACGACGGCGAAGGTGGTCATAGCGGGAATGGTCGGGGCGATCGTTCGGAAAGGGAAGGGCACGGAGCCAGCTTGCCGCCAGACGTTTCCGACTTCGTCACCCAGATGAACGGATGCCGCGCTTACCTTTCGGCAACCGCCACGCGCTCTGCTCGTGCGAGCCCGAAGCGGGATTGCGGGGGATGGCGAGATCGGCCCGGAGGAGTGGGGAGCCTCCGGGCCGATCTGACACTCGCCTGACCGGTCGCCGGTTCGGTGCCGCTGACTGCTACGACCCGCAGACCGGGTCCGTATGCTCCGGGCTATGCGCAATGACCGTCTGCTCGTGGCCCTTGCCGTCCTGGCGGGGATCGTGCTGATCGTGATCGCGATCGTGTACTGGGCCGAGCCTGCCAAGTCGCTTCCCGGGTTCTTCCCCGGCCATCAGGCGGGCTCGAGCCATCACCACGTGAAGCACGGGATCGCGGCCTTCCTGGTCGGGCTCGCGTCGTTCGCGTTCGCCTGGTTCCGGTCAGGCCCGAAGCGCACGACGACCACTTCCCCGTGATCCTCGCCGCGTTGATCTCGTACCCGCGCGCGATCGTGCTCGGGCTCTTGCAGGGCGTCTCGGAGCTCTTCCCGGTGTCGAGTCTCGGGCACAGCGTGATCCTGCCGAAGCTCCTCGGCTGGAACATCCATCAGAACGACAAGTACTTCCTGACGTTCCTCGTCGCAACGCATCTGGCGACGGCGATCGTGCTGTTCATCTTCTTCTGGCGCGACTGGTTCCGGATCGTGAAGGGACTCGGCCGATCGTTGCGCGACCGCGAGATCTCGCCCGACGATCCAGATGCGAAGCTCGGTTGGCTGCTCGTGCTCGGCACGATCCCGGCTGGGATTCTCGGCCTGACGCTGCAGGACGCGCTGCGCAAGGTCTTTGCCTCGCCGACCTCCGCGGCGATCTTCCTGACGCTGAATGGGCTGCTGCTCTTTGGCGCCGAGCTCCTGCGCCGGCGCGCCCCCGTCACGGACGAGGAGGATGACGTGCGCATCGCGCGCACCGTCGGCTGGCGCGACACGTTCTTTGTCGGTGCGGCGCAGGCGCTCGCGCTCATTCCCGGGTTCTCGCGCTCGGGGGCGACGATGGGCGGCGGCCTGCTCGTGGGCCTCTCGAACAAGGACGCGGCGCGATTCGCGTTCCTGCTCGCGACGCCGATCATCGGCGCGGCCGCGCTGCTCAAGCTGCCGGAGCTCTTCGGCCACGCCGGCGACGGTGTGCGTGGCCCGGCGCTCGTCGCCTCCGTTTGCTCAGCGTTGACCGCATTCCTCGCCGTGAAATTCCTGATGCGCTTCTTCGAGACCCGGACGCTGACGCCGTTTGCGATCTACTGCTTCACCGCCGGCCTCGCCTGCACCATCTGGTTCGCCGTCTCCTAGCGTGTGACGATCTGGTAAACACGGCGAGCGATGTCGCTGCGCCTCACACCCCAGAAACGCGAGTTCTTCGGCTTGTTCACCCAGGCATCGGCGAATGCGCGGGATATTGCCCGTGCGCTTGTCGAGCTCCTCGACGAGTGGCCCGACAACCGCGAGAAGCTGCGCGACATTCGCGAGCTCGAGCACGAAGGCGACCGCCTCACCCACGAGGTGATCAACCTGCTCAACCGGACGTTCGTCACTCCCTTCGATCGCGACGACATGTACCGGCTGTCATCGGTGATCGACGACGTCTGCGACCACATCGACGAAGCCGCAGACAACATCGATGCGTACGAGGTCCGCAACGTCCCCGACAGGGCGCGGCAGCAGGCCGAGGTGATCTACCGCGCGGCATCGAGACTGCATGAGGCAGTTGAGCTTCTGGAAGGGTTCAAGGACTCCAAGCGCCAGCTCGTCGCATTGCGGGAGCTCGAGGACGAAGGCGACAGGCTGTCACGTGAGGCGATCGCAGATCTCTTCCGTTCCGGAGCCGACCCGCTGACGATCATCCGTTGGAAGGACATCCACGAGCAGCTTGAAGAGGCGGTCGACGCATGCGAGAACGCCGCTGACGTGCTCGAGGCGATTCTCGTCAAGAACCGTTGACGCTCCTCGTCGTCACGATCGCCGTCGCGCTGGTCTTCGACTTCACGAACGGTTTCCACGACACTGCGAATGCCGTCGCCACATCGATCTCGACCCGCGCGCTCTCGCCGCGGCTCGCGGTCGGGATCGCCGCGATCGCGAACCTCGCCGGCGCGTTCGCGACGACCGCGGTCGCGAAGACGGTCGGCAAGGGGATCATCGACACGGGTCTCGCAAATCCCCGGACGGTCCTCGCCGCCGTCGCGGGAGCGATCGTGTGGAATCTCATCACGTGGTGGCTCGGGCTCCCGTCGTCCTCGTCCCACGCATTGATCGGCGGTCTCGTCGGCGCGGCGCTCGTCCAGTCCGGTGAGAAGGGCGTGCAGTGGCACGGCATCGCCCACAAGGTGGCGATCCCCGCCGTCTGGGCCCCCACGACCGCGTTTGTCGGCGCGTTCGTGCTCCTGCTTGCGATCTACTGGGTGTTTCAGCGGCTGACTCCCGGCGTCGCGAACCGAGGCTTCCGTCTCGGACAGCTCGTGAGCGGAACGTGGGTGGCGTTCACGCACGGCGCCAACGACGCGCAGAAGACGATGGGGGTGATCGCGCTTGCGCTGTATGCGCACGGCGACATCAGCACGTTCTACATCCCCACCTGGGTCAAGATTGCCGCCGGCCTTGCGATCGCCGGCGGGACGTACGCGGGCGGCTGGCGGATCATGCGGACGATGGGGCAGCGCATCTTCCAGATGGACCCGCCGACCGGCTTCGCCGCTCAGGCGAGCGCCGGCGCGGTCATCTACGTCTCGACGAGGTACGGCTATCCGCTTTCGACGACCCACGTCGTCTCCGGCGCCGTCATGGGCTCGGGTGCGACGAAGCGGCTCTCGGCAGTTCGCTGGGGGATTGCCGGCAACATCGTCTTCGCGTGGGTCCTCACGATTCCGGCCTCGGCCGCGGTCGCTGCGCTGATGTGGTGGCCGATCAAGGGGATCTTCGGATGAGAATCGGCTTCGGCATGCGCTCGGCTGAAGTGCTCGTCTCGCTCGCGGAGGCAGGCCAGGCGGTGCTTGCCGTGAGCCGCACGGTCGACGCGCGCTTCCGTGGCTGGCCGTCGGGGCCGACACAGGAAGAGGTGAAGGATCTCGAACACGAGGCCGACCGCGTCGTCTCCGAGTTGCTCTCGATGACAAACAGCATGTTCGTGACGCCGTACGATCGCGAAGACATCGTCGCGCTCGCGTTCGCCGTCGACGATGTCGCCGACGCGGGAGAGAACGCAGCCGAGCTTCTCGGTCTCTATGGCGTCGAGAATCCAACGCGTCAGGCGCTCGAGCTGTGTGACCTGCTCGTCCAGGCGACAGAGCAACTCGCAGAGCTACTCGCCGACTTGAAAGGCGACAATGCCGAGCAGCGCGTGATCGCGATCAAGGGCATCGAGGATCGCGGTGACGAGGTCGCGCGGGCTGCGCGAGCGAGCCTCTTCAAGGACGAACGAATCGACCCGATGATCGTGATCCGCTGGAAGGACATCTACGAGGCACTCGAGGAAGCGATCGACGCCTGTGAGACCGCTGCCCACCGCGTCGGCAACATCCTCGTCAAGAACGCCTAAGAATTACGGATGCGAGGCGTCGCTGAACTCGCGGAACTCGCCGGTGACGAGATAGGCGACCTGCTCGCCGATGTCGACTGCGTGGTCACCGATCCGCTCCACACAGCGTGAGACGACGAGCATCCGCAAGCCGTACTCGCGTTCCTCGGGCGAATCGCCGAGCGAGAGCACGTCTTCGGTCGCGTTCCTGTTCGCACGGTCGATCAACTCGTCGAGCTCGACCAGCGTGAGCGCCTTGTCCGCGTCACGCGTCGCGAACGAGTCGAGCGCCACCCGGATCATCTGCTCGGCGCGCTGGCCCATCTCTTCGATCGACTGGCCGATCCGCTCGTCCGAGACGTTCAAATCTCCCATCAGCTTCGTCAGCTTCGCGACGGTGACGCAGTAGTCAGCCATGCGCTCGAGGTGTAGGTTGACGCGGAGGACCGCAAGGACGAGCCGAAGATCGGCCGCCACCGGTGTCTGGCGCGCGAGGAGCGACTGCACGCCTTCCTCGATCGCGATGTAGCGGCGGTCGACCTCGTCGTCGAAGCGGATCACCTCGTCGGCAAGCTCGGAATCGCCGCGAGCGAGCGCGTTCAACGACGAGCGCAGCGCGCGCAGGACGAGATCGCCTTCTTCCTGAAGCGACGCTTCGAGTTGAGAGAGCTCCTCGGTGAATGAGATGCGCATCGTCATCCGAACCGGCCCGTGACGTAACCCTCGGTGCGCTCGTCGGAGGGTTGCGTGAAGATCTTCTCGGTCGCGTCGTACTCGACAAGGATTCCGTGACGGGAGCCGTCCTCCTTCACATCGAGGCTGAAGAACGCCGTCATCTCGGCAACGCGCGCAGCCTGCTGCATGTTGTGTGTGACGATCACGAGCGTGTAGGAGTCCTTCAACTCGTGCATCAGGTCCTCGATCGCGGAGGTCGAGATCGGGTCGAGCGCCGAGGCAGGCTCGTCGAGCAGGATCACGTCGGGCTGCACGGCGATTGCGCGCGCGATGCAGAGCCGCTGCTGCTGCCCGCCGGAGAGCCCGAGTGCCGAGCGCTTCAGCCGGCTCTTCACCTCGTCCCAGAGCGCGGCATTCCGCAGCGCCTGCTCGACGCGGTCGTCGAGGTTGTCTTTCATGCCGAGGATGCGCAGGCCGTAGGCGACGTTGTCGTAGATCGACTTGGGGAACGGATTCGGCCGCTGGAAGACCATGCCGATGCGGCGCCTCACCTCGATGGGGTCGACGTCGTCGCCGTACAGGTCGACGCCCCGGTACATCAGCCGGCCCTCCACCTTCGCGCTCGGCACCAGGTCGTTCATCCGGTTGAGGCAGCGCAGCACGGTGGACTTGCCGCAGCCCGACGGCCCGATCAATGCGGTGATCGCGTTCTTGTGGATGTCGAGCGACACACCCTTGACCGCCGGAGCCTTCCCGTAGTGCACGGTGAGATCGTCGATGTCGAAGACCACCTCGCGGCTCACGTTCGCCGCCGAGGGCGGTGACGCGACGCCGATCGCGGGCGTCCGGTGCTGGTCCTGATGTGAATCCATGGTGGTCACCGCCGGAGTCTCCCGGGACGTTCGCGGCGCGGGGGTACATGCGTTGTGAACGTTGTGTGACGAAGTGGTGAAAGCGACCACGGGTGCGTCGCGGCGCTGGAATGCTGGCGCTCGGCGATGGAAGCGACAGTCGAGAATCAGCCCGCGCTGCCGCGGACGCGCCGCGCCGGTGACCGTGTCGGCGACGGTGTCTTGCGCGGGCTCACGGCGCTGGCCGCCTTCCTCGGCGTGCTCGTCGTCTTCGCCATCATCTGGCGCGTCGCTGATGGAGCCTGGCCCGCGGTCAAGCTGTTCGGGGTCAGCTTCGTCTGGCACAACGAGTGGAACGCACCGCTGAACCAGTACGGCGCGCGCGACCTGATCATCGGTACCGTCGTCACGTCGTTCGGCGCGATCTTGCTCGCCGCGCCGCTCTCGGTTGCGATCGGCCTCTTTCTGAGCGAGCTCGCGCCGCCGGCGATCCGAACGCCGATCGGCACGCTCATCGACATGCTGGCCGCGGTGCCGAGCGTCGTCATCGGACTCTGGGGCATCTACGTTCTCGCGCCGTTCGACGCACAGCATGTCCAGCCGTTGCTCGGGCGGCTCTTCGGCTGGATCCCGATCTTCGCCGGCGGACAGGACAAGACCGAGTCGACGGTGTTCACGGCGATGATCGTGCTGACGATCATGACCATCCCGATCACCTCGTCGATCTGCCGCGAGCTCTTTCTCGGTGTCCCGAGCGAGCTCGAGGAAGGATCGATCGGGCTTGGTGCGACCCGGTGGGAGATGGTCAAGACCGTGATCGTGCCGTCGGTGCGCGGCGGGGTTGTCGCGGCGATCATCCTCGGGCTCGGCCGCGCGCTCGGCGAGGCGATCGCAGTCACGCAGGTGATCGGCAACTTCATCCCGTTGAAGACGTCCATCTTCCAGCCGGGCGACACGATTGCGAGCCGCGTCGCGAACCAGTATGCGGGCGCGGTCAGCAATACGCAGGTTGCGGCGCTCATCTATCTGGCACTGATCTTGCTCGTGATCACGTTCCTGTCGAACTTCGCAGCACAGCGGATCGTCAAGCGCTTCGAGTTCGCACGAACCGGAGGGGACTGATGGCCGACCCGGCAATCAGCCTGAAGGCGACCGGTCGCTCGAAGCGCCGTCTGCTCGTGAACCGGGCGGCCGAGGGAACGGCGCTTCTGGCCGCGGTGATCGCGGTCGCCGCACTTGCGATCGTCGTGTGGTCGGTCGGAAGCCGCGGTGGCGGCGCGTTGAGCCTCGACTTCTTCACAAAAGGCCCACCTCCCTTCGGCGAGGCCGGCGGAGGTATCGCCCCGGCGCTCGTGGGGTCGCTGCTCCTCGTCGTCGTGGCCACGGCGATCGCGTTGCCGTTCGGCGTTCTGACTGCGATCTACGTCAGTGAGTTCGCCCCGAAGCGGATCGGCGAGCAGATCAGGCTCTGGCTCGACGTCCTGAACGGGTTCCCGTCGATCGTGATCGGGATCTTCGTCTTCACCCTGGTCGTGAAGGTAAAGGTGCCGATCGTCGGCTGGGGTCATCACCAGAGCGCCATAGCCGGCGGTTTAGCCCTCGCGATCATCATGCTGCCGCTCGTCGCTCGCTCGACGATGGAGGTCCTGCGGCTCGTGCCGAACCAGTTGCGCGAAGCGAGCTACGCGCTTGGCGTCTCAAAGTGGCAGACAGTGTTACGGGTCGTCCTGCCGACCTCGTTCGGGGGCATTCTCACCGGCACGACGCTGGCGGTGGCCAGAGCGGCAGGGGAGACCGCACCGCTCCTCTTCACCTGTGCGATCGCGGGCCAACTCGTCGACTGGAACCCTGCGCATTCGGTGCAGTCGATTCCGTTCACGATCTTTCAGTACTCGGAGTCGGCCGACCCGAACCTCCACGAGCAGGCATGGGCTGCAGCGTTTGTCCTGATCATGTTCGTGCTCGTCACGAGCCTGCTCGCGCGCCTGCTGCTCGAACGGTCGCGGCGCAAGCTCGGCGTTACCCAGTAGCGACGTTCACCACTCCGTCACCCGCACGTCACACGGCGTCAGCCCACGCGGTGACCGATCGGGGGCACGCTGGCGTCGTCAGGTACATGCACCCCCAGGGACAAGGAGAGAACGTCACATGAAAAGAGGGCTGGCCCTCATCGCCGCTTCGACAATCGCGCTCCTCGCGGTTGGCGCGGCCGGTGCCAAGAGCAATGACACGACGATCACGGGCGCGGGCAGCACGTTCGTTCAGCCGCTCGTCTCCGCCTGGACGCCGGCGCTCGGCTCGGCGTTCGGCTACTCGGTGCAGTACAGCGGCGTCGGTTCCGGCGCCGGCATCGCAGCGATCACGAATCATCAGGTGGACTTCGGCGCGTCCGACGCACCGTTTTCGCCGGATCAGCAGGCTGCGTGCAGCGACTGTGTCCAGATCCCCTGGGCGCTCTCTGCCACGGCCGTCGCCTACAACGTGCCCGGCGCGCCCGTGCACGTGAACCTCGACGGGACGTCGATCGCGAAGATCTTCCTCGGCCAGATCACGCACTGGAACGATCCGGCGATCAAGGCGCTGAACAAAGGTGCCAACATGCCCGACCTGAAGATCACCCCGGTCTTCCGCTCGGACGGTTCGGGTACCTCGTACAACTTCACCGACTACCTCTCGTCGGTCAGCGGGCCATGGAAGACGAAGGTCGGCGTGTCAACCCAGCCCGCGTTCCCGGCCGGGCAGGGCGCCAAGGGGTCGTCAGGTGTCGCCGGCTTGATCTCCCGTACCGACGGGGCGATCGGCTACGTCGATATCGCCTACGCGATCAAGAACCACATCAGGTTCGCCGCCGTGCGTAACCGCGCGGGCAAGTTCCTCTACCCAAGCCTGCGCCGCATCGAGGCGGCCGCGGCGGCCCTCACGAAGGTCCCGGCATCGAACGAGTTGCACATCGTCAACCCGCCGAAGTCCGCGACCCTCGCCTACCCGATCAGCACGTACACCTACGTGATGGTCCACAAGCAGAGCTCGCACGCTGCCGAGCTTCGGAAGATGATCTTCTGGGCGCTGACGCAGGGCCAGGGGACGCAGTACGCGGCGAAGCTCACCTTCGCACCGCTTTCGACGGTGAAGGCTGTGCTCGTCGCATCAGAGAAGACGCTGAAGCAGATCCACACGTAAGAACTTCAGCACCCGTTTCGACGCGAGGGCGCCCTGCCGGGCGCCCTCGCTCGTTCTACGCCGGAAACGTGCAGCGGATGCGCAAGCCGCGCCCGCGCTCGCTGTCTGCCTCGATGTCGCCCCCCGCGGCGGCGACCACGTGCTTCACGATCGAGAGACCGAGGCCCGTGCCGCGGCTCGTGCGCGCCGAGTCCGATCGGTAGAAGCGCTCGAAGAGCCTCGGTAGTGCACTTGCGTCGACTCCCACGCCGTCGTCGGCGGCGGTGAGGATCGCGAACTCGCCGGCGCGCTGGACGGTGAACGTGAAGCTCGCGCCATGACCGGCGTAGCGGATCGCGTTCCCGGCGAGGTTCTCACCGAGCACGCGGAGGATGCGCGGGCGCAGCGGCACCTCTACGGTCGGGTCCCCGTCGACTGCGAGTGCGACGCCGGCACGCGCTGCCGAGTCCTCGAGCCCGTCGACGACGTCCTGCAGGACCGGCAGAGCTGCGGTGTGCCCGAGTGACACGACCTCCTTGCCGCTCTCGAGCTCGGAGAGGAAGAGGATCTCGTCGATCAGCACGCCCGCATTCTCGACTTCGGCCTTCGCCTGGTCGATCAGCGCGTGCACGTCGGCGCCAGGGAGATCCGCGGAGTCGAGCAGGGCGAGAATGCGGGCGAGCGGCGTCCTCAGCTCGTGCGAGACCGCGGCCGTGAAGCCCGTGCGGAGCTCATCGAAGCTGCGGTCGTACACCAGATCGTCACCATCCCGAAACCCGGAAAGAACCTGCCTTCGGTCTATCGTAGGGACGTGGCCAAGATCCTGATCGTCGAGGACGACAACGTGATCGCAGACGGGATGGCCAAGCATCTGCTGGCCGCCGGATTCGACCCGATCGTCGTCGGCCGCGGGGAGCTGGGACTGACCCGCCTTCGGTACGAGAACCCCGACGTGTGTGTGCTCGACCTCATGTTGCCGGAGCTCGACGGCTGGAAGCTGATCGAGACGGCGCGCGCCGAGGGGATCGGCACACCGATTGTCGTCGTCTCGGCGCGAGGCACGGAGCACGACCGCGTGCACGCACTCGAGATCGGCGCGGACGACTACCTCGTGAAGCCGTTCTCGATGCGCGAGCTCGTCGCACGGGTCGGCGCTGCGGCGCGGCGCGGCGTGCGACCGGCCGAGGAGAAGCGTGGCGATGCGATCGAGATCGAGGAGCTGCGCATCGACCCGCGCGAGGTGCAGGCCTTCATCGACGGGCGCAGCGCCGAGCTGACACCGACCGAGTTCAAGCTGCTCTACACGCTCGCCCTCGACCGCGGCCGCGTCGTCACGCGCGACGAGTTGCTGCAGAAGGTGTGGGGCAGACGCGAGACGCATCGTGATCGCACAGTCGACGTGTTCGTGCGCCGGTTGCGCCAGAAGATCGATCGCCCCGCATCGGTGCACTCGTTCATCCAGACCCGGTTCGGCGTGGGCTACAAGCTCGAGCCGGAACCGAAGTAACTGCCGACGTAGTCACCCCCTCGTCACGCGCTGTCGTCAATTCTCTCGTTACGTCCCGGAACGAAGTTCGCGAGTTTTACTTCACAGAAACCGGTGACACGAGCGCGACGAGTGTCGAGAGCTCCGGCCCGGTTGCCGGAGGTTGGGGCGGCATCTTCAAAGGCGGGTACGGGAAGAACGAGGGCGACAACGAGCTCACCGGTATCCACGTGTCGAACGGCGACCCGACCGCGGACGGCATCCTCGGTGCCGCGAGCCCACGGTTCGGGGAGGACTCCGCGTGGCGGATGTTCAACACCCAGCAGCACGGTGAGAACCGCACGTGGGAGGGCACCCCTGCGTCGAGGTCAGCCCCGAGCGGCGACGAGCACGGCGACGACTGATTCAGTGCACCGCTAGACCGTCGTGCCGCCTCCGGCTGCGGGCGGCACGACGGTCTGGTGCCAGAGCACGATCTTGCCGCCGCGCACGCGGAAGAGGGCCGCCGCCTGCTGGCCCGGCGCGTCGCATGCATGCTGCGGGCGGTTCTCGAGCGTGAAGACGACAAGCACGTCGGTGGCGTTCGGCTGCGAGACCGATGTGATCTTCCCGCCGCATGGCAACGCGGCGTTCCAGCGAACGGCGTCGGCGTGGGTCGAGAAGACGAACTCGGTGTTCTGCACAACCTGAGCGCCGGTGTCGAAGAGGCGCGCGGCGGCCTCGTTGTCGTTTCGATCGAGCGCTGCGCTCCAGTCGCGGGCGACCTGCTCGGGTGACGCGGGCTTCTTGGCGCCGCAGCCGACGAGGACGACGAGCGCTGCGAGGAGGATCGTCGTCCTGGCCATGGCGGATAGTGTGCCCGCCGTGGACTTCGAGCTGAGCCCGGAGCAGCGTGAGATCCAGACGCTCGCGCGCGAGTTTGCAAGCGCTGAGATCGAGCCGAACGCTGCCGAGTGGGATCGCAATCATGCGCTTCCGCGTGAGCTGCTCGGCCGGCTCGCAGAGCTCGGCCTGCTCGGCGTCTGCGTTCCCGAGTCCTACGGCGGTGCCGGTGCGGACTTCCTGTCGTACATCCTGGTGCTCGAGGAGCTTTCGCGCGGCGATGCCGGAGTCGGTGTCACCGTTGCGGTGCACACCTCGGCGTGCACGCTTCCGATCCTCCAGTTCGGGACCCCAGAGCAGATCGCACGCTTCGTGCCGCCGCTTGCGCGCGGAGAGGGGATCGGGTGCTTCGCACTCACCGAGCCGGGCTCAGGGTCGGACGCGGGAGCGATGACCGCGCGCGCCGAGCGGAGCGAGGGCGGTTGGCGCGTGACCGGCGCGAAGCAATGGATAACGAACGCGTCGTTCGGCGGGACGATCCTGCTCTTCGCGCGCACCGACGCCGACTCGAAGACGGCGCGAGGGGTGACGGCGTTCATCGTCGACACGGCCGACGTCGAGATCACGCGGACCGAGGAGAAGCTCGGGCTCAACTCTTCGGCCACGAACGACATCGCGTTCGACACGGTGGTCGGCGACGACCGGTTGATCGGCGACGAGGGACATGGGTTTCGCATCGCGATGGCGACACTCGACGGCGGGCGCATCGGGATCGCCGCCCAGGCTGTCGGCATCGCCCAGGCGGCCTACGACGTCGCGCTTGCGTACTCGAAGGAACGCATGGCGTTCGGCCATCCGATCAGCGAGTTTCAGGCGATCCAGCACAAGCTCGCGAACATGTCGATGGAGATCGATGCCGCACGGTTGCTCACCTACCGTGCGGCGTGGCTGAAGGACGAGGGCAAGCCGCACACGGAAGCGGGGGCGAAGGCGAAGCTCTTCGCCTCCGAGATGGCGCGACGCCAGACGGCCGAGGCGATCCAGGTGCTCGGCGGCTACGGGTACACGAAGGAATTCCCGGTCGAGCGCTACTACCGCGACGCGAAGGTGACGGAGATCTACGAGGGCACGAGCGAGATCCAGCGCCTCGTCATCGCGCGCTCGCTCCTTCGGGACAGGTCCGGTGTCAGACACACACACGAAACGCGCAAGGAAGTGTGACGAAAGAGTGACGACGCCCGTGCGATCCTCCAGGCGTAGCGGCCGCGCGGGGCAGACACGTCCGGTGGTTGGAAGCCCTCTCAGTATGAGCGTTGTGTCGCCCGGTCGCGCTCGGCGGCGCGCTGCTGCGTCCTCGGTCGACCCGATAGAACACCGCAATCGGGTCTCCCTGCGTCCTTGCAATCGCACTCGCCGATCACGCCCGGATCGACGAACGTCATTTTGAGAGCACTTCCAGACGCAGGAACGAACACAGGAACGAAAGGCGCGCGTTGAGCGCACGGAAGCGTGACGAGCCCGTTCGTCTCACGAAGATCTACACGCGCGGGGGAGACGACGGGTCAACCTCACTCGGTGACCTTTCGCGTGCGTCGAAGCTCGATCCGCTCGTGCGCGCCTTCGGAGCGGTCGACGAGCTGAACTCGATCCTCGGCTGGGCGCGCATCGCGGCCGACGACCCGAGGCTCGAACGCATCCAGAACGAGCTCTTCGATCTCGGCGCCGACCTCTCGGTTCCCTACGCCGAGGGTGATGGGAAGCTGCGCATCGATCAGGCGGCCGTCGACCGCCTCGAGCACGATTGCGACGCGGCCAACGATCCGCTGCCGGCCCTTCGCAGTTTCATCCTTCCGGGTGGGTCGGAGGCTGCGGCGCGCCTGCACATCGCGCGTTCGCAGTGTCGCCGCGCTGAGCGCGAGGTGCTCGCTGCGAACTCGGAGCGGCTGGTGAACCCGTTCGCGCTCGTCTACCTGAACCGCCTGAGCGACCTGCTCTTCATCCTGGCGCGTGCTGCGAACGTCGGTGCTGACGAGCCCCTGTGGAAGCCGGGCGGCGAACGTAACCCTTAGGTAAAGCTTTAGATTCGGCCGGTCGCGTGACCGTCGGGCCGCTGGCGGGGTGAGTCTAACCCTCGACTTGAGGTAGAGAACGCTCGACGGAGACTGAAAGCTCGCGCATTCGGGCAGAATCTCTGTCAGTGGCGACGACGGAAGACCCGCAAGAGACCGCGGCGACCGACGACTGGCGGCGCGAGCTCTACGACGCGGTGCCCGAGCGCCAGGGTGAGCTTTTCTCGACGATCTCGGGGATCGAGAACGAGCCGCTGCACACCGCCGAATCGTCACCGGTCGACTACGACCGCGATCTCGGCTACCCGGGCGTGTTTCCGTTCACGCGCGGGGTCTACCCGTCGATGTATCGGGGGCGGCTGTGGACGATGCGGCAGTTCGCAGGCTTCGGGACTGCGACGGAGACGAACGAGCGCTTCCGCTATCTGCTCGAGCACGGACAGACCGGGCTCTCGACGGCGTTCGACATGCCGACGTTGATGGGCTACGACTCGGACCATCCGCGGTCGGAGGGCGAGGTCGGGCGCGAGGGCGTCGCGATCGATTCGCTCGAGGACATGGAGACGCTCTTCTCGGGGATCCCGCTTGGTGACGTGTCGACGTCGATGACGATCAACTCACCCGCGGCGATCCTGCTCGCGTACTACGCGTGTGTCGGCGAGGAGCAGGGCGTGTCGCGCGACAAGCTGCGGGGAACGATCCAGACGGACATCCTCAAGGAGTACATCGCGCAGAAGGAGTACATCTTCCCGCCGGAGCCGAGCATGCGTCTGGTCACGGACATGGTCGAGTTCTGCTCGACGGAGATGCCGCTCTGGCATCCAATTTCGATTTCCGGTTATCACATCCGTGAGGCCGGCTCGACGGCCGCGCAGGAGCTTGCGTTCACGCTGGCCGACGGGTTCACGTATGTCGAGTGGGCGGTCGAGCGTGGACTTGACGTGGATGCGTTTGCGCCGCGGCTCTCGTTCTTCTTCAACGCGCACCTCGATTTCTTCGAGGAGATTGCGAAGTACCGCGCCGCGCGCCGCATCTGGGCGACGGTGATGCGCGATCGGTTCGGCGCCAAGGATCCGAAGTCGTGGTTGATGCGCTTCCACACCCAGACGGCCGGTGTGTCGCTGACGGCGCAGCAGCCCGAGGTGAACATCGTCCGGACCGCGCTCGAGGCGCTCGCCGCCGTGCTCGGCGGCACGCAGTCGCTCCACACGAACTCCTACGACGAGGCGCTCGCGCTGCCGACCGAGGATGCCGTGCGGATCGCGTTGCGCACCCAACAGGTAATCGCGCACGAGACCGGGGTCGTGAACACGATCGATCCGCTCGGCGGGTCGTACTACGTCGAGCATCTGACGAACGAGCTCGAGCGGCAGGCGTACGAATACTTCGACCGGATCGAGAAGCTCGGCGGCGTCGTTGCGGCGATCAAGGAGAATTTCTTCCAGCGCGAGATCGCCGAGGCGTCGTTCCAGTATCAGTCGGAGGTCGAGTCGAAGCAGCGCATCGTCGTCGGCGTGAACCGCTACCAACTTGACGACGAGCAGCAGCTCGAGATCCTGAAGGTCGCCCCGGAGCTCGAGGGCGAGCAGATCGCCCGCGTGCAGTCCCTGCGCGCGCGCCGCGACAGTGCGGCGGTCGAGCAGGCGCTCACACGACTGAAGCAAGACGCCTCGAAGGACGGCCCCAACCTGATGGAACCGATCATCGACGCCGCACGCGGCTACGTCACCATGGGCGAGATGTGCGACGCGTTCCGCGAGGTGTGGGGCACCTGGCGCGAAACCCCGGTCTTCTGACCCAATTAACAGTCGCTCAACACTTCGCCCCTAACGAGCCGCACGAAAGTCCGTCTACTCTGACGTGGACATGAGCGCCGACACGATTTTCGAGCACCGCGAGCCGATCCGGAAGCCCGGCTGGCGCAAGGCCCTGCCCTGGGTGATTGTCGTGGTGGTCGTCGGTGCTGTCATCGCCGTCGTCGCGGTGAAGTACGAGAACACCGGCAAGTCGACGGCGACGCCGCTGACGAACAAGCCGGCCCAGGACGTTTCGAAGGTGCCGCCGACCGTGAAGCTGCCCTCGGGCGCGACAAAGGTCGCGCGGCAGTTCATCGAGAGCGCCGTCGCGCGGAAGAACCTCGGCCAGTCCTATTCGATCGTCACCGAACAGATCAAGCAGGGGCAGTCGTTGAAGTCATGGATGACGGGGAACATCGCCGTCGTCCCGTTTCCAGTCGTCGACGTGAAGTACGCGCCGATGAAGATCGACTTCTCGTACCCCGCCGAAGCTCAGATCGAGGTCGCACTGCTGCCGAAGGCCAGCGCGAAAGTCCATGGCCAGCTCTTCATCATGGATATCGTCAAACGCGGCGGGAAGTGGCTCGTGAACTCCTGGGTGCCGCGCGCGTCCGCGCCGGTACCGAACGGCTCCAGCAACAACGGCGCCGGCAACTAGCGACCCAGCCGCGGCGCGCGAGAGGGATGACGTCATGAGGGGTCGCCTGTCGTCGCCTCGCTTCCGCCGCCGACTCGGCTGGCTGACGCTCGTCATTGTCGTGGCCGGTCTGATCACGCTGGCGGTCACGCGCTACTCGAACACGGGGAAGTCGGACGCGACGCCGATCATCAACAAGCCGGCGACCGTGTATCGCGTACCGGCGCGCATGCATCTCAGCACGGCCGACCGCAACGAGCTCTTCGCCGTGACGAGCCGCTTCGTCATGACGGCTGTCCGGCGGAAGAAGCTCGACTCCGCCTGGGCGATGCTCGGGCCTGAGATGAAGGCCGGACAGACCCGCAAATCGTGGGACACAGGCTTCAACAACGTGGTCCCGTTCAAGGCCGACGGGATCGGCCTGTTCAGCATTCTCTACGCCTACCAGAACGATGTCGCGATCGACACCGGCCTCGTCTCAGGCAAGGGCAACGGCTGGGCGGCCAAGACGTTCACGATCGAGCTGAAGCGCTACCCCGGCAAGGCGCATCAGTGGCTCGTCGCGTCGTGGGTGCCGAAAGGCATCGGCGGGGGCGGCACCCTCAGCCCATCACGCCGTGCAGGCCCGCCGCCCCCGCCGTTCAACTCCAAGCTGTCAGCACGCTGGCTGATGGCGCCGCTCGTCTTCTTCGGCTTGCTGATCGTGTTCCTCGCGATCTGGGGCCTCAGCAGCGCGGTGCGCGGCCGGCGGGCAGCTCGCCGGTACGCGAAGGCGCTCGGCTACAGCTCGAGCTCGAACCCGTCATAGACCTGCTCGTAGCCGTTCTCGAGCGGGCGTTCGGCAGGGCGGTGGGTCAAGAGCAAGCGTTTCGCTCCTGAAGCCTCGAACACCTCCGCGGCTTCGGTTGCAGCGAGATGACCGCGCGTTCCGCCCTCCGGGTTCGGAGCGAGCAGCGTCGCCTCGCAGAGAAAGAGGTCAGCGTCCCGCGCGAGCTCGAGGAGCGCATCGCTCGGCCCGCTGTCGCCGGAGTAGGCGAGTGTCGTTCCGTTCTGCGAGACGCGGAAGCCGAACGCGAGCATGTCGTAATGCAGTACGCGCCGCGGTGTGACGGTCGATCCTGCGGCGATGAACGGCTCGCCGTCGGCGTACTCCTGGATCTGGAATGCGTTCTCGAACATGTCGCGCTTGCCAAGCGCTCCGCCGAGCCTCGTCAGTGTTTCGCGGCCGCCGGGTGGAAGCCAGAGAGCGGGCGGCTCGAAGTCGACGGCGGGCCCGAACTGTAGGCCCCAGACCCACGGGACGATGTCGCCCCAGTGGTCGAGGTGGAAGTGCGTGATCGCGATCGCGTCGATGTCGGGCCAGCCTTCCATCGTGCGGAGGCGCGGCAGCACACCGGGGCCGCAGTCGAGCAGCAAGCGGCCGAGTTCGCTCTCGACGAGGTAGCCGGATTGAGCGCCGCCGGGGTTCGGCCACGCGGGGGAGCAGCCAACGACGGTCAGCTTCACGTTCCTATACTGCCCAACCGATGGCACACAAGATCAGAGTGGTGATCGCGAAGCCTGGTCTCGACGGTCATGACCGGGGCGCGAAGATCATCGCCCGGGCCCTCCGCGACGCCGGAATGGAGGTCATCTACACAGGCCTGCACCAGACGCCGGAGCAGATCGTCGAGACCGCCATCCAGGAGGACGCGGACGCCGTCGGCATCTCGATCCTTTCGGGCGCGCACATGACGCTGGTGCCGCGAATCCTCTCGCTGTTGCGCGACCAGGGCGCCGAGGATCTTCTCGTCGTCGTCGGCGGGACGATCCCGAACGACGATGTGACCGAGTTGAAGCAGCAGGGCGTCGCGGCGGTCTTCACGCCAGGTGCGCCGACGAGCGAGATCGTCGAGTTCCTGCAGTCGCGCGTCCCGGCGTAGCGTTCAGCGCGGAAGCGCGCGGTCGAGCGAGAGCGCGCCGGGCATGCCTGTCAACGCCTCGATCGTTCCCGGAGCTGGGAGTGTCCACGCGATGATCTTCTCGCCGGTCGTGAACGTCGCAGTGCCCGAGTCGGCGGCCGGGAGCGTCAGGAAGAGCACGCGATTCATCTTCTGCTTCAGGTGCGATGGCCACGCGGCAAGCGACGTAACGGCCAACTGCAGCTCCGTCACATCCGCAGAGACCACCGTGCCGGTGAGCTTCAGCGTGAACGGCGCCCCGGCCGGGGGAGCGGAGACAAGCAGATGCGCAGCCTTCTTCAGATACGGGAACGGGTCGACCGCCTTGCCGCCATGGGGGTGCACCTCGAAATGAAGATGAGGGTGAATCCCGTTTGCGTCGCCCGAGTCGCCGACGTAGCCGATCGTCTGGCCGGCGTCGACATGGCTGCCGTCCGGCACCGCATACGAGACACCCTGGATGCACTTGCCCTTGTTGTCGTTCGCCGCGGTCAGGTCGTTGTTCAGATGGATGTACTCGTACATCGTGCCGCTGTCGCCCTTCAGGTAGAGCATGCAGCCTGCGCTCGAGGACGTCGTCCAGTACTCGATCGTCCCTGCCTCGACTGCGATCGCGGGCGCGCGCTTGTCTGCGAGCAGGTCGTTGCCCTGGTGGATGCTGCCGCCGCGTGGCTGGCCGAAGTCGTCGCTGTAGTGCGTGGTGCCGACGACCGGGAAGAGAAACGTCGGCAAGCCGCTGGCGGCGGACGATGTACTCACACAGCCGAGCGCAACCACGAGCAGCACGGGAATCAGGCGCCGCATCGCACGCACGGTAGCCGCGTGTTCGGCCGATGCCAACTCGTGCATGCCGGATAGAGTCACGCCCGCATGAAGATCGCCGTATGCGTAAAAGCAGTGCCCGACGCCGCAGGAGGCCGCAGAATCGATGCCCAGACGAAGCGCCTCGAGCGCTCCGGTGAGCTCACGATCTCTGAATTCGACACGTACGCGGTCGAAGAAGGGCTGAAGCTGAAAGAGGCGAGCGGCGACGGTGAGGTCGTGGTCCTCTCGATGGGCCCCGAGCGTGCGATGGATGCGTTGCGCAAAGCGCTTGCGATGGGCGCTGACCGCGCAGTGCTCGTCAGCGACGAGGCGCTCGCCGGCTCCGACCTGCTCGGAACCGCGAAGGCGCTGGCGGGTGCGCTCGAGCAGGAAGGCGCCGAGATCGTGCTGTTCGGGCAGCAGTCGGCCGACGGCGGCGGTGCGTGTCTTTGGTCCGCGGTCGCCGAGCATCTGCGCCGGCCGGTGATCTCTCAGGTCAGCGAGCTTGCGCTTGACGGCGCCGCGCTCACCGGGAAGCGGCAGACCGAGTTCGGCTACGACACGATTCGCGCGCCGCTCCCCGCGGTGATCGCAGTCTCGGACGCGATCAACACGCCGCGCTATCCGTCCCTGAAGGGGATCATGGGGGCGAAGAAGAAGCCGCAGGACACGCTCGCCGCGGCCGACGTCGGCGGTGCTGTCGCCTCTGGCACGACGGTCGAAGCGCTGAACCCGCCGCCCGCGCGCGGCGATGCGCGGAAGATCGAAGACGACGGCAGTGCGGCCGAGCAGATCGTCGAGTTTCTCGCCGGAAAGCGGCTCGTCTGATGGCGAAGACACTTGTCTTCCTCGAGCACCATGAGGGCGCGATTCAGAAGGGATCGCTGGGTGTCCTCGCGAAGGCAGCGAGCCTCGGTGGCGAGGTCGCCGGAGTGCTGATCGGTTCCGGTGTGCGCGCACTTGGTGTGAGCGCGGGCGAGTTCGGTGCCGCGACGGTCTGGGTGGCCGACGACGAGCGGTTGGCGGCGCCGCTGCCCCAGCCGCGCGTCGATGTGCTTGCGAAGCTCGTGCGCGACGAGGGCTTTGAGACCGTGCTCTTTGCACAATCGGTGCTCGCCGCTGACGTCGCCGCCGCGCTTGCCGTTCGCCTCGAGGCCGGGCTCAACTGGGACCTGATCGATCTGAACGCGGACGGCATCGGCACACGGCCGGCGCTTGCCGACTCGGTCTACGTCGATGTCGGCTGGTCGAGTGACGTGCGCCTTGCCATCTTCCGGTCTGGAACGTTCGACGCCACGCCGGTCGGCGGCAGCGCCGAAGTGAAGGACGCGTCCGTCGACCTCGAGGAGTTCTCGACGCAGGCGGAGATGGTCGAGCAGGCGCATGCGGAGCAGCAAGGGCCGTCGATCGAGGACGCCGACGTGATCGTCGCCGGCGGTCGCGGTCTTGGCGAGCCCGAGAAGTTCGCGCTCGCCGAAGAGCTCGCACAGGCGCTCGGCGGCGCGGTTGGCGCAACGCGTGCGGTCGTCGATGCGGGCTGGTATCCGTACTCGGCGCAGGTGGGGCAGACCGGGAAGACCGTGGCCCCGAAGCTCTACGTCGCGCTCGGCATCTCCGGAGCGATCCAGCACAAGGTTGGCATGCAGGGCTCGAACGTGATCGTCGCGATCAACAAGGACGCGAACGCGCCGATCTTCGAGTTCTCCGATCTCGGTGTCGTGGGCGATCTGCATACGATCGTGCCGAAGCTGACCGAGCTGATCCGCGCGCGTAAGGGCTAGCGAGGCTCGCCGTGAGTGTTCGGCCGTCCGACTATCCGGCGCCGTGGTCCACTGCCGAGGCGATCGGCGCGCCGACCGACCCCGTCGACGAGCGGATCGACGTTGGGTTCCTGATCGTCGGTGCCGGCCCGGCGGGCCTGGCCGCTGCGATCCGGCTCGGCCAGCTCGTCGAGGAGCACCCCGAGACGGCCGAACGTCTGGGCGACGTGCCGGTTGCGATCCTCGAGAAGGGGAAGGCGCCCGGCTCGCACCTGCTCTCCGGCGCGGTCGTCAACCCGCGAGGTTTGCAGCGCCTCTTCAAAGGCCGCAAGCGGATCGAGGACATGCCCTTCTACGGGCCGGTGCACGGCGAGTCGGTGCTCTTCATGACGAAGCGCCGCGCGGTTCGGATCCCGACACCGCCGACGATGGTCAACCACCGCAACTACATCGCGTCGCTGTCGCAACTCGGTCGCTGGCTCGCCGAGGAGGCCGAGTCGCTGGGTGCGACGATCCTGCCGGAGACTTCCGCCGAACGGCTCCTCGTCGACGGAGGCCGCGTCGTCGGTGTCCGGACGGGTGACCGTGGGCGCGGGCGCGCGGGGGAGGAGCTCGGCAACTTCGAGCCAGGGTCGGACGTGACCGCCCGCGTGACGATCCTCTCCGAAGGCACGCAAGGTCATCTGACGGGCGCGGCGCTCGATCACTTCGGGCTGCGCAGTGACAACCCGCAGGTGTGGGCGCTCGGGGTGAAGGAGGTTTGGAAGGTCCCGAAGCCGTTCCACGACGTCGTGCACACGATGGGCTGGCCGCTGCGCGGTGGCCGGAAGTTTCGCGAGTTCGGCGGTTCGTTCGTCTATCCGATGGGCGACGACATGGTCACGATCGGCCTGGTCGTCGGGCTCGACTATCGCGACACGGAGTTGTCGGTTCACGATCTGCTGCAGGAGCTGAAGACGCATCCGCGGATTCGGAAGATCCTCGAAGGCGGCGAGCGGGTGCAGTGGGGTGCAAAGACGATTCCGGAGGGCGGCTTCGTCGCGTTGCCGAAGCGGTTCCATGCGCCGGGGCTCCTGTTGACGGGCGACGGCGTCGGCTTGGTGAACGTCCCGGCGTTGAAGGGAATCCATTACGCGATCGAGTCGGGCAGGCTTGCGGCCGAAGCCGCGTGGAGAACGCTCGAGCGCGGCGCGTCGGCGCGAACTGCGCTCGCGACGTACGACCAGGCGCTGCGTGACTCGTTCATCTGGAGCGACCTCCGCGAGGTGCGCAACATGCGCCAGGCGTTCGGACGCGGCTTTTATCTCGGTGGGGCGATGGCCGGTGCGATGACCGCAACGAAGGGCAAGTTCCCGCCAGGCGAGGCAAGTACGGAGCTCGACGCGGAGCAGACGTTGATCAGCACGGATCGCGCGAAGGCGTATCCCGCGCCTGACGGGAAGCTGACGTTCGACAAGCTGTCGAGCGTCTTTGCGTCCGGCAACCGAACGCGCGACGACCAGCCGAATCACATCCGCGTGCAGACGAAGGTGCCGCGCGAGCTCGCCGAGCTGTGGCAGCACATGTGCCCGGCGCAGGTCTACGAGGTCGGCGCCTCCGACGGCGACGGAACCGTCGAGGTGAAGCTCGCCCCGTCAAACTGCGTCCAGTGCGGCGCGATCACCGCGAAAGGCGGCCGCCTGACCCCACCAGAGGGCGGCAGCGGCCCCGAGTACACACTCACGTAACGCTTTCGCGCGCCTTTCGCCACGGCGGCTGCCGTATGTCGTGCCCTTCGCGAACGAATCGCCGGAACGCTTCACGCGCGACATCGGGCCGGTGGCCGAAGAGTTGCAGGACCTCGCCGGTTGCGAGGAACGAAGGCGCGAACTCGCGTCCTACGGTGGCCGCGTAGCTACTCCAGTGCCACTCTGCGGGCCGTTGGCAAAGGCCGGCGCGTACCGGGTTGAGTACGACGTATCTGCAGCACTCCAGGAGATGCCCATCCGAGGCAAGCAGTGCATCCCAGTAGCGTCGTCCAAAGAGATGGTTCTCCCGCCGATGTCGCCGGTTGTACATCCGTGCATAGCCGCCATTGAGCTCGCACATCCCGCGTGACAGCCCGAGGTCGCCGAGTTGGAGGATCAAGTGGTAGTGGTTCGACATCAGGCAGTACGCGAGGACCGTCCAGTCGTACTTCTTCGAGAGGCGTCCGAAGTGTCTGAGGAACGTCGACCTGTCGTGATCGTCGGCGAAGATCTCGCGCCGATTGTTCCCGCGTGTGGACACGTGGTAGTAGCCGCCGGGGACTTCGATCCGAAGCGGATCCATGGTCCACATGGTGAAGGCGGGTGTCCCGACGCGCATGGTCTCGTCCGTGACTTGGCACACTCTTTTTGCTCTTTCGTATCGACGGCTGCCGTCGAATGGACACCGGACGTGGCTACATTCGCCGGGTGATCACGTCGACGGATAATCCGCGCGTCAAGGATGTTGTTCGCTGGCGCAAGGTGCGCGAGCGGCGGCGGGATGAGGTTTTTCTCGCCGAGGGGCTTCGCGAGGTCGAGCGTGCGCTTGCGGCGGGGTTGACCGCTCGCACGATCTATGTCGCGCCGGAGTTGATCCCCGACTGGTCGCACGGCGGCGAAGAGGTGAGCGCTCGCGTGCTCGCCAAGATGAGCTACCGCACGGAGCCGGAAGGAGTGCTCGCCGTCTTCGACGTGCCGCAACGCGCGTTGCCGCCCGAGCCGACACTGGTGCTGGTCGCCGTCGGGATCGAGAAGCCCGGCAACCTCGGAGCGATGGCGCGCACCGCGGATGCGGCCGGCGCGGACGCGCTGCTCATTGCCGACGCCATGTGCGATCCGTGGAACTCGAACGCGATCCGTGCATCGACAGGCGCCGTCTTCACGCTGCCGGTGCTGGAGACGACGCTGGACGATCTACGCGCGTTGCCGCTACAGCTCGTCGCGGCCGTCGTCGATGCACCGACCCGCCACACCGACGCCGACCTGACCCGACCGACAGCGATCGTGATCGGCGCCGAGGACGATGGCCTCGCGCAACCCTGGCGTGACGCCGCCGACCTGCAGGTCTCGCTGGCGATGCACGCACGAACGGTCGACAGTCTGAACGCGTCGACCACCGCTGCGGTCCTGCTCTATGAAACGCTGCGACAACGTGGCTGACGCTGACCTGCCTACCCGCGACGACGTCCTCGCCGCTCGCGAAACGATCGGCGTCCGGCTCGCGCGCACGCCGATGCTCTCGAACCGCACGATCGGCGCCCGGCTGAAAGCCGAGCTCTTTCAGCGCACCGGTTCCTTCAAGTCACGCGGCGCGCTGAACAAGATGAGCAGTCTCACCGCCGACGAGAAGCACAAGGGCGTGATCGCGATCAGCGCCGGCAACCACGCGCAAGCCGTCGCGTTCGCCGCACGCGAGGAGGGCGTCGACGCGCTCGTCGTGATGTGGCAGGGAGCATCCGAGTTCAAGATCGCGGCCACGCGAAGCTATGGCGCAGCGGTCGATCTCGAAGCAAGCGGTCCGGGCGACGCGTTCGACCGGCTCGAGACCCTGTTGCAGGAGACCGGCCGCACGCTCGTTCATCCATTCGACGACCCCCTCGTGATCGCGGGCGCGGGCACTGTTGGGCTCGAGATCGAAGCGGACGCGCCTGACGCCGACGCCGTTGTCGTCCCGGTCGGTGGCGGTGGGCTGATCTCCGGTGTTCAGACCGCGCTCGCCGGCCGCATGCGGGTGATCGCCGTCGAGCCGGAAACGAGCCAGGCGCTCCACGCCGGCCTCGCCGCAGGCGAGCCAACTCCCGTCACGCCAACCTCGATCGCCGACGGCCTCAACGCGCCGTTCGCAGGCCGCCGGCCGCTCGAGATCTGCCGCGACCTCGAGCGCGTCCTCGTCACAGAGGACGAGATCGAGCACGCCTTTCGCGTCCTCTACGAGCGTGCCAAGCTCGCCTGCGAGCCCGCCGGCGCCGTGGCCACCGCGGCCTGGCTCGCGGGCAAGATCGAGGCATCCAATCCGGTGCTCCTGGTGTCCGGGGGCAATGTCGCAGCCCAGACCGCCGCTGCTATCCTGGCCCGGCGATGAAGGCCGAAATTCACCCCGAGTACGTCCTCTCGACCGTGCATTGCAGCTGCGGGAACACGTTCACGACGCGTTCGACGATGCCGGAGCTGCACGTCGAGATCTGCTCGAACTGCCACCCGTTCTATACCGGCAAGCAGAAGCTCGTTGACACGGGTGGCCGCGTAGAGCGCTTCCAGCGGCGTCTCGAAAAGGCCGAGCGCGCCGCGCGCTCCTAGAGCCGTGGCGCATAACGTCGGAGGGCAGGCCGTCCTCGAGGGCGTGATGATGCGTGGACCGCGCACATGGGCGGTCGCTGTGCGCAAGCCCGACGGTGACATTGCACACGTCTCACGCTCGATCGACCCGCTGATGGCGCGTCACTGGACGCTGCGGCTGCCGGTCGTCCGCGGCGTCGTCGCGCTCGGCGAAAGCCTCGCGATCGGCTTCCGCGCGCTCAGCGTCTCCGCGAACTACGCCGCGGCGGAGGAAGCAGAGGGCGACGGGGAGCCTGCGGAGATCGGCCGCTGGGCGCTTGCGTTCGCGTTCCTCGTCGCGATCGGATTTGCCGTCATGCTTTTCAAGGTCGGGCCCGCGCTTCTCACCGATCTCCTGCCGATCTCGAGTGGCGGCTGGTTCGTGATCGTCGAGGGCGTGATCCGCGTCGCGGTGTTCGTCACGTACCTGACGGTGCTGTCCTTCATCCCGTCCCTGCGTCGCGTCTTCCAGTACCACGCGGCGGAGCACAAGGCGATCAACGCCTACGAAGCGGGGGAGGAGCTCACGCCGGAGACGGCACAGCGCTACTCGTTGATCCACCCGCGCTGCGGCACGGCCTTCCTGCTCTGGGTGATGGTCGTCGGCATCTTTGTCTTCGCGCTGTTCGGGCGGCCCGCCTGGTACTGGCTGATCGTCTCGCGCATCGCGCTGCTGCCGGTGATCGCCGGGATCGCGTATGAGCTGATCCGCTTCGCCGGCAAGCACTCGAAAAATCGCATCCTGATGACTCTCCTCGCACCGGGGCTGTGGCTGCAGCGCCTGACCACACGCGAGCCGACCCTCGACCAGCTCGAGGTGTCGATCCGTGCGCTGCGGGAAGTCCTTGACCTCGAGGGCGGCGAGCAGCCCACCGACCGACGTGTGGAGGTGATGGCCTGATGGCAACGGAGCGCAGAGCTGAGGCTGTCTGGCAGGGCGACCTGCTGAACGGAAGCGGCACGATCGCGCAGGTTCCGAGCGGTGCGTTCGGCCCGCTCGACGTCTCGTGGGCGTCGCGCGCCGAGGAGCCGAACGGGAAGACGAGCCCCGAGGAGCTGATCGCCGCGGCCTGGTCCGCGTGCTTTGCGATGGCCCTCTCGAACGTTCTCGCGAAGGCAGGCAACCCGCCCGAGAAGCTCGAGACATCGGCGACCGTCACCTTCCAGCCGGGGGAGGGCATCACGAAGGGCGTGCTGACGGTGCGCGGGACGGTACCCGGGCTCGACGAGTCCGGGTTCGAGGCAGCGGCGAACGACGCGAAAGTGAACTGCCCGGTGTCACAGGCGCTTGCCGGAATCCCCGACGTCACGCTCGACGCCCAGCTCGCGAGCTAACCTCGTGCGGCGATGGCCGCTCTTGACGATCTCGTAGCCGAGCTCGAACGCTCGTACCTGGAGACCCAGGCACGAATGTCCGACCCTGCGGTCTACAACGACCATCGTGAGGCGGCGAACGCCGGACGCAAGCTGAAGGAGCTCGAGGCCCCGTACAAGCTGGCCCAGCAGTGGAAGCAGGCGCGCGCCGACCTCGACGCCGCCCGAAACGATGCGGAGCTAGCCGAGATGGCCGCGGGCTACGCCGCAGACGTCGAGCGTCTCGAGGAAGAGCTGAAGCTGTCGATGGTCGAGCGTGACCCCGCCGACGACAAGGACGTGATCGTCGAGATCCGTGGTGGCGAAGGAGGCGAGGAAGGCAAGCTCTGGGCCGGCGACCTTGCGAAGCTCTTGCAGCGCTACGCCGAGCGGCGGGGCTTCAAGTGGGAGGAGCTCGAGGTCGCGCCAAGTGAGTCAGGCGGTCTAAAGGAAGGCGTGTTCGCGATCAAGGGCGACGGCGCCTATTCCGTCTTCAAGTACGAGGGCGGGACACATCGAGTGCAGCGCGTCCCCGAGACCGAGTCGCAAGGGCGTATCCACACCTCGACTGCAACCGTCGCCGTGATGCCCGAGGCCGAGGATGTCGACGTCGAGGTGGAGGAGAGCGATCTGAAGATCGACGTCTACCGGTCGTCGGGCCCGGGCGGCCAGTCGGTGAACACGACCGACTCGGCCGTGCGCATCACGCATCTTCCAACCGGCATCGTCGTCGCGATGCAGGACGAGCGCTCGCAGCTGCAGAACCGCGAGAAGGCGATGCGCGTGCTTCGCGCACGCGTCTATGAGGCGGAGCGCGAGCGGCAGGCCGCCGAGCAGGCCGCGGCTCGCAGCGCACAGGTGGGAACGGGCGCCCGCGCCGAGAAGATCCGGACGTACAACTTTCCGCAGAGTCGCGTGACAGATCACCGCGTGAAGCTGAACGTCGCTCTCGAGCAGGTTCTCGCGGGCTCGCTCGACGACTTCACCGATGCGCTCACCGCCGACGAGCAGCGCCGCGCACTCGAGGGGTGAGTGAGCCTCGGTGAAGTCCTCCGCGGCGCGACGGACTACCTCGCGGCGCGGGGCGTCGAGAGCCCGCGTCTCGATGCCGAGCGCCTGCTCGCGCGCGCTCTCGGGCTCACGCGCATGGAGCTCTACACCCAGCACGACCGTCCGCTGACCGAAGCTGAACGAGCGGCCGCGCGGAAGCTCGTCCAACGTCGCGGCCGGCGCGAGCCGCTCGCGTACGTGCTCGGCGACTGGGACTTCCGTCGGCTCACCCTCGCAACCGATGCGCGGGCGCTCGTGCCGCGCCCCGAGACCGAGATCGTCGTCGAGCGGTGTCTTGCACTGCTCGAAGGTGTGACGGCCCCGCGGATTGTCGACGTCGGCACAGGCTCAGGAGCGATCGCACTTGCGCTGAAGCACGAGCGACCGGACGCTCGCGTTACAGCGACGGACATCTCCGCCGGAGCGCTCGCACTTGCTCGCGAGAACGCAGCGCGCAACGACCTCGAAGTCGAGCTGGTCGAGACCGACTTGCTCACGGGGATGAGCGGTCGGTTCGACCTCGTCGTCTCGAACCCGCCCTACGTTCTTCCCGCAGAGCTCCCCGGCCTCGAGCCGGAGGTGCGCGACTGGGAGCCGGAGCTCGCGCTTCTCGACGCGGGGCAGACGGCTGCCCTCGCGGCGGCCGCGCGCGATGTACTCGGCGGCTGGCTCGTGCTGGAGGTTCACGAGCGATTCGCACAGGATGTCGTCGCGCAGCTCGAGATGCTGACCTACGCCGCGGTTACGATCACTCCTGACTTAGTAGGCCGCGAACGAGTCGTGGAGGCGTGGTGGGAGCCGACGACGACGTCCAGAACGCAATAGCCGCGATTCGCGCGGGGCAGCCCGTGCTGCTCCCGACCGACACGGTGTACGGGCTCGTCACCTCGGCGTCGCGCGAGGAGTACGCGTGGCGGCTCTACAAGCTCAAGGGCCGTGATGCACTTCAGCCGACGGCACTCCTCGCCGCAAGCGTCGAGGCCCTCTACGGCTGCGTGCCTGAGCTGCGCGCGCTTGCCGGCGTGATCATCGAGGAGCTTCTGCCCGGGCCGTACACGCTCGTGTTGCCGAACCCGGCACGGCGCTACCCGTGGCTGACCGGCACGCGGACGGATGCGATTGGGGTTCGCGTGGTCGATATGCCGGAAGCAGCGGCGCGCGTTGTGGAATCGGTCCGCTGCGTGACGGCGACGAGCGCCAACGAGCCCGGTGAACCGAGCCCCGCGACACTCGACCAGGTCCCGACTCGAATCCGCGAGGCCTGCGCCGCCGAGATCGACGCGGGGGCGCTTGGAGGCACGTCGTCGGCTGTGATCGACTTCACGGGCAAGGAGCCGTACGTGATCAGGGAGGGGCTTGCGCCCGCCGCCGACGCGATTGCACGGGTGCGCCGGGCGCTCGCCGCCTGAGCCACTACGATCACCGCATGGCGATCGCCCAGGAGACCTTCGCGCAGCTGAAGACGGCCGGGCTCGCCGAGATCGACCCCGAGATCGCCGCGCTGCTCGGGCAGGAGCTCGACCGCCAGCGCGGCCAGATCGAGCTGATCGCCTCCGAGAACTTCACGTGGCCGAGCGTCCTCGAGGCGGTTGGCTCAGTCCCGACCAACAAGTACGCCGAGGGCTATCCGGGGAAGCGCTACTACGGAGGCTGCGAAGTCGTCGATGAGATCGAGGAGATCGCACGCAACCGAGCGACCGAGCTCTTCGGCGCCGAGCACGCAAATGTCCAGCCGCACGCCGGCGCGCAGGCGAACATGGCGGTGTACTTCGCCGTCCTGAAGCCGGGCGATCGGGTGCTCGGGCT
>JBAQHS010000124.1:0-2633 GCA_049288455.1 Gaiellaceae bacterium | reverse complement strand
CGTGCTCGCGACGCCGGCCTGTGCCGGGACGATCATCGTGAAGCTGAATTTCGTTCCCGGCAAGCTGAGTGCGGTCGCAGCGCCCGCGAGCGCGACAGCCTCGGGGCCGGTTCAGGTGCCGATCACGATCGCCGACGGTCGCGGCAACGGCCGCGGATGGACACTCCGGGTGCTGGCGTCGCGGCGGGTGTCGGTCGTACGCATCACGGTCCGCTGTGCAGCCAACTCGACCTGCAAGCTTCCCACCGAGGCGACGGCGCCCTCCGGTGACATCGTCCTTCAGGCGGCACGCGACTCGGGCATGGGCGTGATGAGCGTCGTGGTCACCGTCGCTCCGCTTCCCAGCGGCAGTCCGGCCACGCCGCTCGCGTTCAGCGTCTCGTAACTCGGGGCTCCGTCGCAGGTCGAAACCCGGCAACCTGGTTTAACCCCAAACCAGGTTGCGAGCGTGGTCAACCTGGCTTCGCTCTTTGAACCAGGTTGGGTTCGATCAGCGCAAGTCTTTGTTCGACTCCATGTCGAACCACATCGCGAACAGCGTGAATTGACTGCCGGAGATCAGCAGCAGCGCAACGAGCACGATCGTTGCCGGCGTGATGCTGTTGCCCATCAGCCGCAGCACGACCTCGAGCACGCCCAGCGCAAGCCCGGCCGTCGTCATCAGGAAGCCGAGGAAATAGAAGAAGACGAGCGGGTGGAAGTCGCGGATCACGTACTTCTCGCGCATCCGCCAGAAGAAGCCCTTCCAGAGGAGCCACGAGATCCGTGGGACGACGCGGCGGATCTTGAGGCCCGATCGCTCGCCCACGCCGTAGATCGGACGAGAGGGAAAGTCGCGCACACGCGCATTCCAGACGTTCAGGTGCACGAGCATGTCGTTGGGGAACCCGTAGGAGACGTAGATGCGGTCGAGGTCGAGCAGTTGCAGCACACGCAGTGACACGACGGTGTAGCCCGCCTGCGAATCGGCGATGTGCCAGTACCCGGATGCGATCTTCGTCAGCAGGCTGAGCACCGCGTTCCCGAGATAGCGGCTGCGTGGAATCAGCTGCCACGCGCTGCCGGTGAAGAGCCGGTTCGCCTTCGCATAGTCGAGCTCGCCGCGAACGACCGGCAGCGCGAGCTCCTCGAGCTCGTCGGGATCCATCTGATTGTCACCCGCCATCACCGCGACCGCGTCCATGCGCTCCGCAAGCGCGCGCTTGTAGCCGGTGACGATTGCCGCGCCCACTCCACGGTTGCGGTCGTGGACCACCACTTCTACTCGCGGGTCGCCGACCGTGCGTGCCCGCTCGGCGGTCGCGTCACCCGAGGCGTCGTCGACGACAAAGATCCGGTCGACGAAGCCGGGGATGCCCTGAAGCGTCGCCGCGATCAGACCTTCCTCGTCGTAGGCCGGCACGACGACGGCAACGCTCTTTCCTTCGAGCATGGCGCGATCGTACGGACTTAGGAGGACGGGCGGGCGATACGCGTATCGGCGACGATCGCGACGATCGCACCGAGAAGCAGCCCGATCAGCGCGCCGATCAGGAGTGAGCTGTTCCGCGAATGCGCGGACGCCTTCACCGATTTCGCAGCGGTGATCACCTTCGCGCTCTCCACTTCCTTCGCGAATGCCTGCTGCTGCTGCAGCGTCTCCTGCTGTGCGATCAGATTTCCGAGCCGGGTTTCGGCGTTGTCTTCCTGACTGATGATGACGAGCTGCTGAAACGGGTCGAGGCTCTTGGCTGCCTTCTCCGCGAGGATGATCACGTTCAATCGCTTCTTCACGGACGCGATCTGAAGATTCACATTGGCGAGTGTCAGGCCGAAGGTCCGCAGCTTCACGCCCACGTACGGCGCAGTCGTCTGCTGGACGACGATCGCGGCCAGTGCGTTCGCGGCCGCCGCAGCGGTGCTCGGACGCGCTCCGGTCACCGTCAACGAAATCAGTGGGGTCGCGCGCGCAGCGCCTGCGCCGGTTGTCGAGCCCACCTGGGCCACGGAAACGTGCCCACGGAGCGCAGCCGGCCGCATGTCGGCGCGGTTGGCTGCCTGCTCTTGAGTCGAAGCCGAGGTGACGATCAACGAAACCGCACGCGGATTCGAGCCGAACCCGTTCACAAGTGCCCCGCCGGGCGAGGTTGGCTGCCCGAGCGAGATGAGCGCCGTTGCCTTGTAGGTCGCGCCGCCGCGGAACGAGTAGAGGACGCCCACGATTGCGCCAAGCACGAGACCCGCGACCGGAATCCACCAGAGCGCGACGAGAGCGCGACGCCAGCGCGCGAGGTCGACCTCGCGCTCGGCGTCGAGATCAGGTTGGCGGGGGGCCGTCATTCGGCGGCGACTCTAGCCGACGCCCACTCCCACTGACGCCTCAGACCTTCCTCGAGCGACACGCTCGGCTGCCAGCCGAGCTCGGTGCGAATGCGCGTCGTATCGGCCTGCGTGCGGCGCTGGTCGCCCGGGACGGCCGGCTGCCGACGGCGCACGTCAAGGGTTCGGCCCGAGATCTGTTCGAGCATGACGATCGTCTCGTTCATCGACGCCTCGAGGGCGCCACCGACGTTGTAGGTCCCGCTTCCCCGTTCCATCGCGAGGATCGTTCCTTCGACGACGTCGCTGACGTACGTCCAGCCGCGCGACTGCTC
>JBAQHS010000123.1:0-9338 GCA_049288455.1 Gaiellaceae bacterium | reverse complement strand
TCCCGAGTGCGTGAGCTCTGATCACGAGCCGGTCACCCGGGCGAGCCCAGAGCGGACCACTGTGGTCGGATGCCTGATGCCCCATTCGTCTTCCTTTTCCGGACGCGTAGCTAACCGAACAGATCGTGCACGCATGACGTCGCCGGCGCATCGGCGAGAGCCCCTATGGCAGCTTCGGCGCACTACGGAGCGCGGGAAGGCGAGTCTTCACGCGTGAATGATCCAGCGGCTCGTTGTCGACCTCGAGCTTGAGGCGGGAGACAAGCCGGTCCACAAATTCGTCGAGCCGGTGCCGCTTTCGTCCACTTCACCTGGGAGCTTTCGGCCTCTGCCTTGCGGCGTCTTCCTGACGACTTCCGGGTGGAGCCTCGACCTACTCACGGTCCGTGCTCGACGCTGAGAACGATGATCGCCCAGCCGTGAGCTCCACGCATCCGGGAATCCACTGATTCTCAGCCACGCAGCGGTGAGCTTCGCTCTACTCGCGATCCGTGCTCGACCGCGAAATCGAGGATGCCAAACCCCAGCAAGCGACAGACACCCTTGCATTCACCGATTCTGAATCGGCGGGATGATCACGACCGGACACGGACTGTGGTGGGTGCACTGCTGGCTGACCGAGCCGAGCAGCAGGCCCGCGAACCCGCCGTGGCCGCGCGTCCCAACGACGAGCAGGTCGGCGCCGGCGGCGGCCTCGAGGAGCGCTGGTGCAGCGGCACCGTTCACCACTTTGCGCTCGACCGTGAGCCCTTCGAGCGGTGCCGAGAACTCGCTGCAGATCTCGTCGAGTCGCTGCTCGGTGTTCGTGCGCAGATCCTCGACCATCTCCGTGCCGATACCGGACCAGCCCATCCCCCCGTAGGCGCCGACCGGTAGCTGCCATGCCTCGATGAGCATCAACGAGGCATCGCGCAGACGCGCCTCCTCCGCCGCCCACGCGAGCGCGTGCTTCGAGCCCTCCGATCCATCGATCCCGACCACGATTCTGGACATGTCCGTTCCCTTCACTCCTGGCCGCGGATGCGGTCGCAAACTGATCCTGCACCGCGGTCGGCCGGATCGAATCAGGCCATTCGCTGAGGAGGGCGCGGTCTTGCCGCAAACCGGCAGTCGGGGCCGACGTCCGCCCCTGCGATGACGAGCAAGAGTTGCATCCATGCAGCGGCCAAAGAGGTTTCGTGCGCGCAGCTCGAAGCTCAGCTCCGGGGTTCCGCTCGCGCGCCATCGAAGGACGCCAGATCGCCCAGAGTCCGGATCCAGACCCGCTCGACGCGAGGAACGATGCAGGTGATCTCCTCGGCCGATATCTCGATCACGCGTCGCCCGAGCCGACCCATGCGGACAGTGAGAACGATGCCGTCAGACCGAGCGGTAACGCGGTCGACGAAGCCGATGCGGCCGCCGGCGCTGTCAACACGATAGCCCTCGCAGTGAGCGATCCAATAGCCGGGGTCGGAGACCGCAGGAAGTGCCGCAGGCACCGAGTCGAGCGTCCCGGGGCGGCGTCGCTCCGCGATCGGAACAAGGGCTCTTGGATACGTTGCGGCCATTGGCTTGCTCCACTCCAACTGCTCGGGAATGACCATGTTCGTCATCCGTGTCGGAGATGAACATCGGTGCTTTCAATGAGAAGTACTGCGGGACTTCCACAGCGTTCCGCTCCGCGCACGCACCGGGCGAGATCGCCTTGTTCCATTTCGACTGATCGTCTGGGGAGCAGACGAAGTCCGTCGTTGGCAAGCCCGTTAATGCGGAACGGCAAGCTCGACGACGACCAGGAATATTGCAACGGCCCACACCGGAAGGGTGGCAACGACGAAGATCGATCGCTCGGCGAGGCGGAAGATCGAAAGTGTCGCGAACACGCCTCCCGCGATTACCGCGAGGAGACCTCCGAAGGCGGCGACTCCGAGGAGCGACACCGGGCCGACCTCCACGCGAACGTCTGTCACCGCCATGAAGAGCACCAGGAGAATCACCACAGCGAGCCCGCCGTCCACAAGTCGAACTGACCAGGCACCCGCGCTCGTCGTTGGACGCTGACGATGAAAGTGCCAGCCGGCCCCAGCTGCTGGCTGTCCTTTCGGTGCAAGCAACGCGCCTCCTTGCTTCATATGGAACCACGGTTGACGCGCCGAGTAATCAGTACAACCGAGCAACGCCTCCGCGGGGGATTCCTGGTCCGTCAGCCGCAGCTCCCTCGGCCGACTTCGCAGCCCGCACTGCGGCGAATCGGCAGCCGAGATCAGTGTCGATGCGGACGCGCCGCACCCTCGCGTGCGCGATCGTCTCGGTTACTGGCATCGGAGGGAAGGTGGTTCGCGATGGCGCGTATGTTCAGGCGGATTCTCGTTGCCGTCGATGATTCCCAAGCGGCGCGCGCCGCCGTTGACGAAGCGGTGTCGCTGGCCGGCGGCGAGGGAGCAGAGCTCGTCTTCGCGCACGTGGTCTCGACTCTTGGTGACGAGTTCGTGCCCGATACAACAGAGCCGGAGCGGATGACCACAGCGGGGCTGAGGGACGCAGTGCGCCGCGCGAGGCTGTACGGCGTGCCGTGCAACTTCGAACTGCTTTTCGGCGACGCGCCGACGCAGATTGACGACCTTGCGGAGGATCTCGATGTCGACCTGATCATCGTCGGTTCGCGGCATCGGAAGGGGATCACGCGGGCGTTGCTCGGAAGCACCTCGCGTGCGCTTCTCTCCAAGTCGACCCGCCCGATCCTCGTCGTCTCCGCCTCGCGTGTCGAGGATCGAGTGGCGGCGATCTAGCCTCTCAGGCTCAGGGCTGCGCATCCGAGTGGCGGGAGAGCCAGGCAAGCAGAGCGGACTGGCTCGCGGTCGCCACGCAGATCGACGTGTCGGCGGCGCCGTAGTAGATGCGTATCGTGTCCCGGTCATCGAGCAACTGCCAGCCACAGGAGAAGACCACTTGGTCGACATCGCCGATCCGCTCGTAGTCCGCTTCCGGTCCGAACAGCCACTCACTCGAGCGGGCGAGTACGCGCTCCGGGTGGTCGGCGTCGAGTAGCGCGAGGCCGAGCCGGTAGATCGATCCGGCGGCCGTGGTGTGCACCCCGTGGTAGAGGAGGAGCCATCCGTCGGGCGTCTCGAGCGGCTGCGCGCAGAGGCCGACCTTATGCGCATCCCACCAGGCGCCTTCGCGGGCTCGGAGGAGGATTGCATGGTCGCCCCAGTGCCGCAGGTCGGGGCTCCAGGAAAGCCAGATGTGGGCCGCGTGTCTGGGGGCGACGGAGACCGGGCGGTGGATGAGCCCCCAGCGGCCGCCGAAGCGCCGCGGAAAGAGGGCCGCGTCCTTGTCCTCGGGCGGCATGATGACGCCTCGCCGATCGAAGGTACGGAAGTCGCGCGTCGAGGCGAGGCAGACGAGCGCACCGTCTCTTGAGTAGCCGGTGTATGCGATCAGGTACTCGTCACCGATCTGCGTGATCCGAGGATCCTCGATTCCGAACCTCTCGGCGTGCGACTCCAGGTCGGGCATCATGCCTCGGTCGTGGTCGACGATCCAGTTGGTGAGGCCGTCAGCACTGCTGGCGGCTGCGAGATGCGAGATGCCGCTCCGGTCCTCAACGCGCGCGAGCAGGATCGTTTCGCCGTCGAGCTGCGCGACTCCGGGGTTGAAAACTGCGTTGACCGTGCTCGGCCAGTCCGCGGCCGTGAGGATCGGGTTCCTCTCGTAGCGTTGGAAGAGCTCTCCACGAGGTGCGGCGCTCACTGAGGGGACACCTTCCGTCCGACCTGCCGAATACGGATATCAGGATGCTCGACGAGAACCATTCCTCCTTGGCGGTGCGCCGCGTGAGCCACCAACCGGTGGTGGCTGCCGGCACCGTGGCGGGCTACGGCCCGATCTTCAACGCCGGTGTGATTCACCACGACGGTCTCTACCACCTTTTCGCACGTGCCGTACGGAGCGGCTATCGGCGCAACGACGGCCCCGGCCCGCGTTTCCTCGATTACGTGTCCGACGTGCTCGTCTTCACCTCCCGCGACGGACGCACGTACGAGTTCCAGCAAGTGCTCGCCAAGAGCTCCCCGCAAGAAGTCCACTGCTATGAGGACCCGCGCGTCCAGCGCGTCGAGACAGCGAACGGCGAACAGGTGGTGATGACGTACACGAATCTGCCGGCACCGGAATCCGGGCTGCCCTGGCGTGTCGGGGTCCACCGGCTTGGGTATACGGAGGGCAGGTTTTTCCTCAACCGCACGTCGGGTCGCGTCGTAGGCCCGGCCGATGAGCCGGACAAAGATGCCGTCGTCTTCAACTTGCGCGACGGACGGGTCGGGCTGATCCATCGGATCCACCCGAACATGCAGCTTGCGCTGTTCGATTCGCTGGACGATCTGTGGAACCCTGAACCGACGTACTGGGACGGCCATCTTCGCGAGCTTGAGCGGCATACGATCCTCCGTCCATCGGAGGGTGCGCTCGGGATCGGGGCGGGCGCCCCTCCTGTCCCCACCGACGAGGGTCTGCTGCTCTTCTTCCATGAGCGCGAAGGCAGCGGGCACTACACGACGCGTGTCGCGCTGCTCGACGATGAGACCGGCCGGGTGCGCTCGGTCCTTCCGGAGCCGATCATGCGCCCGACGTTGCCCTGGGAGCGTTCCGGGGACGTCGACAATGTGGTCTTCGTGCAAGGCGCCCTCGCGCAGCCGGACGGGACGATCTACCTCACCTATGGCGCGTCGGATCGTCATGTCGGCGCCGCCACCGTTGAGGCCGCTCCGCTGCTCGCGGCGCTCGCCGCCGCCTGAACCGTGCGTGCGTGCTGGAACGCGCTGATCATCGCGAGCGTCGATTCGGCGCCCTGATTCGCGTTCCGCCCGCACCGTTCGAGCCCGTCGGCGCAGCCGCCCGTCTGGGCGTCGACGAGCGGGATGCCGACATCGTTGTCGCCGAGGAACCACTCGGCGGCGCGCGTGCACGCCTTCGCCCACCGCTCCTCCCCGGTTAGGGCGAAGGCTCTGGCGCAGGCGTCCGCCATCGCTCCTGCTTCGACGGGTTGCTGGTCGAATGCGGGGCGCGGCTCGCCGAGCGCCCAACCATGCTGTCCGGTGAAGCTGAAGACCTCGCCGCGGGTTTCGACATCGACGAGCCAGTCGAGCAGCCGCAGCCCCTCGGCAAAGAGCGTCGAATCCCGGAGTGCCACCCCCGCCGCCATCCGCGCCTCCGGCAGTCGGGCGTTCTCGTAGGCGAGGCGAGGCTCCGGCCAGGGCCAGCGCGCGCTGGGTGCGAGTTTGCCGAGCCGCTGCGCCGCCCGCTCGAGCAGCGCTCGCGCCGAGCTGTGGGCGGGCTCGTGCCGCAACACTTCGACCGCGCCGAGTATTGCGGCCGCGTTGGCCCGCGGCGAACGCGAATGGAAGCCCGCGCCGCGCTCGAAGCAGGCGAACGCGTCATCGCGTTGCCGAGCCGACCGTCCAAGCAGCGCAGCAACGCCGAGTGCCCACAGAGCCCGGCCGATCGCGTCGTCCGAGCCGACGTCGTCGAGCCAACGGGAGGCAGGCTCGGCCGCGAGCCTGTTGTGGAAGCGACCGTCGGGGAGCTGCGCGCCCAGCAGGAATCTGAGATAGACCTCTTCGAGGGCGCGTAGCTCCGGCCCGGGTGAGGGTTCTCGAAGGACGACCACGAGGGCACGCGCGACGTCGTCGGTGCAGTAGCCGCAGTCAGGGCGCGGCACGGCGCCGTTTGCGTGTTCGAGGATGCCGGTCGCGTCGCTCAGCTGCACGAGGTGTGCGAACGGGGGCGTCGGGACCGTCAACGCTCGGCACCTGCCGGCGAGCGAGCGACTGACGCTATGAGCTGGCGGTACTTCTTGCCGACGTTCTCCCAGAGGAGCGGCTCGGCCTGTCGACGAGCGACGGCAGCTGCTGCGTCGGCACGGCGTGGATCGGTGAGTAGAGCGCGGAGCGCGCGTGCGATCGAGGACGGGTCGTCGTGCGGAACCAGAATCCCGGAGCCCACACTCAGCAGCTCGACAGCGTGCGGGAACGGCGTCGCGACCACCGGCTTTCCCGAAGCGATCGCCTCCACAAGCACGCCGGATACGACTTGGTCGCGAGATTCATACGGGAGCAGCACCACGTCGGCTTCGCGAATCGACGCGAGCACTGATTCCTTATCGACGTAGCCGTCGTCGAACTCGACGAGATCCTCGACACCGCGGGACAAAGCCCGTGCGCGCAGCGAATCCCTGTAGGCCTCGCCCTCGCGAGCAGCCACGCGCGGATGCGTCTGGCCGACCACGAGATACCGAGGCGCGGGATCGAGGTCGCGAAGCTCCGCTAGCGCGTCGATCGCGAACTCGATTCCCTTGCCTGGGCCGAGCAGACCCCAGGTGAGGATCATCGGACGGCGCCCAGGATCACGAACGACGTGTGCCGATGGATTCCGGGATGCACCGTGCGGCACGACCGCGACATGCTCCGCAGGCACGTCGTACAGCTCCAAGAGTCGCGTTCGCGCCGTCTCGCTCTGCACCACGACGCGCTCCGCGGCAGCCGACAACTCCTCGATGATCGCCTGCTGGCGCCACGAGGGCGAGTGAAGAACCGTGTGAAGGACGACGATGATCGGTGCCCGAAGGCCGGCGACGAGATCCAGCACGTCGCATCCGTCCTCGCCTCCATAGATCCCGAATTCGTGCTGCAGAACGACGACGTCTGACGACTCAAGCGCAGCAACAGCCGCGAGGAGCGACGGAGCCGAGCCTCGTATCAGTTCAGCGATGACCTCCGGGCTTCGGGGTCGAGCAGGCTCGTCGACCAAGGCAATCACGACCGACGACGGAACGGCCATCGCATTGCGCAGAGCCTGCGTGAACGTCGCGATGCCGCATCTCGTCGGCGGATAGGTGCTCACGAACCCGACAGATGGGAACAGCCTCGCGCGTGGGGAGACGGCGACCGTCATCTACACACGCAACGCGTCCCGGGGCGATGACACACGTGGCAGCGCGGCGTCCGCCAAAGCCAGACGACCCGTTGCGAGCCCTGCGTCGATCATTGCGCAGACGGCGACCAGCGCGAGCACGACGGGGGTCGTCTGCTGCGAGCAGGGCACGTTCATTGCGCCACCATCCCACTCATACTCGGCGACGGCATCCGCGAAGAACCGGGTCGGCGATGCGGAGTTTCCACCGCGACGGCGTGGTTCGCGCCGTGAATCAGGCTTCGTCCAGGAGCCTCTGAACCTCGCCCGCGATCTCCCTCACGGCGGTCTCCAGCGCCACGGTCCGCAGGGCAAGGTCCCGGAGCGCCATCGATGTCGGTGTCACCGACAACAGAGGGTTGCCCCAGACGAGTGGCCTCTCGCTCGGTGGCTGAATCAGCTCATCGACACGTTCGAGCAACGTATGCGTGGTCAAAGCTTCCATCGGACTCCTTCCATCTCCCTGGCGAACAGGCTTGCGACCGCCGCGCTCGCGCCGGCTACCGTCATTCTCCGGATCGGAGTGCCGTAACGCGTCAGGGTTACCGCGCACGACGCATCCGGATAAGGCCGTCAATTCGCGGCGAAAGGCGCCGCCGGTCAACGCCGCGCAGGCAATATCTTAGTCGATTATTCGATTAATCGGCTATAGTGACCTCATGCTGTACAAGACGCCCTCAATCACGCCCCAACTAAAGGACCGCCTCACGGAGCTCGACCAGTTGCGCGAGCGCCTCGGTCATCAGGTCGGGGCGGGCGGACTCTGGCTGGGATCGCTTCGCCGCATCCTCCAGGCCAGCTCGATCGAGAGCTCGACCTCGATCGAGGGGTTCCACGTGTCGACGGACGAAGCCCTTGCGATCGTCAGCGGCCAGGAGTCACCGACGCCCGACGACGAGAATCGTCAGGCCGTCGCCTGCTATGCCCGGGCGATGGACCACGTCGGCGTGATGGCTCGCGATCCCGGCTTCCACTGGAACGACCGAGTCATTCTTGATCTGCACTTCGACGCCTGCTACTTCGAACGCGACAGGAGCCCCGGTCAATGGCGCAACGGCCCGATCGGCGTCACCGGCGGCAACCGCCGCATCATCTACCAAGCACCCGACGCCGACGACGTTCCCGGACTGATGGGCGAGATCGTCGACTGGCTGGAATCCGGCGACCTCGACGCGCATGTCGTCGTGCGAGCCGCCATGGCCCACCTGCACGTCGTCTCAGTCCATCCCTTCGGTGACGGCAACGGCCGCATCTCGCGGATCACCCAATCACTCGTGCTTGCGGGCGAAGGTCTCCTTTCACCGGAGTTCGCCTCGATCGAGGAATACCTCGGCGAACACACCCCCGACTACTACAACGCACTCCAGCAAGTGCAAGGCGGCCGCTACCAACCTGAGCGCGACGCCGCCGACTGGGTCAGCTTCTGTATCGACGCGCACCTCGCACAAGCCCGCCGACGGCTCGAGCAAATCGCGCAGGCAGCGGCTCGCTGGGCGTTCCTCGAAAACCTCGCCGAAGAGCGCGGCTGGCCCGACCGCTTCGTCATCGCCCTCGAACAAGCCCTCATCGGCGGCACAGACCGCGCCAGCTACAGCGACGAAGCAGACATCTCCCCAGCCTCAGCGACCAACGACTTCCGACGCCTACTCGACGTCGGCCTTCTCAGCCAACGAGGGCGCGGACGAAACATCCGCTACCACGCAAGCGACGCACTCCGTCGCGGCGTCGCGACCGCCATCGAAACAGCGCTACGAACCGGAACACCCACTAGCAATTGACGTTGTCGTCGCGGTGGCGAAGCGGTCGAGCTACTCGGATGGAACGGGAGCGCACCGCTGGACTCTCATCTTCCGTCAGTCGTTCCCGGTCGGCACCACTGTCGCTGGCTCGACCATGAGGACGACGGTGCGGCCAAGGGCATGCGGACGGTGCACGATGCCGCGCGGGATCGTCACACCCTGACGGGGACCGAGCACGAACGGTTCGCGCCCCTCTACCTCGAGCTCAAGCGTGCCCTCTAGCACGAGAAAGAACTCATCCTCGTGCTCATGCTTGTGCCAATCGACGAGCCGACCGTCGATTACCGCGAGACGGACTACAGAGTCACTCACGGTCGTGAGCGTCTGGTTGAACCACGGGTCGTGCGCGGCACCTTCGGCAGCCAGGTCGATGTGCGTTAGCTGACCGTACTTGTCGTCGTAGCGAATGTCGTAGTTATCCATCGGATCTCCTCTTTGCGCGTTGGGGGCGTCTTGCACTCCGCCCGAGCTGATCGAAGTCTTCATGGAGGAGCCTCCTCGAAATGGTGATATGGACGGTGTTTGCCGTCTCTCGTACCGTCACGCGATCCGGCCGTCGCGTTACGCCCACGCGAGTGTGTAGTTTCT
>JBAQHS010000122.1:0-4714 GCA_049288455.1 Gaiellaceae bacterium | reverse complement strand
AGAACGGTGAGTTCTCCGACGAATACGACCTGCAGATCCGGAGCACAGGCGACCTCTACGGCGTAACGTGGCTGGTCGACGGCGCGATCAGCGCAGTCGGCGTCGGCATGGAGGTCGGCGCTCGGCTAGCTGTCGGATGGCGGAGGGTCACCGATTAGCGTCTGGAGTCGTTCCGGAACGCTCGCGCAACCTACGGCTCGATGTCAGCCGAGTGTCCGGCGTTGACCCCATCAACCGGGTACCGCTCTTTGGTTCGATGAGTTGCGCACCGCCGCGAGAAAACTCAGCGTTCGTGGCGCTTCCGAGCAAAACTCACGATCCTGGTTGAAAACCAAACCAGGATCGAACGCTCAGAGGTCAACGCGAAGACTGATGCAGGTCAGCGTTCCGACGCCTCGAGCCGCTCCCCGGCCTGTCGCATCAGTGGGACGATCCGCTTGCGCTCGTAGCACTCGAGAGCACTCCGATATTGATCCGTAGCGTCGTCGCGTCGCCCGGCCGCTTCGAGCACGTCGCCGAGGTCGCACAGTGCATCGCCTTGGGCCTTCGGCGAGTCCGTCAGCTCGGTGCGTGCGACCGCCTCGCGGGCGAGCCGTTCGGCCTCTGCGTGCTCGCCGTGCGAAGCATGCACAAGCGCAGCGACCTGCCGCCAGTACGCCTGGACGATCGGGTCGGCCTCGTCGCCGAGCTCGCGGCTCTCCCGGGCGAGGCGCTCGGCTTCCTCGTAGCGGCCGAGCTTGCAGAGAAGTCGCCCACGCCAGGCGGCGTAGGTGGCAATGGGCGAGGTAAGCCCGCGCTCAGCGAGCCAGTCGCAGTAGACGCCCATCCGCGCGGCGGCGGCTTCCAGATTCCCGGCGAGCGCCTCGATCTCGGCGAGCTCCGGAGTGGCGGCCACGCCGAGTTCCCGCGCGTGCCGTTCCGCGGGCTCGGCGAACGCAAGTGCAGCCTTGAACTCGCCGCTCATGGCCAGCAGGATCCCCCGGCTGAGGTCGAGATAGGGGCTCGGATCGCCTTCGGTGAGCTCGTCGAGCCTTCGCAATGCCTCGTCTGCGGGGCGCGCGCCCCAAACGAGCGCGATTGACAGCGGCCCCTGATGTGACGGCGGCAATCCCGCGAGCACCGCGTTACGCAGCTGCTGATCTGCCGCGTGCTCCATCTGGGCGTATTGGCAGCGGATGTTGTAGACACCGTTCGCGAGCGAGAACCAGAGTGCGGCAAGCCCCTCATGATCGCCGGCGGCCTCGAGCAGCGGCAGGGCCGCTTGGGCGAGACGCTCCTGCTCCTCGACCGATCCTTTACTTGCCCACCCGAGCTGCTCGGCTGCAATTGCCCGGGCGAGGGCGGCGCCCGCGAGGTCGCCCCGCGTGTCCGCTGCCAGGGCCGCGTCGTCGAGCATTCTCACGCCGGCGGTCAGGTCGTCGAGAGAGCGTGCGAGATCGACGAGGAGGTGAACGTCTTTGCCGTCGTCGAGCGCGACAGCCCGGCCGAGCAGTGACTGCGCTGCACGCCGGTCGCCACGTGCACGCGCGCGTCGCCCGGCGGCGGCCAGCCGGGTCGAGGCCTCGCCGGCAAGCGCCAGGTCGGGACGGCCGAGGTCTGCGAGGTGTTGCGCCGCCTGCTCGAGGTGATAGCCGAGGATCTCCTCGAGCTCGACGAGGTCGCTGCCGTGCTGCTCGAGCCAATCGGCGAAGCGGCGATGAAGATCGGCGCGGACGCTCTTCGGCAGCGCGTCGTACGCGGCGTCCCGGATCAGAAGGTGTCGGAAACGGTAGGCGTTCTCGTGTGGGACCTGCGGTCGGTCCGGGCGGACGAGCTGTTTGCGCACGAGCGCCGTGAGTCGCTCAGCCTGCGACTCCCCGCCCGCCATCGACTCGACGGCGCCCCGGTGGAAAATCTGGCCCTCGACCGAGCCACGCTCCAGCACCGCGCGCTCCGCGCCGTCGAGCTGATCGAGACGCGTCGTCAGAAGTGCGTGGATCGTCGGCGGAACTTCAACGCGGCCGTCTGGGCTCGAGCCGACGAGGGCGAGCATCTCCTCGATGAAGAATGGGTTCCCGTCGGCCGCTGCGGTGATTCGTCCCGCCAACTCCGCGTTCACGTCTCCGAGACTCGCGAGCAGCTGTCCGGTCTCTGCCGCGTCGAGCGGCTCGAGCAGCACCGTCGTCGCGTTCCACATCCCGCCGCCCCATGCTGGTCGAAGCTCGAGCAGCTCCGGCCGCGCCATGCAGAGCAGCAGGACGGGCGCGTCGTGCGAGAGCTCGGCCAGCGACTCGACGAGGGCGAGGAACGTCGGCTCGGCCCACTGTATGTCGTCGAAAACGCAGACCAGTGGCCGGTCCTGCGCAGCCTGCTCCAGGACCTTCCGGAATCCCCATGCGATCTCCTCGGCGGGGACCCCTTGCGACGTCTCGCCGAGCAACGACCGCAGTGGCGCAGCGGCCGCATCGTCTTCCGGGAGCGCACCGAGCTGTTTCAGCACGCCAACCACAGGCCAGTACGTGATCCCCTCACCGTAGGAGAGGCAGTGGCCACGCACGACCCGTGCGTCGAGGTCTGCGAGGAATTCGGCCGCCAGCCGCGACTTCCCGACCCCCGCGGAACCCAGCACGGTGAACAGTTGACACGACCGGTCGTGCACCGCCCGCTCGAGCGCGTCGCGGAGGGACCGAAGCTCGCGGTCACGACCGACCATCGGCGTCGTGAAGCGTCGCGTGAGCCCGCCCGTCACTGCGCTCAGGCGGTACGCCGGTACGGGCTCCGCCTTGCCCTTCAGTTGGAGCGGCTCAACCAGTTCGACTTCGACCGCCGGTCGGACGAGTTCGAGTGTCGGCGCGCCGATCAGTACCTCTCCGGGCTGCGCCGCCTGCTCGAGCCGTGCAGCGACGTTGACGGCGTCTCCGGTTGCGAGCCGTTCCTCGGTGCCGGCGACAACGGTGCCGGTGTTGACGCCGATCCGTCCTTCGATCCCCAGTTCCGGCAGCACATCCCGCATCTCGATCGCCGCTCGGCACGCCCGGAGCGCATCGTCCTCGTGTACGACCGGCACTCCGAACACCGCCATCACCGCGTCGCCGATGAACTTCTCCACCGACCCGCCGTGCCGTTCGACGATGCCTTTCATCCGTTCGAAGTAGACCGCCAGCAGCGCTCTCAGCGCCTCGGGGTCAGTCGACTCACCGAGCGCCGTCGAGCCGGCGATGTCGCAGAAAAGGACCGAAACCGTCTTTCGGACCTCACGGCCTGGTGTGGTGGCGACAAGGGACGCCGCGCACGCGTTGCAGAAACGCGCGCCCTCAGGATTCTCCTGCCCGCAAGACGCGCAGATCAGCACCGGCCGATCCTCCCCGAACGCCACCGACGTGTCCAGTAAGGCCCAGTCATCGCGGACCACTCGCAGCGTTACCTCGGTTCTGGACAGCGAGGCCGGCCGACGGCATCCTTGAAAGCATGCGCGAGGTCATCAGTACGCCCGGCGCTCCGAGCTCGCCGCTTTACAGCCAGGGCGTGAAAGCCGGCGGGCACATCCACGTTTCGGGTTTGGTCGGCATCGACGCAAGCACGGGAGCCCTCGCCGGCTCGACGATTCAGGAGCAGACACGGCAGGCGCTCCGCAACTGCCAGGCGGTCCTGCAGGCAGCGGGCGCAACGTTGCAAGCCGTCGTCGAGGTCGGCGTGCTCCTGAGGGACCCGACGGACTTCGCAGGAATGAACGACGAGTACGCGACCTGGTTCCCAGCCGAGCCTCCGGCACGCTACGTCGCCAAGCTCGGAGTCGACATACCGGGTGTCCTCGTCTCGATCCGCATGACCGCGTTCCTGGACTAGTCGCACCCTCGACTCGCAACTTGGTTTCGGGGTGTGAACCAGGTTGCTGAGTCTCGACGCTCGTGGCGCCTCCGAGCAGACTCGTGATCCTGGTTGAAGAGCAAACCAGGACCCAGAGCGTTCGTCTGATCTCAGCCCGGATTCGCCCGCAAGCCTGCCGCAGCAAGGTCGGCACGTTCGGCAGGTGTGACCTCGTATGGCGCGCCGGGCTCGGCGCCGATCACGAGCACGACGGTGTTGTCCTCGAGGGCGACGGCCGACCGGATCGTTCTCACGTCGAGAGCGCTCACGAAGGTTCCTGCCGGTGCGTCAACGTCCTGACCGTCGACTCGAAAGCGCGCGTGTCCTTCATGGACGAAATACAACTCCTGGTGCTGCTCGTCGGCTGGATCCGCGTGGTCGTGCTCGCCGATGAGGCGATCGCCGGCATTCAGGGCGGTGTAGGCGTTGACACCGAACGCGGTGATCCCGAAGTGATTGCGGACCGGCGTCCACTTCGCATCCGCGTAGGCGACGTCGCCGCTCGGTAGCTCGCTCAGCGAGGCGTAACACGCGAACATGGAGGCGATTCTATTGGCCCACACTGTCGAGCAAAACGCGCGATCGTGGTTGACAGGCACGGGCTCAGTCGGGAAGCCAGCCCTCGCGATAGCGAGTTAGCTCGCCTCTCGGGAACCGGGCGTACGCCTCGGCGGGAACGGTCGTCTCGCTCTCGACACCGGCGCCATGTCGCAGTGCGGTTTCATCGACGGTGTAGGCGCCCCAGTCCGAGCCTCGAGAGAGGACGCGGGCGCCGACTGCGAGTACGACGCACGGCCGGTCGCCGGCCCCGACGATCACATGGTTCGTCCCGGCGGGGCAATGCACGAAGTCCCATTGACGCAGCGGG
>JBAQHS010000121.1:0-7802 GCA_049288455.1 Gaiellaceae bacterium | reverse complement strand
CCCTCAGTATTGCTTTGCTGCCGCCGAGCCCGGGCTTGTGGCTCGGTCGTAGAACTCGAGGAGCGCTTGAGTGATGGTCGCCGGTGACGGTGGGCAGCCGGGGATGCGCAGGTCGACCGGCAGCAGCGATTCGACGGGACCGACGATCTCCGAGGCGGCCGCGAGGACGCCGCGGCCGAGCGCGCAGTCGCCGAGCGCGACGACGAGCCGCGGTTCCGGCATCGCCCGGTACGCAGTGAGAAGCGGCTCGCGCATGCGCGTCGTCACCGTGCCCGTGACGAGCAGAACGTCGGCGTGCCGGGGGGAGGCGACGATGCCGAACCCGAAGCGTTGTAGGTCCTCATAGGGGCTCGCGGCAAGTGTCAACTCGTGCTCGCAGCCGTTGCACGAGCCTGCGTCGACGTGTCGCAGTGCGAGGCTGCGGCCGCGCCCGGGCGCGGGGAGGGCCACGTGCCGGCGGAGGTGCTGGAGCTTGCGGAGCAGGGTCAGCATCAGCGGTCGGCGCAGGCGTAGCAGAGCTCGAAGCTCTTGTTGATGAGCGGGAAGTCGGGCAAGAGGTTGTCGGCCGCGGCGTGCGCCACGACGGGCCAATTGGCGTACGAGCCGGTGCGGAGGTGAAGTCGCCCGACATTGTTGTTCGTATGCTCGACCGCGCAGAGGGTGGCGCCGCGCGGGCTCTCGACGAGGCCCAGCCCGATCGTCTGTCCGCTGTCGCCCCGGCTTGCGGCTGCGGGCTCCAGCGGACGATCGAGCAACTCGTCGAGCAGCTCGAAGGCCTGAAGCAGTTCGACCGCGCGCTGTTCGAGGCGCGACTGGACGTCGCCGGCGACGCGCCGCGGTGCCGCCGGCGCAAGGCCGTCGTAAGCAAGTCGGTTGTCGTGGGTGCGTACGTCTTCGGCCAAGCCGGACGCACGCGCGGTCGGCCCGACGGCGCCGAGTGCTCGTGCGTCGTCGGCGGTGACGACGCCGATGTCGGGCAGGCGATCCTGGAAGGACCCGTTGAAGAGCAGTTCGCGCCAACCCGACTTCGAGTCGGAGGCGATCGACGCCAGCTCGTCTCGAGCGGCCGCCGTCGCTGCAGCGTCCACAGTCAGGCGGCTTCCGCCGACCTGGACGGAGTCGAACAGGAACCGATGACCCGTGAGGCGCTCGTTGAGACGGCGCGCGCGCTCGGTGAGCGCGGCGAAGAACGTGTTTCCCGGCGCGAGGCCGGCGCCGGCACAAACGGCAGCGATGTCGTTCAGGTGATTCCAGGTGCGCTCGAGCTCGAGCAGGATCGTTCGGGCCCGCGCGAGCTCGCTGCTCGGTCGCACGCCGAGCGCCGCCTCACACGCGTGTGCGTAGGCGACCGAGTTCGAGACGGCGCACGCGGCGCAGGCCCGTTGCGCATAGGCGAGACCTTCGGCGAGCGAGCGTCCTTCGGCGGCGCGTTCGAGACCGCGGTGCTTGTAGAAGAGGCGCGCGTCGAGATGCAGGATTCGGTCGCCGACGACGTGGAAGCGGAAGTGCCCCGACTCGATCACGCCCGCGTGAATCGGCCCGACCGCAACCTGGTACGCGTCATCACCGCGGACGGCGACGGTCCAGTGCGCGAGCGCGAGGTCATGGTCGACGAGCGGCCGGAGCGGCTCGTGCCCGTCGAAGCGAATTCCGAATAGATCGGCGGCCTCGCGCTCATCCCAGCCTGCCGCTGCCGTGAGGCCGACGATCGACGGCACGTGCCCGTCCTGCACGGCCACCGACTCGAGCCGGACGCCACCGTCGCGTGCGGCAAGGGCGACGCGTACGACGTCGCCGCCGGCCGCGGCGTAGAGCCCTGCGAAGCGGTAACCGTCGGCCAGGGCCGCATCGATGCGCTCGCGGTAGGTCATCGCGCTCCCTGAACAAGTGCACGGGCGATCGCGCTGCCGGGCAGCCAGAGTGCGACCGCCGTGAGCCCGAGTAGGCAGGGCACGGCGATGCTCGTCAGGAGGACGACTCCGCGCAGGCCGGGTGCGCCGCGCTCTCGCTGTGGCGCCTTGCCTGCGGTCGCCTCCACCAGGGCGTGTGCGAGCCCGAGGAAGCCGAGTGTGAGTAGCACCGCGGCGATGGCGGCGGTCCACGGACGCCCGGCCGCGAAGCCGCCTGCCACAATCAGCACCTCGCTTGCAAAGAGTGGCGACGGCGGCAGTCCGGCGAGTGCACCGAGCGAGATTCCGAGCACCGCTCCAAGCTGAGGCTGGGTCCGGCCGATTCCCGACGCCGGATGGCCCGCAGCGCGTGTCTCGTGCGCGAGCAGTGGGGTCGCCGCGTAAAAGCCGAGCGCCTTTGCGAACGCGTGCCCGGCGATGTGGATCGCGACGCCGGCGAGCGCGAGGGTCGTGCCGAAGCCGATGCCGAGGGCGATCACCCCCATATGCTCGAGACTCGAGTAGGCAAGCAGCCGCTTCCAGGGCATCGGCTGCCACAGGAACGGCACCGAGACTGCAAGCGAGAACAGGCCGAAGCCGACGAGCACCGACCGGGCGGTGGATGCTCCGATCACGGGGCTGAGCGCTTGACTCGACCGCCACGCGACTAGCAACACGGCCGGCAGGAGCGCCGCAGACAGGAGCGCGGACACCGGAGCGGGCGCTTCCGAATGTGCGTCGGGAAGCCAGTTGTGCACCGGTGCCCAGCCGATCTTGGAGGCCAGTCCGGCGAGCAGTAGGAGGTATGCGACGAGCGCCGCACCGTGCCCGGTGCGGATGTGGGCAAGCTCGCGCCACGAGAGTGCGTCGAGCCCACCGTGTACCGAGCCGGCAGCGAGGATGACGATTCCGAGCAACGCGATCCCGAGGCCGAGCGAGGTGAGGATCAGGTACTTCCAGCCGGCCTCGAGGGCGCGCGGCTTGCCGCCGAAGCCGACGAGCAGAGCCGAAGCGGCGGTCGTTGCCTCGACGAGGAGCCAGGCACCCCCGAGGTTGCCGATCAGCGGGACCGCGGCGAGGATCGCCCAGAAGGTAAAGAGCAGTGCGTAGTAGAGCCGCGGGCGCCATTCGGGACGGACGAGCCCGGTCGTCGCCGGGGTCGCGAGGTACGCGGGCGAGACGAGGACGCTCGCAAGACCGACGACGCCAATGACACCGACGAGCAGGCCCGCCGCCGCATCGACGACCAGCCACTTCTCGACGAGGGGCTCCCCTGGCGACGCCAGTGCGATCGCGGAAAGCATGAAAGCGGCCGCGGCTGATACGAACGCCCCGACCATCGCCATCGCCGTGACAGCGCGCCGCGGTGCTGCCGCAGTGGCGAGAGCGGCGAGCGCCGGCGTCGTCACGACGGCGACCGCAAGGAGCTCGCGGCTAGTCACGCAGGCTCCTCAGCGCCGCGGTGTCGCCGGCGCCGAACTCGGCGAAGATCCGCTCGTGGAAGACAGCGGCGACGAGCGCGACGAGCGTCAGGTCGAACGCGACGCCGAGCTCGATTGCTGTCGACGAGCCGCCCGGTAGCTCGAGGGCGGCCAGCGCAAGGCCGTTCTCCGCGAGCACGATCCCGAGCACGCCGAAGAGGGTCGCGCGCCGTGTCGCAGCGGTCGTCGCACCGAACGCGATCAGTGCCAGCACACCTCGTTCGGCATTCGCAGACTCGAGGCCGATGGCCGGTACGAGCCACGTCAGCGCAAGAGCGAAGCCGACCGCGAGGCCTCCCCGCGCGATCGGTGCGATGCCGGCGCGCACCGGCCGCGCCTCCCGCGTCCGCCGGACGACGAGCAGCAGGAGCGCGGCCAGTGCGACGGCCCGGATCGCGAGTGCAGCCGCGGCGGTCGCCTTGTCAGTCCCGCTGTGGATTGCCGTGACGGCGAGGACCAGCGCCTGCGCGGTGACGAGTCCGACGGCGATCGAGCGGCGCCGCACGACGACGACCCAGAGGCCGAGCGCCACGAGCAGCCAGACGAGCGCGCCACTCACGACAGCTGCACCAACCAGGCAGCGACCCCGAGCAGTGCAGCAACCGCACCGACCGCAAGCAGCCGCGGCGCGAGCAGGATCCGCATCTTCGCAGTCACCGTCTCAGTGATCGCGAGCCCGGCCGAGAGCGCGACCAGCGCCACCGGTAGGACCGCGAGCTGCTCCCAGACGCCGTGTGCGTGCGGAAGAAAGATCTGAGCGGCGAGCACGAGCACGAGCCAATGCCGCACCGCCGCGGCCCACTGGAGGAATGCCAGGTCCCGGCCGGCGTACTCGAGCAGCGGCCCTTCGTGGATCATCGTGAGCTCGAGATGTGTGTCCGGATTGTCGATCGGCTGCCGGCCGGTCTCGGCGACGACGACGAGTGCAAACGCGACCGCACCGAGAGCGAGCGCGGGATTCGACCAGACGGCGGTGCCTGCCGTGCCCGCGATCATCCCGGTCAGGCTCGTCGTCCCCGCAACGAGCGCGCCGACTGCAAGCGCGAGCACGAGCGTCGCCTCGGTCGAGACGGCGATCGTCAGGTCGCGGCTCGCGCCCATGAGCGAGAACCCGTGCGACACATCCCATGCTGCGGCCGCAACTGCGAAACGCGCGAGCGCGAACAGCCCGGCGAGCACGAGCATGTCGCGACCGACGCCGAGCGAACTCGTGCTCGCCGTCACCGGCACGAGCAGCACGGCCGCTGTGACGCTCGCGGCCGCGACCGCGGGCGCCCAGCGATAGACCGCGCCGGAACCGAGCGGGTCGACGGCGCTCTTGCCCCACAATCGCCGCAGCTCTCGGTAAGGCTGGAGTGGTGAGGGGCCGCGGCGGCCCTGCAGCCGCGCCTTCCAGTGCTGGATGAGGCCGGGAAGGAGCGGCGCGACCACCGTGCCGCCGGCGAGCTCGGTCGCGACGGATGCGAGCGACGCGCCGTTCATCCGATCAGGCCGACCTTCGCCGCGGCGAGCAGCACAAGCACGAGTGCGATCAGGTAGCCGACGTACGTGCCGAGACGACCCGTCTGCAGACGCCGCGCATGCCGGGCCGCAATGAGCGCCGAGCGAACGGCAGGCACGTACAGCCGCTCGTCGATCAGCTGCGGGATGCGGCCGCTGTAGGCAACCTCCTGCACGACCCCGCCCTTCGCTTGAACAGAGATCTGCCTCTGCGGGCGGAGCACAGCCTCGAGCACCAGTCTGAGCGGTTTCGTGAACCCAGCACTCGTCCAGCGAAGCGGCGACTCGTCGAGTTGCCCGCACACCCAGGTCGGCGCGGTTGCTGCGACGCGCCGACCGCGCATCACGAACAACGCCGGCGCGAGGACTCCGAGCACGAGTGCGATCCCCACCGTTGGAAGTGACCCGGTCCCGGGCGCGTGCAGCGCGAAGGTAGTCGGCACGGACACCGGCCACGGCGCAAGCTCGGCCAGGGAGCCGACGAGCAGGCCGGGCACGACGCCGAGCACGACGCAGCCACCGGCGAGCACGGCGACAGCGGCCCGCATCGGGAGCGGCGCCTCCGTCGCGGACTCGACGGAGTCGCGCCGTGGCGGCCCGAGCAAGACAAGGCCGACGACCTTCACGAAGCAGAGCACCGCCAAGGCCGCAGTTGCCGCGAGCGCCGCGAGCGCGAGCGCGCCGGCAAGACCGTCGCCGATGCCGCCGTAGGCTGGAACGTGGACGAGCGCCTGCAAGGTCAGCCATTCGGAGGCAAAGCCGTTCAGCGGTGGCACGCCGGCGATCGCCAGGGAGCCGACGAGAAACGCACCACCCGTCCAGGGCATGCGCCTCAGGATGCCGCCGAGTCGGTCGAGGTCGAGTGAGCCGACGGCGCGCTCGAACGACCCCGCGCCGAGAAAGAGCAGCGACTTGAAGACGGCGTGATTGAGCGTGTGCAGGAGCGCGGCCGCAAGCGCGAGCGCAGCCCAGGCGTCAGCGCCACGCGAGCGCAGCAGCAAGCAGGCGCCGAGACCGAGGACGATGATCCCGACGTTTTCGATCGAGTGGAACGCGAGCAGCCGCTTTAGGTCGTGCTGGAAGAGCGCGTAGATGACCCCGCCGAGGGCGGAAAACGCACCGAGGGCAAGCACGAGCACGCCGAACCAGAGCGGCAGCACACCGAGCCAGTCGACGAGCACGCGGACGAGCCCGTACACCGCGATCTTGATCATCACGCCGCTCATCAGCGCCGAGACAGGTGCGGGTGCAATCGGATGCGCGCGCGGCAACCAGCTGTGCAGCGGCATCACTCCGGCTTTCGTTCCCATGCCGATGAGCGCAGTCAGCGCGATTGCCACCTGCAACCCCGAGCCGCGCGCGATGGTCCCGCCACCGAGGAGGTCCGCATGTGCCGCGAGCAGAACGGCGACCCAGGTTCCGGCGCCGGCAAGGTGGGTCACCGCCACGTAGAGGAAGACGGTCCGCCGCGCGCGCTCGTCGGAGCGGCTGACGAGGATCAGCGCGGCCGGAAGTAGCGTCATCAGCTCCCAGCCCGCGAGGAAGGTCAGCGGGTCGCGCGCGCAGAGCACCTCGGCGAGCGTGAGCACGAACGCGCCGGTGAGCATTGCGCTGACTCGCCCGCGAGTGCCTCCATCGAAGTAGCGCGACGCGTAGGCGAGCGTCGGGGCCGCGACCAGCCCGAGCATCCCGAGGAAGAACGCGCTCAGACCGTCGACGCCGAAGTGCGGCTCGAACGAGCTCGAAAAGCTCGAACCGGCGGTTGTGCCGGCGGCGAGCGCCCAGAAACCGGCGACAGCGAGCAGCGCCGCCCCGGCGGACTGCAGGAGCAACCCGGATCGAAGCCCGGCGGGCACGGCGCAAGCCGCGACGCCGATGCCGAGCAAGCCCACGGCCGCGAGGACGAGCGCGGCAGTCACTCTGACTCGAGCTGGTGCAGCACGGACTGCTCGGCCGCCAGCCTACGCCCGATGATCGCCCGGCCGGCCGCAAGCAGCTCGAAGACGGCGTCGTCCTCGACGCGGTAGTAGACCGTCGTGCCGACGCGGCGCGGTGTCACGAGCCCGATTCGCCGCAGCGCAGCGAGATGTTGCGATGTGCCACTCGAATCCAGTTCGAGCTCGGCCTGCAGTGCCCCGACGGAGCGTTCGCCGTCGCGGAGCAGCTCGAGAATGCGCACGCGAGCCGGATGCCCGAGCACCCGAAAGAGCGTCGCCTTCACCTCATGCACGGCGCCGAGTTGAGCAGGCATCTTTGAAACTTACAGAATTTGAAGAAATGAGGTGGCGACCGAATCGCTCCGAGCTCCAAAGCCGCTGGCGGGCGGTAGCTTGCGCGCGATGAGTTTTGACCGGCCGGCGCGAGCGGGCCGCCTAGCTCGGTTCGTACTCGTCGTGGCGCCGCAGCCAGAGCGGCTCCGTGGCGCTCTCGTCGCGACCCTTCGGCGTGCGGTCGAGCAGGCCGTAGTAGGGCATCGCAAGCTCGAGGCCGCGTGAGGTGCTCACGTAGGTCCGGTAGACGATCCCGTCCGAGAGCGTGTACGCGCTCAGCCCCGGCCCCTCGGCGACATAGCCCCCTGCGTCCGTGCCGCACATGAGCGCGTTCTGCTCGACGGTGAGCGGGATCTCGCCCTGCAAGAACGGCTTCAGCTCCTCCTCGGTGTAGAGGAAGCCGATGTCGCGGTTGAAGTCGCTGCCACCGCTCGAGACCCAGTCGATCTCCCAGCCCATCCGCTCGCGGTAGGCATGGAGCTTCGCGAGGGGGGCGCGGGAGGCGAGCAGCAGCGTTGTGTCCCTTGCTTTCAGGTGCGGCACCTGGGGCGTGAGCGTGTCCGCGATCGAGGAGCAGACAGGGCAGCCTGCGTTGTAACCCGGCCCGAACATGAAGTGGTAGACGAGTAGCTGGGAGCGGCCGTCGAAAAGATCGGCGAGGG
>JBAQHS010000120.1:0-3904 GCA_049288455.1 Gaiellaceae bacterium | reverse complement strand
GCCTTGAGCGCGCTCGGCGCGGGCAGCGCGACAGTCGCCGCGACGCCAGCGGCGCGCGCCACGAACTGGCGCCTCGTCAGGCCGTCGCTCGCACCCGCCATGCGGGGAGGTTACGCGCTGCGGGTGCCGGTCTCGGCGAGCGCCGGGCGGTGCGGTCTTGCGCCGTCGCTGCGCGTGCCGAAGACGGTCGAGACGGGCACGCCGAAGAGGTCCCGGGCGCGCCGTTCGAAGTCGCGGTCGAGCCAGTTGCGCCTCGATCGAAGCGGGCTGACGAGCAGGATCTCGTGGGCGTGGAAGCCGGCCAGGACGTCGGCGGTTGCCTGCAGCGGGTCGTCGGTCCCGACCGTGCCGCGCGCAGGGATGCCCGCGACGGCGAGCGCGGCCAGGGTGGCCTCGAGCCGCCGCTCCGCTGCGGCGCTCTCGTCCGCCTCGTCAGCCATCGCGAAATGCAGCGTCGTTGCGATGACCGGCGCGATCACACGGACGTCGACGCGACGGCCGAGCGCGCGGAGCCGGACCGCCGAACGGAGCTCGGCGGGCTCGATGTCGGAGTTCGTGACGACGAGCAGCCGATAGACCGGCTCGGTACGAGGATGAAGGCGGTCGGTGTTCGTGCGCATCCTCGAGAAGAACGCGACTGCGAGAGCGGCTGCGAGCAGCGCCACCGCCGCGACGACGGCGAACCCGATCCACCCGAGCAGTGGTGGGTGGACGACGAAGGCGGCCAGCGCGAGCATGAGTGCGACGTAGAGCCCGATCGGCACGAAGATGATCAGCCTGAGCGAGTCCTTGCGCACGGCGTCCTCCATTTCACGAAGCTGAGAGTTCATGGTCGTGTTTCGCGACGATGTCCGGCATCCGGGTTTCGACGCGCCGTGCTGCGGGATTGCCACAGCAGATCGCGCGGAATCCCACGTGCGAAGTGGGACCCCCGCGGATGGCGCCACCGACGGCGCGTGCGACGCTCGAGCCGGAATGCTCATGCTTGCGACTCCGCCCGCGATGACCGCCGCGTTGTTTGCTGCAGCCGCGTGCGATGATCGGCACCGGCTTCACGAAGCGACGGCTAGCGTGGCGATCGCAGCGCTGCCGGGTGTGCGACCGTCCGCGTGGGAGGTGCGTCTGCAGGTGGCTGTAGTGCACGCGCTGGTGGCGGCCCGGTGAGGCGACCCCCGGAAGCGCCGCTCTTCGAGGATCGCGCCCAGGCCGGCCGTGCGCTTGCTGCCGCGCTCGGCGCCGAGCAGTCGCCGCGACTTGTCGTGATCGGGCTCGCGCGCGGCGGCATGGCAGTCGCGGCCGAGGTGGCGCGCGTGCTCGGCGCACCACTCGACGCTGTCGCGGTGCGCAAGATCGGTCATCCGTGGCAGCCGGAGTACGCGATCGCGGCGGTCACACCCGGCGACGGGGTCTACGTGCGTCCGTCCGACGGTCTCAGCCCGGGCGAGCTGGCCGCAGCCCTCGAGCAGACGAGAGCCGAAGCGACGGGTCTCGACCGGCGTCTCCACGTCGAGCATCCGGCCCTGAGCCTCGACGGCCGGACGGTTGCGCTCGTCGACGACGGCCTCGCGACCGGCGCGACGATGATCGCCGCGATCCGGTGGGCGCGGGCGGCGAGAGCCGAGCGCGTCGTGGTCGCCGTCCCTGTTGCTGCCGCCGCGAGCTACGACCTCGTACGCCGTGAAGCCGACGAGGTCGTCGCGCTGCACCTGATCCGGCAGTTCGTCTCGGTCGGCACCTGGTACGGATCGTTCTCACAACTCGACGACGCCGATGTGATCCGACTGATCGGCGAGAACCGGCGCGCGTCGAGCTGAGCCCGCGCGATCTGTGAGTCGGATCGTCAGCGAATCGACTCCTCGGGGCGGGCGCGATAGCGCGGGACCTGCGACCGACGCGGCGTGGCCGCGCGCGCCTGCATCCTCAGCGTGCGGCCGTCGAGGTTGACGGTCGTCGAGCGCTCACCGATGCCGCCGAGCCACACGCCGACCGCGCCCGCGATCTCGCCGAGCGCATCGGTGCTCGCGTCGAGCTCGACGAGCCACCGCCCGTCGCGTCCGACGCTCGTCGGGCTGAGATGAGCAAGCCGATACTCGAGCTCGAGCGCCGCCGGGCCGTCCGGCGCCTCGATCTCGACATGGAGGAATGGTGGTGTCATAGCCCTCGCCTCCTATCTCGCACCGGGGGCGGCGGCGCCGCCGCCCCCGGAACGTTCGTCGCGTCACCGTTTCGTGATCGCGACCTGCCGTGGTTCGGTCGTCTTCGTCTTGGGCGCGTGCACTTCCAGCACGCCCTTGCTGAACACGGCCTTGACGTTCTCGATCTCGGCCTCGGCGGGAAGGACGAAGCGGCGTTCGAACGTGCGCTCGAGCCGCTCGTGCAGGCTGAACTGCTTCTGCTCCTCGTCCTTCGTCGTCTTCCGCACGCCGCGGATCGCGAGCGTGTGGTCGGCGACCTCGATCGTCAGCTCCTTCTCCTCGTAGCCGGGCACCTCGAGCTCGACGACGAACTCGTCACGAGTCTCGTAGGCGTCGGCCGAGGGCAGCGGCGACTGAGCGAAGCCGAGCTCGTCGACGAGGCGCCGCATGCGGCGCTCCACCGAATCGAGCTCCGAGAAGGGTGCCCATTTGACGATGGCCATTGATCCTCCTTTCGTCGGGGTCCCTGCACCGCCAGTCTCCGCCCGCCGACCTGGCCACGGCATCGGCGGCGGCACCGATCGAGGTACGTGGTTTCCCCGATGTCGGGGCCGCTATCGCAGCGCGCGCAGCGCGTTCAGGATGACGGCCACGTCGATGCCCTCCTGCAGCAGCGCGCCGTCGACAGGCGGGATCATCCCCGCCGCCGCGAAGCCCATCGCGACGAGGCTGAGCGCCATCCCGGCGATCACGCTCTGACGTGCGATCCGCACCGACCTGCGGCCGATCCGAATGGCGTCGGCGACGACGCCGATTCGGTCGGCCACGATCACGGCGTCGGCGGTCTCCGACGAGATGGTCGCTCCGGCCGGGGCGATCGCGATGCCGACGTCGGCCAGGGCGAGCGCCGGCGCGTCGTTGATGCCGTCGCCCACCATCAGCACAGGCCCGACGCCCCCCGGTGCGCGCAGCGCAGCGACGACCTCGACCTTTCCCTCGGGGGAGCACTCGGCGTAGACGCGGTCCATCGCCGTCGCGGTTCCCACCTCTTCGGCGGCGGCGAGACGGTCACCGGTGACCATTGCCACGTGGTCGATGCCGGCGGCGCGGAGGTCATCGCGCAGCGTGCGGGCGTCCGGGCGGAGCCGGTCCGAGAGCGTGATCGTGCCGGCGACCCGGCCGTCGACACCGACGACGACGGTCGCACGGCCGTCGAGCGCGCGACCGACGGTTTCAGTGCCGCGATAACCGCGGCGTCTCACCCAGTCGAGGCTGCCGGCGGCGACGCGGTGCGCGTCGACGGTCCCCTCGACGCCCTCGCCGGGCGCTTCGGTCGTCTCCCGCGGCAGCACCAGCCGGAGCCCCCGGCGCTCCGCGTCGTGCACCAGCGCCTCGGCGACCACGTGCGGCGAGATCTGGTCGACGGAGGCGGCGAGCCGCAGCAGCTCGAGGTCTCCGAGACCATCGAGCGCCTCGATGCGGTCGACGGCCGGTTCGCCGGCCGTCAGCGTTCCGGTCTTGTCGAGCAGCACCGTGCGTACCCGCCCGAGCTGCTCGATCACCCCACCTCCCTTCACGATCACGCCGTGCCGGGCGGCGCGCGAGACGCCTGCGATCAACGCGACCGGCGCGGCCAGGATCAGCGGGCACGGGGTCGCGACCACCATTACGGCGAGGAACCGAACCGGGTCGCCGGTCGCGGCCCACGCGCCGCCGGCGACGAGAAGGGTGACGGGCAGGAAGATCGCCGCGTACCGGTCGGCGAGCCT
>JBAQHS010000119.1:0-8854 GCA_049288455.1 Gaiellaceae bacterium | reverse complement strand
GGCCTGCCGAATGCAGGCCCCACCGCGTGCGGAGACTCAGTCGTCGCTGCCCGCTCCGTCGGTGAGCGCACCGAAGTAGTGGCTGAGCGACCAGCTCGCAACCGAGTCGCCGAGGTTCTCACCGGCGATCACCGAGCTGCGCCAGTGCAGTCCGGCCCAGACCCGGGCGTTGACGACTTCGTCCTTGAGCGCTTGCGCGGTGTCGAAGTGCTCCGTCGTCGCCAAGGTCGTGCCGCCGCCCGTCGCACCCCAGACAGTTGCGTTGATCGTCTGCGTCCCAAGGGCGTTCGCGAGCACGTCCGCCAACGCTGAGGTGACGCACCCGTGCGCTGCCGGGTATTCGGGATGGTTTGGCGTCGAGAGCAGCGGCGTCCACGCCGAGTCGGCGGTGGTTGCGGCGTTGCCGTCGAGATCCGCGTTCCTGATTGCCGAGTAGGGGCGCCAGGCGAGGGCGTTGTACTTGGAGTCGAAGCAGGCGATGCCGGCGTCGGCCGCGGTCAGTGAGCCCATCGCCATCAGGTGCACCGTGTCGACGAGATCCAGGCCGTGCTGGACCGCGACGTCGCGGTAGAGCTGGTTCTGCTGGCTCGGCACGTTGGCGTTCCAGAACCGCGCGATCGCGGTCTCGCCCGCCGTCCGCAGGATGCTCGTCGCGGAGCCGTAGTCCTTGGTCTCGTTGAAGTCCGCCGCGTACTGTGCGCTTCCCAGCGCCGGCCGCGGCGGCGCCCGGAACTGCGATGCGCTTTGCAGCGTGAACGGCCGCATGAACGCGACCCACGGTGTCTGCGCTCCGGTCGCGACGAACGGCGGCACGACCTGCCACTGTCCGGCGTTCGTCGCGTCGTAGACGAATGGTGCGCCGAATACGCCGGTGGGCGCATCGAGGCCGTCTCCCGCGCGGAGTTGCTCGATGTCGGCCGCCGCTGCCTGCCCGACGGCGATCCCGCGCGCTGTCTGCTTGTCGGCCGGCAGTGCACCGATCGAGTCCGCGTAATGCGCCGCGAGCGCGCCGGACGGATCGCCGAGGTAGTACACGAGCGTCGAGTACGCCGCAGCTGCGACGGCCGCCTCGACCGAGGCGTCGCCTGCCGCGGCCTCGAAGTGATGGTAGGTGCGGTAGCGGTGATCGATCTTCGTGACGGCGTCATAGACCGCCGCCTCCACGTAGGCCATGTAGATCAGGCCTTCGGGCTGGTAGAGCGCTCGTGGCGCCCCTCCCAGAGGTACGCCGTCCAGCGTGTGCGCCGCGCGCACCGCGTCGACCGCGTAGGAGTTCCAGTTGAGTGCCATCTGCGCCGAGACCGACGCCGAGCCGGCGTGACTGCTGACCGTCGCCGAGGCGGTCGACGCGGTGACGGTGCAGATGACAATTGCGAGTAGAACAGCGAGTCTCTTCATGATCGAACTCGACGTCATGACTCCTCCTCATCCGTTTGAGTTGTTCTCCGGCGAGGGATCGTGATCGGCACTTCCTGATCCAGTCCGGCGCGGAAGGCGAGCAGCAGCGCATCGAGCTGCGAGAGCGCCATGCCGTGTGCGTCCCGCGCGTGACGACGGACTTCGGCGACGAGTCCGTCCTCGTCCTCTGCGCGGGCCTCGAACCCGCATTCGCAATGAAGCACCTGTTCCACGATTCCTCGCACCGAACGTACGAGGGGGCGTCAAAGGCAGGGCAAGACGGTGGCAACCGCACGGCAATGTGCCGTCACGAACGTGCTGTCAGCGCCGTCCTACCGTACCCAGAGCTGGTCGATGAGCATGGCGAGCGCCGCCGGGCTGTATTGGTAGTTGCCAACGCGCTTCGAGAGGATGCTCACGTTATTCGACGCGATGAGCGGCACCCAGGGTGCCGCGTCGGTGATCTCGCGGTCGACCCGTTGCCAGAGTGCGCGCGACCCGGTCGGGTCGCTCCGCTGCTCCGCGTGTGCCTTCCGCATCTGCCGGTCGATGCGGGGGTCGCAGAACTGGCTCGTGTCTGGGACGGTTGGGCTCCCGACCAGAGACCCTGGACAGCTGAAGAGCGCAACCAGGAACGATGCCGGGTCCGGGTATCCCCCCGCCCAGCCGTCGAACCCGATCTGCGCCCGGTTTCGCAAGTCACCAACGGTGTCCCAGTATGTGTTGGCGCCGACCGGTTTCACGGTCACGTGATAACCGAGCGAGAGCAGCGCCCTCTCAGCCACCTTGTTGAAGCCTTTTGCCTGAGACCACGCCCAGAGGGTGACTTTCATCCCGCGCGTTCCTGAGTGTGCGACGAGCGCCTTCGCCTTCGTCAGGTCGGGTGCCGTCCACTTGCCGCGCTCGTTCGAGCCGGCCGTGTAGGGGCAGTAGGAGCGGTAGTCGGGGAAGTCTGGCGGCAGGATCTGGCACGTCGGCTGGGCGACGTTCGGCCCGCCCCAGGCGTTCGTTGCTGCGGCGCGGTCGACGGCGAAATTGATCGCCCTGCGGGCGTCGAGCCGGTTGAACGGCGGGACACGAGTGTTGAGGAAGAGCGCCTGGAGGTTTGGACTGGGGGCGGAGTGGATCTGGCTCGCGTGCCGGACCTCGAGTCTCGACACCTGTTGCGGGGTCAGCGGCTCGGCCAACCACACGACGTCGGCCTTGCCGTTGACGACGTCGCGAATCACGTCGTCCGCGGTGCCGGCGATGCGGATGTCGATGCGGTCGGGGTACCCGTCGGGCTGTGCGGCTCGCGACCACTCGTGGAAGAACGGATTGCGGATGAACCTGAGCAGTCTCCTCGGCCTGTAGGTGGCGATCATGTAGGGGCCGGTCGCGGGAAGCGGGTGCGTTCCGGCCGGCCGCCGCGGCGTGTCGCCCGGCAGCACGTAGGCGAACTGGTCCGCGAGCCTGTAGAGGAAGTCGGGATCCGGCCTGATCAGGTGGAAGGTCACGGTGCGGGCAGCGTCGTTGGCGACGATCCCGCGCGAGAGGTCGCATCGCTTCGGGTGTTTCCGGCATTGCGCGCCGCCGACGAGCTCGTCGAAGTCGCTCGTCGGGGATCCGAGCGCGAAGTCGCGTTCGAGGGTGGAGCGGAGGTCCGTCGCCTGCACCGGCCGACCGGTCGAGTAGCGGATGCCGGAGCGGAGCAGGAAGGTGTACGTCCGGCCGCCGTCGGTCGGCGTCGGCAGTGAAGTCGCGAGGTCGGGCACGAGCTGCGCTCCGGCCGGACCGCTGGCTTGGTTGAACGCCGTGAGGCCGTCTCCGGTCATCCGCAGGAAGGGCGCCACGTACGTGTAGTCGGAAAGGGCGACGTCGATGGAGCCGATGAAGTCCCCTTGCTTGGGCAGATCAGACCGCAGCACAAGCGTCCCGCCGCGGTGGCCGGCGTTCGAGTGAGGGACGGCGACGAGCACAACGTTGCCCGGGATCGCCAGTCCCAGCACGCGGCTTCCCACGCTCATTCGCTGCGCCACCTGGTTCCTGCCTGGATCGATCCGCACGACCTTGCCGTCGAACTGGTCGCTCACCCAGATGCCGCGCGGGTCGATGGCCACCGCATATGGCCCGTTGCCGGTGGGAACGGCTGCGGTGACGGAGTCCGTGCCGGGATCGATCCGGGAAACCGTCCCATCCAGGCTGTTCGCCACCCACGCAGCGCCGTGGCCGAAGGCGATCCCCGTCGGGCCGTTCCCGACCGGGATCGCGAAGAGCTGCTTCCCGGTTGTCGGATCGATGCGAACCACCTGGCCCGCAGCACGCTGGCTCGCCCACAGCGTGCCCGCGCCGAATGCGAGCTCGGTCGCGGCGACCGGGAGCGTGGTCGAACTGTTGCTCCCGGGGTCGATCTTCGTGATCGTTCCGTCGTCGGTGTTCGCGACCCAGACCTTCCCGGCCGCGTAGACGATTCCGAGCGGCCCGACCCCGACGCCGATCTTCTTGACGACCGTGTTCGTGCCCGGGTCGATCCGCGAGACCGTGCCGTCGAGGCTGTTGACCACCCAGACCGCGCCGTCGCCGGTCGCAATCCCGCTCGGGCCGTTGCCGACCGGAATCGTGTCGACGACGGCATTCGTTCCAGGGTCGATCCGCGAGACGGTGTCGCCGTCGGCGTTGGTGACCCAATACGCGCCTTCGCCGGCCACGACCGCCGAGGGTGTTGCGCCGACGCTGGTGTCCGCGACCAGGCGACCCGTGCGCGCGTCGACGACGCCCAGCGAGTTGTCGGCTGCCGAGACGGCCGAGCGGCCCCCTCTACCACCTTGACCGAACACCACGAGCGGAACCACCACAATGGCAGCGATCACGCAGGTGAGCAGAGAGAGAAGGACTACCCGACGCTTCCGCGACCGTCGCTCGAGGACCTGCTCCGCCCGGAGCGGTAGATCCGTCTGGACTTGCGAAAGCTCGGACTTGCCGGGTTCGACCGTCGGCTCGGCGACCGGCGCCGTTCGAACGGCGCTCTGCGGTGCCTCGAGGAGTGCACGGTAGATCGAGTCTGTCTCCGGCGACGGATACGCGCCGAGCTCCTCCGCGAGAAGGTGCCGGCACTGCTCGTACACGCGAAGCGCCTCGGCGCGGTTTCCCGCGACGACGTGTGCGTCCATCAGACGGCGGTATCCAGCCTCGCGAAACGGTGAGAGCGCGATCAGTTCCTCGGCCCACTTTGCCGCCTCGCGCGCGGCGCCCGCACGCAGGCACGCATCGGAAAGGACGGTCAACGCGCGCTCGCGGATGTCGGCGAGGTCGCGTCGCTTCTGCTCGACCCACGCTCCGTCTTCACCGGCCAGGAACGGCCGGCGCGCCAGTGACTCCGCCGATCGAGCCGCCGCCCGCGCCCGGTCGAGCTCGCCGGCGGCAAGCGCTCCTTCCGCGTCCTCGGCGTCGCTTGCAGCTGCGAACAGGTCAACCCAGGTCCCCTCCGGCAGGTCGAGGCGGTAGCACCCGAACGCGTTTGTGAGCGTGATCCCGTCTTCTGCGACGAGGCCGCGGAGCTTGCTCGCGATGACGGTCAACGCTTTCTCCCAGCTCGCGGGCGGCGATTCCCCCCAGATCGCGTCGGCGAGCTCGTCCCGGGGTACCGGCCTGCTCTGGGCTGCGACCAGGTAAGCGAAGAGAAGGCGACCTTGACGCCCCGGGAAGCGCGCCTCGTCCAGCACGCGTCCGTTTGCCTCGGCTGCGACCCGACCGGTGAGAAACACCTTCAGGCGCAACGACTTAGTCACGGCCTAGGCGTGCACTTGTCGGATGTTAGGCGCGGATTCCTAGCCTCGGTTGCGGGCATGAACACATCCAACAGGAAAGCGGGGCAAGATCATGCAAAAGAGGCTTCTACCTCTAGCCATCGCATCGGTGCTGGCGTGCGTCACTGCGGCGACAGGTCTCGCGGCTGGATCGACGCAGGTCACGCACTTCTCGTTCACGAAGGCCTCCAATGTCTGCGGCATCTCGGGAACGACCGTCGGTCACGGCACATCGGTCTTCCGCGACACGGGCAACGGCACGTACTTCATGAACAGCTCCTTCTCCGGCGTTTTCACGGCCGAGAATGGAAGATCAACCACGCTCACCTTCGCCGGGCCGGCGAAGCAAACATCGCCGGCCGTGATCGACGAAGGAACGGTCACGATCACGACGACGTACGGAGGCCTGTACGCGAAGTATTCGATCACCGGTGGTCCGACCTTGAGTGTTAACGCTGGGCCTGCCACCTTTGTCGATGTCTTCGAGTACACCGGGGATCCAAACAATCCGGTAGGTGACTTCATCTCCGAAACGGTGTCTGGGCTCCATGGGCCACATCCCGACCTCGAGAGCGGCGGCTGCGAGGTCCTCGTGCCGTACCTGCAAGGCCCGTAGAGCAGCGACAGTGGGGGGCGGACCTGCAGACTGGTGGGTCCGCCCCTGCGGCAGTAGCAAGCCCGAAAGGTCGGCGAAAGGTTTACGAAACGACGCGCTGCGACCATCGCTCCAACACAACGACAGGAGGAGCAATGGAATCCAGAAATGTCCAGACCTACCGCGCAGGGCACGAGGCCTTCAACCGCCGGGACTTCGACGCGATGGTGAAGGAGTACGTCGAGAGCATCAGCTGGATCGACCACGCCCAGGGCATCACGTTCCGGACACCCGAGGAGTTCAAGAACGACTTTCTGGCGGGGTGGATCCAGGCCTCCTCGGACTGCCAGGTCACCGACGCCCTGTACTCGGATGCCGGTGAGACGGTGGTGGCCCGGTTCATCGCCCGGGGTACGAACGACGGCCCACTCGGTCCCTTCCCGGCGACCGGCAAGGAGTGGACGCTGCCGATCTGCGAGATGTGGCACTTCGACGCCGACGGTCGGGTCGTCGGCGGCGAGATCTACTACGACCAGGTCTCGCTGCTCACACAGTTGGAGCTGCTGCCGCAGCCGTCCGCGGTCTGAGCGGCTGGGTTCACGCTCGCGCGCGGACGCAGTGAGACGCCTCAGCGTCAGGGCGATTGCAGGGTCGTTCGCGCGCCTTAGGGTGGCATCGTGAAACGATCGGCAATCGTGAGGCGGATCAACTGCGTCTGTGGGAAACTCGTCGAGGGGAAGGACGACGACGAGCTCTGGGAGAAGGCGCAGGCGCACCTGGCCGCTGACCACCCTGAGCTCGTCGGCCAGGTTTCGCGCGAGGATCTCCTCGCGCAGGCCGAGGAGATCTAGCGACCTACGTCGCTAGACAGTGCCGAGCAGGCGTCGGTAGACGCTCTGTACGGCTGGGCTGGGCGCGATCCCGAGCTCGTTCCGCAACAGGAGGCGCAGGCGGTCGTAGACGCGCAGCGCCTCTGCGTTGTTCCCACCCTCGGCGAGCGCCTTCATCAGGATCAGGTAGGCAGTCTCGCGGAACGGGGCCAACTCGATCAGCTGACGCGCACAATCCGCGGCCTGCGGCAGAGTCGGCCCGCCGAGTCCGAGCCTCGCCTGTGCAACGCACTCGAGTCCGCGCAGTCGAACGTCGTCAAGACGTCGCCGCCAATCGTCCAACCAGGGCTGGTCCTGACCCTGGAGCAGAGGCCTGCTGGCGACGTGATAGGCGATCCCGGCGGGGCCCCACGCTTCCGCCCACTCGCCGGCAGCCACACGCGACTCGGCTCGATGCAGCCCCTCGAGCGCCGCCTCGACATCGACGAATGCGCCGTCAGGCAGCACGAGTTCGAGCTGCGCTCGTCCCCTTAGGAGCTCGGCCCCGATGACACGGCGCAGTTTCGAGAGCAGCACGCTGAGCCGGGGGTGGTGGTCGGGCGTCGCCTCCTCGCCGTAGACCGCGATCAGCAGCTCGCCGCGGTCGATTCGGCGAAGCCGATTGAGCACGATGTACGTGAAGAGCAGCTGCCCCTTGTCGCCCGGCAGCGCTTTTTCGACCCGCCCTCCGTCCAGCCTCACGGCGAACCGGCCGCAGAGCTGGATTCGCGTCTCGCCCGGCTGTGCCATCACACCAAGTCTAGAAAGGTCGGCAAACTCTTCGTCTTCTCTGACAACGAAGGCGGGCCGCGACTCGGGGTTCGCGCAAGCTAGCGTTCGAGATGCGATGAATGTGAAGCCGCGTGTTCCCTCGCGGGCTGAGGTCTACGGCGCGCTCGCGAGCGTGGTGGCGGTTGCGGTGGTCACGGGGACGATCGAGCTGTTGAAGCCGCACGTGCCGGTGCTGAGCCTGGGCGTGCTCTACATCTTCGCGGTTTTGCCGGTCGCGATCGTGTGGGGGCTCGGCTTCGGGATCGCGGTCGCGGTCGCGTCGATGCTGGCGCTGAACTTCTTCTTCCTGCCGCCCCTGTACACGTTCACGCTGGCGGATTCGCGGAACTGGTTCGCGCTCGCGGTGTTTCTGGTGACGGCCGTGGTCGTGAGCGAGTTGGCCACGCGCTCGCGGCGGCAAGCGCGGGAGTCGGCGTTGTTGGCGCGAATCGCCACGTCGCTACTGGCGCGGGGCAGTGTGAGCACAGAGCTCGAGCGAATTGCGGCCGAGGCGGCGCGAGCGTTGCGGGTGGAGCGGGCACGGATCGAAGTGGCAGCAGACGCGCCGCCGGAGTCCGGCGCCGAGTCATATCCCCTGACTGCGGGTGACCGGGAAGTGGGAAAGATCTATCTGCAGGGCGGGCGCGAGCGGGACACGCGGGCGCGAAGGCGGTTGCTGCCGGCGCTGGCGTCCCTCTTGGGGGTTGCGATCGATCGGGAGCGACTGGCACGCGAGGCGTACGAGGCGGAGGCGCTGCGTCGCAGCGATGCGATGAAGACCGCATTGTTGCGGGCGGTGAGCCACGATCTGCGCTCGCCGTTGATGGCGATCTTGACGTCGGCGGGAGCGCTCGTGCACGGTGATCTCACGCTCGAGTCGACGGACCGGCGCGAGTTGGGGGAGACGATCCTCGGTGAGGCGGAGCGGCTCGACAGGCTGGTGAGCAATCTGCTCGATTTGTCGCGGCTACAGGCAGGCGCGGCGAATCCGGAGCCGGAGATCTCGGCGATCGAGGATCTTGTCCTGCAGGCGCTGGATAGTGTCGAGGCTGCCGGGGGCCGGATCGAGGTGTCGCTGCCAGAGGAATCGTCGAACGTGCGCGTCGATGTGCAACAGCTGGAGCGCGTGCTTGCGAACCTCGTCGAGAACGCGTTGCACTACTCGCCGCCGTCCGAGCCTGTCCGAATCAAGGTGAGCGAAAGCACGTCGGAGGTGTTGGTGCGGGTGATCGACCGCGGGCCGGGGATCGCGCCGGGGGAAGATGAGCGGATCTTCGAGCCATTCCAACGAGGCACGCGCACCGGCGACGTGCGTGGCGCCGGCTTGGGGTTGGCGATCGCGCGCGGCTTTGCGGATGCGAACGGCGGTCGGGTGTGGGCGGAGTCGCGCGAGGGTCAGGGTGCGACGTTCGTGCTTGCACTACCGCTCGTGCAGG
>JBAQHS010000118.1:0-7004 GCA_049288455.1 Gaiellaceae bacterium | reverse complement strand
CGCGGAAAGGGAACGGAAACCCACTGCAGTCACCTCTTACGCGTGAACGGGCGAAACCAATCGCCTCGGTTCGCGCTTCCACAGACGATACGTTCGTTTGTAAGGGCCGCTGGCATGCCGCCAACTTCGACGCTCTGTCTGGTGCAACCAGATCGGATCAGTGGTGTCAAGATCGCGACGCTGGCCTCATCTGACCGAATGGTTCCGTTCTGACCCGTTGTTAGGTCTGCCCACCACGGAGTAGGCTCGACCACTGTGAGCATCCTCGGGAATCGCGTACTGAGAAAGGAGGACCCACGCTTTCTCCGCGGCGAAGGCCGTTACGTGGAGAACATGACCCTCGAGGGAGCAGCGTCGGTCACGTTCGTCCGCTCGTTGCTCGCCCACGCCCGCATCACCGAAGTCGACGTCTCGGCCGCCGCAGCCCTCCCGAATGTGCAAGTCCTGACGAGTGCAGATCTCGACCTGCCTGTGTACGGGCCGCCGCCGTTCCCCGGGCTCAACCAGACCATGGGGCGGCCACTGATCGCGAGGGACGTCGTCCGCTTCGTGGGCGACATCGTCGCGATCGTGATCAGCGACGACCGTGCTGCAGGCGCGGACGCCGCCGAGCTCGTCATGGTCGACTACGAGCCGCTTCCGACCGTCGTCAAACCCGAGGACGCCGCGAAGGACGAAGTACTCCTCTTCCCGGAGGCCGGGACGAACGTCGCGGCCCTCACCGGCTCACCGGACCACGACGACAAGCTGTTCGGCGACTGCGACGTCGTCGTTGCCGGAACGCTCTTGAGTCAGCGCATGGCGCCGTGCCCGCTCGAGACGCGCTCATGCGCCGCCGAACTCGGCCCCGACGGACGCCTCACCGCCTGGCTCTCCACACAGACGCCGCACCAGGACCGCATGGTGCTCGCCGGGATGCTCGGGCTCGACCCGACGCAGGTTCGGGTGATCGCCCCGGACGTCGGCGGCGGCTTCGGGGCAAAGACGCTGAACGCCGAGGAGTTGCTGCTGGTCTGGCTGGCGCGCAAGCTCGACCGGCCCGTCCGCTGGACGGAAACGCGCAGCGAGAGCATGATCGCCCTTCCGCACGGCCGAGCACAGCGCCTCGACTTCACGATCGGCGGTACCCGGGACGGCAAGGTGCTTGCCTACCGGCTCGAGTCCCTGCAGGACACCGGCGCGTATCCGGCGCTCGGGGCCTACCTTCCGAACCTCACGGCGCTCATGGCGAGCGGCGTCTACGAGATCCCGCGGATCGAGTTCGAGGGCCGCGCGGTGGTGACGAACACCACGCCGATCTCGGCCTTCCGCGGCGCAGGCCGACCGGAGGCAACGCAGGCGATCGAGCGTGCGATCGACACCTTCGCTGCCGAGCTCGGGATGGATCCGGCCGAAGTCCGGCGGAGGAACTTCATCCCGAAGGACGCGTTCCCACACACCACCGTCACCACGGCGACCTACGACTCAGGCGACTACGAGGGAGCGCTCGACCTCGTGCTCCGCTCGGCCGGTTACGACGAGCTGCGCGACGAGCAGCGCCGCCGCCGTGCCGACGGCGACGCGAAACAGCTCGGGATCGGCATCTCCTGCTACGTCGAGATCACGAATGGGGTCGCCGAGACAGAGTTCGGCGAAGTCGAGATCACAGAGGACGGCGGCGCGATCGTCCGCACCGGCTCGTTCTCCCACGGCCAGGGCCATGAGACGACGTTTGCGATGATCGCCGCCGAACGGCTCGGCCTGCCCGTCGAGAAGGTGACCGTCCACAAGGGCGACACCGACGAGATCGCCAAGGGCACCGGAACCTACGGATCGAAGTCGACGCAAATCGGCGGTACGGCCGCACGGCTCGCCGCCGACGACGTTGTGGAGCAGGCGAGGAAGCTCGTCGGCGACTACCTCGAGACCAGTGTCGACGACATCGTCCTCGACCGGGGTCGCGGCCTCCTGCACGTCATCGGAGCACCCTCGCGAGCAATCTCGTGGTCCGACCTCGCCTCACGCGCAGCGGCAGAAGACAGGCTCGCCGAGCTGACGGCGGCGCACGAGTTCCAGGCAGCCCCGACATTCCCGTTCGGCGCCCACCTGGCCGTTGTCGAGGTCGACACAGAGACTGCGCACGTCGAGCTGCTTCGGCTGATCGCCGTCGACGATGCCGGCACCCTGATCAACCCCCTGATCGCGGAAGGCCAGGTGCATGGCGGCGTCGCGACCGGAGTGGCCCAGGCGCTCTACGAGGAGGTCGTCTACGACGAGGAAGGGAATCCGCTGACCGGGACGTTCGTCGGCTACGCATTCCCCTCCGCCGCCGACCTCCCGTCGTGGGAGGCAGTCGAGATGGAGACCCCAACCCCGATGAACGCCCTCGGCGCGAAGGGAATCGGCGAGTCGGGGACGATCGGTGCGACACCCGCCGTCCACAATGCCGTCGTCGACGCCCTCGCGCCTTTCGGCGTCCGCCATGTCGACCTGCCCGCGAACGGCGAGAACGTCTGGCGTGCGCTCCAGGAGGCGAAGGCATGACCAAGATCGCGATCACGGTCAACGGCAAGCGCCACGAAGCCGAGGTCGAGCCGCGGAAGCTCTTGGCGTACTTCCTGCGCGACGATCTCGGACTGACCGGAACGAACGTCGGCTGCGACACGAGCTCCTGCGGGGCATGCACGGTCCTGCTCGACGGCGAGTCGGCCAAGTCGTGCACGGTGCTCGCCGTGCAGGCGGACGGCTGCGACGTGACGACGATCGAGGGCATCTCTGATGGCGACCAACTCCACACCGTGCAGCAGGCGTTCCACGAGGTGCACGCGCTCCAGTGCGGCTACTGCACACCCGGGTTCGTGCTGGCCACGATCTCGCTTCTCAAGGAGAACCCGAACCCGACCGAGCAGGAGATTCGCCTCGGGCTGGAAGGCAACCTCTGCCGCTGCACGGGATACCACAACATCGTCCGAGCGGTCCAGGCCGCGGCGAGGGCCGGCGCGTGATCCCCGCCTCCTTCGAGTACGCACGGGCGGGTTCGGTCGACGAGGCGCTTGCGCTGCTCGGCGGCGACGAGGACGCGAAGCTCCTTGCGGGCGGGCACTCGCTCGTCCCGGCCATGCGCCTGCGCATTGCGCGTCCGTCGTTACTCGTCGACATCGGCCGGCTCGACGAACTCCGCTACGTACGCGTCGACGGCGAGCGCATTGCGATCGGCGCGCTCACACGCCACGCGGCGCTCGTCTCCGACCGGGTGCTCGCGCAGCACTGTGCGGTGATCGGCGAGACGGCCGCGTTGATCGGCGACCCGCAGGTGCGTCACCGCGGCACGATCGGCGGTTCGGTTGCACACGGCGACCCGGCCTCCGATCTCACAACGGTTCTGCTCACCCTCGACGCTGACTTCGTCGCGCGGGGGACGGACGGGGAGCGGACAATCCCGGCGGCGGAGTTCTTCATCGGCCCGTTTGACACGGCCCTCACGCGGCAGGAGATCCTCACCGAGATCCGGATCCCGAAGGTGGCTGCAGGGACGTACCTCAAGCATGTGCGTCGGACGCAGGACTGGGCGACCGTCGCCGTCGCCGCCGCCCGCGTCGACGGACGCATACAGATCGGCCTCACGAGCATGGGGCCGACACCGCTCCGGGCCCGCGGCGTCGAGGAGGCGCTGGCAGCGGGAGCCTCTGCGGCGGACGCCGCCACACGCACTGCCGATGGCACCGAGCCGCCGAGCGACGTGAGCGCGAGCAGCGAGTACCGAGCACACCTCGCGCAGGTACTCGTCCGGCGCGCTGTCGATCAACTGTAGAAGCGTCGCCCGGCGCGATCGGGATGCAGCAGACGCAGTGGCGCCGGGCCGGCCGGCGCAAGATGCCCCGAACGCGGTCCCGTTGTTCTTCTTAACTGCTCAAGATGCCTCCAGGCGGGCAGGTTCGGTGCGGGTGACCCGAGCGGTTGGTTCCGCGACCCTGGCTGGCGTCGATCGAGTGTTGATGCGTGTCGTCGGTCAGTTCGGAAAGGGAGGGGCAACGAACGCCAAGCCTCCTTGTCGCCCAGAAGGCGGTAGTTCGATGCTCCTGATCGGGCAGGAGGCGGTAGCGCGATGCTCATCAAGCATCGGGAGGCGCTTCATGCTCCGCGTGCTGCTGCAATGCCACGGCCACCGCCGCAATTTGACGCCCCGCTCCCGACGCGGGGTGTCCAACCATTCGCGCCAACGCCGTCGGCGTGATCGCGAGCCGAGTCCGCTAAACCACGTCGCGTGAGCGCTGCGTGCTGGAGGGCGGTCAGTGCCCCGCCCTCCAGCGCGCTAGCGGGCCTTGCGCGGTCTAGAAATTGCAGTAGGGGCCGGGAGCGTCGAGTTCGGTGCGGAAAGCGCCTCCCACCGGCGCGATTGCCACGGTCACGTCCTGGGCAGCTTGGGCGGTCTCGTTCCGGCCGATGTGGCCGTCTCCGGTGTCGACGAATCCCTGACCTGCCGAGTAGACATGCGGCGTGCAGGTCGGATCGTCGCGTTCGTAGAACGTGAGCTGGCCTTGCGTGACCGTGATGAACACGGGCCCGGGGTGCTGGTGCCATCCGGTCGTTGCGCCCGGAAGGTAGTCGTGCTTCTGAACGACGACGTCAATCGGCGAGGTGGAATGCGCTCTGAAGTCGGCGATCGAGCCGTGTGGATCGGATCGCACGTTGAAGCTGTCGTACGTTCCACGCGCGAGCAGGGTGCCAGTCACCCCGACGGGCGACGACGCCTTCGTGATGGCGACGAAAGCGGCGAGCGCAACCAGCGCCATCACCACCGCCAAGGCTGCGAGTAGGGATAGGTACCGTTTCATTGCTCCTCCTTCGTTTGTTCGCGCTCTTAGGCGCGTTCTTTCGGCAGGCCTCTAGCTCGCCGGGCTGTTGTCGTCTTTGAGGACGTAGTGGGGCAGGTCGAGCTCCTCGAGCTGGCACGCGATCTGGGCGCCTTGTCTGCAGTAGGCGTCCCGGACGCTGTCGGGCTGGACGAGCCCGCAGAGGTAGCCGTTGTCGTTTCCGGCTCTATCGATCCCGCCGAAGACGATGTCGGGGTACGGCCCCGACGCTTCGACTGCAGCGATACTCAAGCGCTCGAAGCCGGTAGGACATCCTGTGACGGTTGGGGTCTGCGCTACGTCCGCGCGAGCGGTGCCGATGCCGAGCAACGCCACCGCGGCGACGATCAGAACCAGGCCTGCCAGGAGCAACCCGTGTCGTTTCATTTCTCCTCCTTCGATCGGTTTCCAGACGTGACCGCTTCGACGACGCGGATCGCGTCGAGTCCCGCACGCTGTGCGAGAAGCACAGCCTCCGAGCCCGAGGGGGCGTCAATGACGAAGAAGCAGAGCTCGTCCTCTGGGACGTGAATCGAGCGTTCGAACCTGACCGGCGCGTTCTCTCGCGTCAGGTTCGCCGCTGCCGAGCGTGCGCGCCGTTCGCGGTCGGTCCGTTCGCCGGCTTGGCCACGGGCGAGGTACGTCTCGACGAGGTAGGTCGGCACGCCTTCGACGCTAGGGACGGGGCGCTACCGAGAAAAGGTAAGAACGTCTCGACTTTGCTCGGGCGAATCAGAGGTCGTTAGTGCAGCCTGCGGGCAAGCTCGGTGCGCGAGCGAACGCCGAGTTTGGCGTAAATGTGGGTCAGGTGTCCGGCTACGGTCCGCTCGCCGAGAAACAGTGCCGCGGCGACTTCTCGATTCGTTCGGCCCTGGGCGACCAGGGAAGCGACGCGACGCTCGGCCGCAGTTAGTCCTTCCTCACGGGTCCGCCCACCAATGCTTCCGAGCTCGGCGCGGGCTTTCTCGAGCCAGGTGGCCGCTTGGAGTTGCTCGAACCCGGCGAGCGCCGCCCGAAGGGCGTCGCGGGCGGCGCGCTTTTGCCGCCCGCGCCTGAGCACGATCCCGAGCGCAAGCAGCGCGCGGGCGCGGCCGAACCCGTCTTCGATCTCTTCGTGCTCCGTGACTGCCACGCGCAGAAGTGACGCGGCGCGATCGACGTCTCCCGTAGCGGCGGCGACCAGGCCGCGACAGCGGGTCACGTGAGCGAGCACCAGCTTGCGCCCGAGCCGCGCCGCATCTGCCTCCCAGAGGTCGAGAACTCGGACCCCCTCGGCGATTCTGCCAAGCTCGAGGAGTGCCTCGATGTAATCCGCTGTCCAGGGGCGTCGACCTGGCTCCGCCCATCCCAGGGTTGCCGCCTGCCGATCAGCTCTGCCCAACCAATCAACCGCACTCGCCGCGTCGCCGTTCCATAGGGCGGCAAGCCCCGGGACCGCGAGCAAGAGCGGTGGGAGAAACCCGATCTGCTGCTCGCAGAGCTCGAGTCCCCTGCTCGACTGCTGCGTCGCGAGCTCGAGTTGTCCGCAGTGAAGGGCGATCCAGGACGATGGAATGTAGTCCTGGTTCTTCTCGGCTTCGTACTGCATGCTGAGGTCGCGTGCACGGTCGGCGTAGTCCGCCGCGAGCTCCCACCGGCCGCCTGACAGCTCGACCCACGCGAGGTCCCAGAGCACGTCTGCGCTAAAGGGCTCGTCGCGCTCGCGCCATTCGTCGTATTCGCGCTCGAGCAGCAGGCGGGCCTGGTCGACGTCGCCGCGACCGAGACAGACGGCGGCGAGCAGTTTGTTGGCCACCTTGAGCAGATCCGGGTCGCCCACTGCTGTCGCAACCTCGTGCGCCCGCGCAGCGTGGGCCGGAGCGTCGGCGTCGCCGACTGCGAGGCCTAGCACCGTGAGCATGGAGAGCGCTTCGAATTGAAGCGCGCCGTCGAGGCCGTCCGCGAGCTCGAGTGCCGCGCGCGCATCCTCGAAGGCCGCGGCGAATCCTTTCCTGAAGCGTCTGGCGCCCGCGAGCCGGATGTGAACGAGTGCCTGTAGCGCGGGCCACGCGGCCGCCTCACGCAACGCTTCCTCGAGCATCGGGACCGCGAGGTCGTCGACCTCGAACTCGGCAAGAAGGATGAGAGCGTCGGCCCGCATCGCGCCGGCCCCCGTCTCGGCCACCAGATCAG
>JBAQHS010000117.1:0-6272 GCA_049288455.1 Gaiellaceae bacterium | reverse complement strand
GCGCCGCGCACGACGGCGGCCCGCTCGGCCGTCGGCACGTAGTGCGACTTGAGGACGAAGCCCGCGAGACCGAGCTCGGCGAACCGGCGTGCAAGCTCCAAATCGTCGATACGTCGCGCAGCGATGTCAGGCTCGACATGGACGTGCAGGTCGTAGGCACCGCGAACGAGCTCGCGCGCACGCGCCGAGGGCTCAGCGGCCGGCGCCTGCAAGGAGCGCCTCCTCCTCGGGCACCGACGGCGTTCCCTTGATGTGGAAGCTCGCGACGGTCTGCATGCCCCAGGCCTGCCCCTTCGCGCGCTCGGCCTGCGTCCAGACGACCGGCTCGTGGTCCGGCGCGAGGATCAGGAAGCCGCCGGAGCAGATCTCGATGCGGTTCCCGCCCGGTTCCCACGTGTAGAGGAAGAACGTCTGCTGGATCGCGTGCTTGTGCGGGCCGGACTCCATCACGATCCCGTGCTCGAGGAAGATGTCCGCGGCACGCAGCACATCCTCACGCTGGTCGACGAAGAATGCGACGTGGTGCAGCCGCCCGCGCGTGCGCGTCAGGTCGCGTGTGTAGGTGACGTCGTAGGACTTCTGGCTCGACGCGAGCCACACGCCCGCCTCGGTGCCGTCGTCGAGCACGATCTGCTCCGTCAGGCGCAAGCCGAGATTTCGCTCGAGGAAGACACGGTTCTCGGCGGGGTCGACGGCGAGGAAGTTGACGTGATCGAGCTGGCGGACGCCGGCGCCGCGCCCGGGGTAGCGCTGCGGCTGGTTCTTCAGCGCCGGGCGAAGCTCCGGCGGCGCCTCGTAGCGCTCGGACTCGTAGAAGAGCTCGAGGCGGTGGCCGTCAGGATCGAGGAAGCTGTAAGCCGGGCCGTGCCCGAGATCGCCCTCGAGCCAGGTGCCGCCTGCGCCCGCCGCCTCGAGTGCGGCAACGCGCCGCGCCAGCGCCTCGGGGCTGTAGGCGCGATAAGCGAGATGGCCGACGCCCGCCTGCTGCGACGCGGTCAGCTTCAACGAGGAGCGCTCGTAGTCGCCGAAGCCTCGCAGGTAGACGGAGTCGCCCGCTTCCCCGGCGACCTCCATGCCGAGGAGCTCGCGGAAGTAGGCGAGGCTCTCGGCGGGCTTCGGCGTCAGCAGCTCGACGTGTGAGAGGTGCGCGAGATCACGGATCGCCTCCGTCACGCCAGGTACCCGTGCGGGTCGCTGTGGAGGTGGCTCGCCAGCCGGTCGGCGAGCGCCATGATCGTGAGCGACGGGTTCACCGAGAGCGTCCGCGGGACGACCGAGCCGTCGCCGACGTAGAGGCGCTTCACGTCCCAGGACTGACCGTCGGCGTCGACGACCGACCGGGCCGGGTCGCTTCCCATCCGGCACGTGCCCTGCACGTGCGTCGTGATCAGCCCCGTCCAGCGCACGCTGGACGCGCCGGCCTCGACGAGCACGTCGCGCGTGAAATCGAGGGCGCCGTCCAAGCGCCCTCGCTCGACATCGGTGAACGCCGCGACGTACGACTCCTGCCCGTCCTCGTCGAGCTCGACGCTGCCGTTGTTGTCGTCGTTCACCATCACGAGCAGGCCGGCCCAACGCCGGAACGCGCGGAGCGCCTCGACGAGCGCAGGCCCGTAGACCGGCCCGTTCTCGTCCTCGAGTGTGGTGGCGAAGCCGATCGGGTCCTGGATGGTGGTCGCCTCGACGACGAAGCCGCCGTCCTCGTCGAGCTGGTGGGCCATCGCGTGCGCCGTGATCGGGTAGACCATGTGCGCGTCCTGCGGTTCGTCGAAGAGGCCGTAGACGATGCGCGCCGGGTGGAAGCCGAGGTTGCGACCGACGAGCCGCGTGCTCGGGGTGTCCGGGAGCCCCGAGCGCAGGAGCAGCTGCGGCGAGTTCAGCGTCCCTGCCGCAACGACGACGGCGCCGGCGTCGACCCGGTGAAGCTCGCCGCCCGAGTCGAGGTACTCGACGCCCTGCGCCTCACCGCCTTCGATCACGACGCGCTCGACATGAGCGTCGGCGCGCAACTCGAGCCGGCCTGCCGCCCAGGCGTCGTGGATATAGGTGTTCAGCGTCGACTTGCCCGCGTTCGTCGGACAGCCCTGCAGGCAGGAGCCACAGCTCATGCAGTTCGCGTCGGTGTAGGAGCGCACCGCCTCGAGCGGCGCGCCGAGCGTGCGGAACGCGGGCTCGACCGTGCGAACGCTGCTGCGCCAGTCGGTTCGCTCGCGAACGCCGAGCCGCAGCTCGACCCTGTCGTAATGGGGATCGAGGTCGGTCGCGCCGAACGGCGAGCCCGCTGCGCCGACGATCCCACTCGCCTCGTGCCACTTCGCGAAGTCCCGGTCGTGGGCCCGCAACGCCACCTTGGTGTTGATCGTGGTGCTACCACCGACGCACCGCCCGGCGATCAGCCCGACCGCACCGCCCGCGCCGCCGTCGATCAAGGCGAACCGGATCGGCCACCACAGGTCATGAGCGGCCTTGGCCTCCCAGCGCGTGAAGTCGGCGGCCGTCTTGTGCGGGCCGGTCTCGAGCAGCAGCACGCTCCGGCCGAGGTCGGCGAGCTCGCCCGCGATCACCCCGCCCCCCGCGCCGGAACCGACGACGACGACGTCGAAGCGCTCGCTCATCCGATCCCCAGGTACGACCAGTCCTTCGCGAGTCGCGTCGCGAGCGGGGTATTGAAGTCGATCTCCGCCCAGGCGCCGGTCGCGTCGCGCCCAGGGGCGACGAAGTCGCTATAGAACGCCTCGATCGCGAGCGCACGGATCTGCAGGAACTGCGGCGTCGTCGCGTGTGCGCCGATCCCGTCCCGCGCGAGCGACGCGAACCCGTCGAGCACCGCGGCGCGGGCACCTTCGTCCATGCGGGCGAGCAGAGCATCGATGTAGACGGCAGGCCCGACGCGCGCCGAGCCGGGGACGATCGCGTCGCAGACCTTCTCGACCACCCGGGCGGTTCCGCTGTCGAGCACCTGCAAGCCGGGCATGATTGCGATGATATGTCAGGCAGACTGATACTGGAAATGCGCCGGCAATGACCTCTCTTCGCGAGCAGTTCGAGCGCCCCGGGGCGTTCGTCGTCGCCGCCGAGCTCGTGACGAGCCGCGGGCTGATCACCGCGCACTCGAGCCGCAGCGTGATGGAGCTGGCGCGCGAGCTGGCGGCCGACCCACGCATCGACGTGCTCTCGATCACCGACAACCCGGGCGGCCACGCGATGCTCGCCCCGGACACGCTCGGCACCGATCTGATCTCACGGGGTCAAGAGGTGATCATCCACCTCTCGTGCAAGGACTGGAATCGCAACGCACTCGAGAGCCGCGGCTGGAAGCTCGGCTCGGAGGGATTCGACAACGTTCTCGCGCTCTCGGGCGACTACCCGGTCGCCGGGCACAGGGGACTCGCCGCCCCCGTCTTCGACATCGACTCGGTTGGACTGCTCAGCCTCTTCTCGGAGATGAACGACGGCCTCCGCGACGAGCGGCACCCTGGGACGCGGCTCGAGCGCACGAGCTTCTTCCTCGGCGCCGTCGTGACGAACCACAAGCGACGCGAGCGCGAGGTGATGCCGCAGTACTTCAAGCTCCGCAAGAAGGTCGAGGCGGGTGCGAGATTCGCGATCAACCAGATCGGCTGGAACACGCGCAAAGACGACGAGCTCCTCCGCTGGATCCGGCGCGAGCAGCTGCCCGTGTCGGCGCTGGCGAACGTCTACCTCCTTTCGCGTACGGCGGCACGGGCGTTCAACCAGGGGAAGATCCCGGGCGTCGTCGTCACCGACGAGTTGCTCGCCCTCGCCGAGCGCCACGGCGGGAGCCCTGACAAGGGACGCGCGTTCTTCGTCGAGCTCGCGGCGAAGCACGTCGCGGTCGCGCGGGGGCTCGGTTTCGACGGTGTCTACCTCGGGGGCCACGCGCCTGCCGCGACATTCGGCGAGATCCTCGAGCGGGCCAACTCATTCGCGACAGACGACTGGCGCTCGTTCGCGCACGAGATCCAGTATGCGTTCCCCGACGAGTTCTACTTCTTCGAGCCCGACCCGGAGACACTCCTCTCCTCGGACGAGGTCAGCGCCGCCTACCTCGCCTCGAAGCGCGAGCGCAAGACGGAGCTGCGGGTCCCGGTCTCGTACCGCGTCAGCCGCCGGCTCCATTCGGCCGCCTTCGACCGTGACGCGCCGCTGCATCCCGCCGGCCGCGCGTTCTACCGGGCAGTCGAGCAGGCGCCGCTCCTCGCGAAGGCGGCTCACGCGGTCGAGCAGGCGGCCAAGGTGCCGCTCTTTCGCTGCCGCGACTGCGGCGACTGCTCGCTGCCCGAGATCGCGTACGTCTGCCCGGAATCACAGTGCGCGAAGAACCAGCGGAACGGCCCGTGCGGCGGCACGCGCGACGGGTTGTGCGAGGTCTACGACACGGAGTGCATCTGGTCGCAGGCCTACGAGCGCCTCAAAGCCTACGGGGAGGAGGAGTCGATGCTCGCCGGCCCGGTGGTCGTCAAGGACAACGCGCTCGCGCGCACGAGTGCGTGGGCGAACACGTTCCTCGGGCGAGATCATCTCGGCCGGGCCGCTCAGCCGTGACTCTGGACGCAATATCAGGCTCCCTGATATAGTCGCGCGACATCCGACCGCGAAGGAGGACGCCGTGCGGTACGCGGACCGCTGGACGACCGTACGGGTCGAGCTCGACGGAGGCATCGCACGGGTCGAGTTGAACCGGCCCGAGAAGCGCAACGCGATGAGCCCGACGCTGAACGCCGAGATGGTCGAAGTGCTCGAGGCACTCGACGCGGACGACGACTGCGGCGTGCTCGTGCTCACGGGAGCGGGCGACGCGTTCTCGGCTGGGATGGACCTCAAGGAGTACTTCCGCGAGGTCGACGGCGGGCCGGAGCACGTGCAGCGCAAGGTGCGGCGCGACGCTGCGCTGTGGCAGTGGCGGATGCTGCGGACATATGCGAAGCCGACGATCGCCGCGGTCAACGGCTGGTGCTTCGGCGGCGCATTCACTCCGCTGATCGCATGCGACCTCGCGATCGCAGCGGACGAGGCGACGTTCGGCTTGTCCGAGATCAACTGGGGCATTCCGCCTGGAAGCGTCGTCAGCAAGGCGCTCGCCGACACCGTCGGCTCGCGCGCCGGGCTGCTCTACGTGATGACGGGCCGCACCTTCGACGGCCGGCAGGCCGCTGCAATGGGCCTCGTCAACGCGAGCGTCCCTCGCGCGAGCCTCTGGGACGAGGTCGAGTCGCTCGCGCGCGAGTTGCTCGCGAAGAACCCGGTCGTTCTACGCGCCGCCAAGCTCGGCTACAAGCACTGCGCCGCGATGAGCTGGGACCAGGCCGAGGACTACCTCTACGCGAAGCTCGAGCAATCGCAGTTCCTCGACGAAGAGCGTGGCCGCGAGCAGGGCCTCGGGCAGTTCCTCGACGAGAAGCGGATCAAGCCGGGGTTGCAAGCGTACGAGCGGCCATAACGTGGAACCGAGGCTGAGCTACGTCGTCGGCCGGCTCGAGCGCGTGCTTCGCCGCCGCCTGTCGACCGCCCTCGAGCCGGCCGGTCTCACCCTTTCCGCCTACACGGCACTGTCCGTCCTCCGCGCACAAGACGGGCTTTCGAACGCCCAGCTCGCGCGGCGCTCGCTCGTGACGCCGCAATCGATGAGCGAGGTGCTCGCGCTCCTCGCGGATCGCAAGTACGTGAGACGCCGCGCCGACCCGAACCACGGGCGCGTCATCCGCAACGAGCTGACGGCGGCCGGCCGGCGGGCGCTCGATCGCTGCGACAGCGCGGTCGACGAGGTCGAACGGGAGATGCTCGCGGGACTCGGTCGCGGCGAGGTCGCGCGCCTGCGCGACGGGCTGATCCACTGCGGGCGCTCGCTCGAGCACGTCGGCCGGTAGGCCACCGTGACGAAGGACCAGCACCTCGCCGCGTCGGTGGGGACGTACGGCGGCCGGGTCGGTACTTCTCCGTAGGGACGCTCGGTGGCCGCACGGTGGCGGCGCGAGACCCGTAGGAGCGACACTTCCGGGGCTCGCCTGCAACGAGACGGATGAGGAGCGATGCGCGTCGCTGTGATCGGGTCACCGGTGAACGAGTCGACTGTCGGCATCGTCTCCGCCTGGCGTGCCCTCGGGATCGATGCGTCGCTCGTCGTGGGAGCCGAAGTGCGTTCCGACATCGGGCCGGAGGACATCGCCCTGGTGCGGCTCGACGTTCTGCCGACGCTCGACGGGATCGAGCCCGGGCTGCTCCAGGTTCTCCTCCTCGAGCGGCGCGGGACT
>JBAQHS010000116.1:0-6304 GCA_049288455.1 Gaiellaceae bacterium | reverse complement strand
CAACTTGACATAACGTCTGTTTCCGTGCATTCGCGATGCACAGCGGAAGCGAGGTGGTTTCGGCGTGCCTCCTCTTGGCTAGATGGATTCCTGCGTGCCCACGGAGACGGACATCCTGCTCTTCAGTGACGACCTGCGCCTGCTCGTCGAGGCCGCCGAAGAGCGCGGATCGCTGCTGCAGTCCGAGCTGAACGACGTGCTCGAGCCGCTCAGCCTCGATCCGATCGAGGTCGACGCCGTGTACCGCGAGCTCGAGACCCGCTCGATCGACGTCGTGAACGACATCGACGAGAACGGCGAGACGACCCCGCAGCCCCCGGCCGAGCCGGAGACGCCCGCACCGCCGCTCCAGATCACCTGGGAGACGACCACCGACGCGCTGCAGCTCTTCCTGCGTGAGGCGGGCCGCCATCCGCTTCTCACTGCCGCGCAGGAGGTGGAGCTCGCGAAGAAGATCGAGGCCGAGGACCTGGCGGCGAAGACGCGGATGATCCAGTCGAACCTCCGCCTCGTCGTCTCGATCGCGAAGAACTACCGCAACCAGGGCCTGCCGTTCCTCGACCTGATCCAGGAAGGGACGCTCGGCCTGATCCGCGCCGTCGAGAAGTTCGACTGGCGCCGCGGCTACAAGTTCTCGACGTACGCCACGTGGTGGATCCGCCAGGCGGTCGCCCGCGCCCTCGCCGACAAGGCACGCACGATCCGCATGCCGGTCCACATCGTCGAGCGCATGCAGAAGATGAACCGCGCCGAGCGGTCGCTCTGGTCGCAGCTCGGCCGTGAGCCGACGCTCGAGGAGATCGCCGACGAGGCGAACCTGCCGCTGCAACAGGCGGTCGAGGTGCGGGCCGCAGCCCGGGCGTCGACCTCGCTCGACGCGCCGATCGGCGAGGCGGACGACGCAACCTTCGGTGACTTCGTCGCCGGCAACGAGCCGCTACCGGACGAGCTCGTCGAGAACTCCCTTCGCTCCCAGACGCTCGCCGACGCGCTGCGTTCGCTGCCCGAGCGCCACCGTGCCGTCGTCATTCTTCGCTACGGCCTGGACGATGCCGAGCCGAAGACACTCGAGGACATCGGCCGCAGGCTCGGCCTCACCCGCGAACGGGTGCGGCAGATCGAGGTCGAGGCACTGAAGCGCCTCTCGACCCTGCACGAGATGAAGTCCGTCGCCTTCTCGGGCTGAGCGAGGAGAGCGCTACGCCTGCAGGTAGAGCTCGAGCCCTGGTGCAACCGTCCGCAGCTCGCGGAGCGCCCGTGTCTCGAGCTGGCGCACACGCTCGCGCGTGATCCCGAGGTCGGTACCGACCTCCTCGAGTGTCTGCGGCGGCTGGCCGTCGAGCCCGAAGCGGCGCAGGACAACATGCTTCATCCGGGGATTCAGCCGCTCGATCGCCTCGGCAAGGTCGGCCGTGCGCGCGTGCGCGGACGTGGCCCCGTCGGGTGACTCGGACTTCTGGTCCTCGATCATGTCCGCGACCATGCTCTCGCCGTCACCGACCGGTGTCTCGAGTGAGACCGGATCCTCGACGAGCTCGAAGAGCTCACGGATCCGCTCGACCGGCATGCTCGACTCCTTCGCGATCTCGTCCATCGTCGGGTCGCGATTCAGCTTCTGCGTCAGGACACGGCGCGCGCGATGTGCGCGGCGCACCTGTTCGGCGACGTGCACCGGCAGCCTGATCGTGCGGCCCTGGTCGGCGAGCGCGCGTGTGACGGCCTGCCTGATCCACCACGTCGCGTACGTCGAAAGCTTGTAGCCCATCTTGTAGTCGAACTTCTCGACCGCCCTGATCAGGCCCATGTTCCCTTCCTGGATCAGGTCGAGCAGCGGGACGCCGGCCTTCGTGTAGTTGCGCGTGATCGACATCACGAGGCGGAGGTTGCACTCGATCAGGCGGCGCTTCGCGGCCTCGTCGCCGAGGTCCTTCCGCCGCGCGAGCTCGCGCTCCTCCGACGGGGTGAGCAGGCGCCCATCGCCGATCTGGCGGACATACAGCTTCAGCGGGTCCGAGCTCTGGAGGCGATCGTTCTCGGAGAGGACCGCATTGTCCGGCTCCTCTTCGTCCTCGGGCTCGTCAGGCGCGTCGACGACGTCGAGTGCCGGCAGAAGCTCGAGCACGGGCTCGTCGGTGGTCTCGAGACCAAGGGTCGTCTCCGGGGCTGGATGCTCCATCCCTCCCCTATCGGCGGCAGGAGCGCGGCCCTTGAGATGTAAAACACCTATGAAGGGGATACAACAAACGGGCCCGGCGTCCGTCTACATACCTAGGATCGCCAACTCACATGTGCGGCATCGCGGGATACAGCCTTCGGCCCCGCTCGAGCGTCGAGCGGACTCTCGCCGCGCAGTCGCTGCTGGCGGCAATCGCCGAGCGCGGCGCCGATGCAGTCGGCTATGCGTATCGCGCCCCCGACGAGATCTATCCGACGGTCGTGAAGCAGCGCACGCCGGCCTCACAGCTGCTCGAGCGCGTCTCCGTGCCCGACGGCGCCAACCAGCTGCTCGTGCACGTCCGCGACTACACGAAGGGCCATCCGTCGATCAACGCCAACAACCACCCGGTGCGCCACGGGCCGGTGGTGGGGATCCACAACGGGATCATCCTGAACGACGACGAGCTGCTTGCCCCCCACTCCTGCGCGCGCGCCGAGCCGCGGATGACCGTCGACTCGGAGGCGATCTTCGCGATCGCCGCCCATTCACGGAACGACGCCCGCGCGCTCGAGCACCTGCGCGGCGCGATGGCGACCGGCTGGATCGACGAGCGTGAGCCCGGTGTCGTCTTCATCGCCCGCGGCATGGGACGTCCGCTGTGGGCGGGCGTCGGCCGCGACGGTTTCTTCTTCGCGTCGACCAAGGTCGCGCTCGAGGTCGTCGAGGACTACTGCCGGATCAAGCTCCGCAAGCGCGAGGTGCCGGAGGGAACGCTCTTCGCGCTGAAGAACGGTTCGATCGCGCTCGAGGAGCGGTTCGTCCCCGATCTCGCGTATGTCGAGGACAACCCGCTGCCGTCGGTGCGCGCGCCGCACGAGCGCGAGTTCTGCCTGCGTCGCCTCGCGGCGCTCGCCGCCGCCGCGTAAGCGACCCTCGCCTCAGAACGCGCCGGCGTAGGCATTCAGCGCAGGCTGGCCGCCCAGGTGGGCGTAAAGGACGTTCGAGCCGGGCTCGATCCTCCCGTCGCGCACGAGGTCGATCATCGCCGCCATCGACTTTCCCTCGTACACCGGATCGGTGAGCATCCCCTCGAGCCGGGCGCAAAGACGGATCGCCTCGATCGTCTTCTCGTCGGGTATCCCGTACGTGCCGGCATGCCACTCATCGAGCAGGATGATCTCGTCGTCCGCGAGGCTCCGGCCAAGGCCGATCGCCTCGGCCGTCCGCCGCGCGATCCGTGCGATCTGCTCCCACGTCTGCTGCACCGTCGCCGAGCCGTCGATCCCGAGGATGCGGCGCGGCCGCTCCTGTCCGGCGAAGCCGGCGATCATGCCCGCCTGCGTCGAGCCCGTCACCGAGCAGACGACGATCGTGTCGAAGAAGACGCCGAGCTCGGCCTCCTGCTCTGCGACCTCGTCGGCCCAGCGGGCGAACCCGTGACCCCCGAGCGGATGGTCGGAACCGCCTGCAGGGATCGAGTAGGGCTTGCCGCCAGATGCTTCGACCGAGGCGAGTGCCTCCTCCCAACTCGGCCTGAAGCCGATGTCGAAGCCCGCGTCCGAGAGCCGGACGTCGGCGCCCATGATCCTCGAGAGGAGGATGTTCCCGACGCGTTCGTAGCCGGGGTCGTCCCAGTTGACCCAGTGCTCCTGGACGAGGACGCACGCGAGGCCGAGTTTCGCGGCCACAGCTGCGACTTGGCGCGTGTGGTTCGACTGGACGCCGCCGATCGAGACGAGGGTGTCGCAGCCCTGTGCCAGGGCGTCGGCGGCGAGGTACTCGAGCTTGCGGGTCTTGTTGCCGCCGTAGGCGAGTCCGGAGTTGCAGTCCTCGCGCTTGGCCCACAGGTCGACTCGGCCACCCAGGTGCTCGCTCAGACGCTCCAGCCGGTGAACGGGCGACGGGCCGAAGAGGAGCTCGACCCGCGGGTAATCGGCGAGCGACGGCATCGCGGCAAGGCTACCGCTCGCATCCTCAGTCGAGGCGCCGGATCGTTTCCGCGATCTCCTCCGAGGACTGGAGCTCGACCGACGCGATGAGTTTCGCGTCGCCTGCCAGTCTGACCCCCGTACGGATCCTTAGGTTGTGGAACGGTCCCGTCTGCAGTACCGACTCCGGGAGGCAGTGTGAAGCTTCTTCTCACATCCGCTGGCATCAAGAACGCGAGCATCAACGATGCGATGCTCGACCTACTGGGCAAGCCGATCGCCGAGTGCGACGCGCTGTGCATCCCTACGGCGTCGTACGGTCACGCCCCGGGCGGCATCCGCGGGGCATATCGATTCATCACCGGACAAGCCACGACACCCATGTGCGAACTCGGGTGGAAATCGCTCGGGGTGCTCGAGCTCGCCGCGCTGCCCACCGTCGACAGAGACCTCTGGGTCCCCCTCGTCCAGGAGATCGACGTCCTGCTCGTGAACGGCGGAGACTCCCTCTACCTGGCCCATCACATGCAGGAGTCAGGCCTGGCCGACCTCTTGCCCTCGCTGAGCGGAGTCTGGGTCGGGTTGAGCGCCGGAAGCATGGTCATGACCCCGAGGATCGGTGAGGACTTCAAGGTCTGGAACCCGCCGGGTGGCGGCGACAGCGCGCTCGGGATCGTCGACTTCTCGATCTTCCCGCACGTGGATCACCCCGACCTTCCGGAGAACACGATGGCCGAAGCAGAACGATGGGCCGCCGGCCTCGGAAACGACGCGTATGCGATCGACGACGACACAGCGATCAAAGTGACCGACGCCGGCATCGAGGTCATCTCGGAAGGGCACTGGAGGCAATTCACCCAGACCGTCGAAGAGAGCGAATCCCACTAGCGAGACAGCTCTTCGCTGGGGTGGTGCCGTGATGCGCAATGACGCCTGAGCAGCGGCCGCTTCTTTACGCCGGAGCAGGAGCGCGGAGGCGATTCAACGCAAGCTGGGCTGCTTCAAGGATGCTCCGTGTCGGCCGCGACCCGAAGTAGATCCGGATGATCATCGAATAGGCGCGGCGAGGCCCGTACCCGGCTAATTCGTACATGCCTCCTTTTACCCGCACTGGGCCGTCGCAGCATTCGAGGTGCCTTGCCTGTCGAAGGTCAAGCTGAATCGGTCGTCCACTCGATGCAGGGGCATAGATCACTGCCCAAACGATGATGCCCCGGGCCGGTAGGTGAGCAAGCGTCTTGTTCGGCGGGTCGGCGGTCGCTTTATCGGTGTAGCGGACATCACGCGCGATCCACGCGGTGGACTCCAACGGCACGGACGCGTGTGGGCCGGGGCCGACGTAGGCCGAGCGTGTGTTGCCACTCGTGCCTGTTTGCCATCCCGGCAGTGCGCTGAACGCCAGCGGATGTGTCCACGGGGCAGCGAGCGCGAGCGCGAGTAGGAACGGAAGCACGATGCATTGTGACTACGCGCGCACCAATCACGCAGGTCCCGTCGGCTGGGCCAGACCGTATGGAGTGCCCGGCGCCTCGCTCGTAAGTTGTCGGGGTTGCCGTCGGGAGTGGCCCGGCGGTAGAGCCGCTATTACGGGAGGCGCCGGTTATGGGCGAAGGTAGCTGGGTGGGGCTTGATGTGCACGCTCGCTCGGTGGTCGCGGGTGTGATCGATGTAGGGAGCGGTGAGGTGCGGTCGCTGCGCGTGCCGCCGGGTACGGCGGAGACGGTGGCGTGGTTGCAGTCGTTGCCAGCGCCGGTGCGGGTCGTCTATGAGGCGGGGCCGACGGGGTATCGGCTGGCGCGGGCATGTGCCGAGGCGGGGATCGGTTGTGTTGTTGCTGCGCCGTCGCGGATCCGTTCGGCGGCTGACAGGGTCAAGACCGACCGGCGTGATGCCGAGCGGTTGGCGCGGCTGCTTCGGCTTGGTGAGATCACTCCGGTACGTGTGCCTACGCTGGAGGAGGAGGCTGCGCGTGACCTCGTTCGTGCGCGCGAGGATCCGCGTGGTGATCTGATGCGTGCCCGGCATCGGCTCTCGAAGCTGCTGCTTTGTCATGGGTTGGTGTACGACGCGACCGCATGGACGCGGACACACGATGTGTGGCTTCGCACGCAGCGGTTCGAGAGTGAGCCGCTCGCGATCGTCTTCGACGAGTGCTACGGCCGCATGCTCGACGCAAAGAACAGACGGGACGCGCTCGACGATGCGATCACCGAGCTCG
>JBAQHS010000115.1:0-3477 GCA_049288455.1 Gaiellaceae bacterium | reverse complement strand
TGCTCGCCCTCGCGCAGCGCCAGCTCGACACGATCCTCCCCCGCGACGAGGTCGAGGACGAACTCGACTACGTCGGCTTGCTCGCCCTGCTCGACCCCCCGCGCCCCGAGGTCGCTCCCGCGATTGCCAACTGCCATCGCGCCGGGATCCGCGTCATCGTCGTCACCGGCGATCACGCCCTGACCGCACTCGAGGTCGCCCGCCGCGTCGGCCTCAACGTCTCCGACGACGACATCATCGGCGCGCAGGAAATCGAAGCGATGACCGATGCCGAACTCGACCGACTGCTCACCGAGCGGCGCGAGCTGATCTTCGCGCGCTCGTCGCCGGAGACCAAGCTCAGGATCGCCGACGCGCTGCGCGCACAAGGCGAGACCGTCGCCATGACCGGCGACGGCGTCAACGACGCGCCGGCGTTGCGGCGTGCCGACATCGGCGTCGCGATGGGCATCGCCGGGACCGAGGTCGCACGCGAGGCAGCGACCATGGTCCTTACCGACGACAATTTCGCCTCGATCGTCGCCGCGATCGAGGGCGGACGTCGCGTCTACGCGAACATCCGCAAGTTCGTCTTCTACATCTTCGCCCACGCAACCCCCGAGGTCGTGCCGTTCCTTGCCTTCGCGCTCTCGGGCGGCCTGATCCCGCTGCCGCTAACCGTGATCCAGATCCTCGCCGTCGACCTCGGCACCGAGACGCTGCCGGCGTTGGCGTTGGGTCGCGAACCGGCCGAGGCCGGTCTGATGGACCAGCCGCCGCGGCCGCGCGGCGAGGGCGTGATCCGCCGCCAGATGCTCATCCGTGCCTGGCTCTTCCTCGGCGGCATCTCCGCCCTGCTCGTATTGGGCGGCTTCTTCTACGTCCTCTGGCGCGCCGGCTGGTCGCCAGGCGACGCAACCGGGAAGGGCTCAAGCCTCCACCACGCTTACCTCGAAGCCTCGACGATGACGTTTCTCGGGATCGTCGCCTGCCAGGTCGGAACCGCCTTGGCCGCCCGCACCGAGCGCCGGTCACTCCGCGAGGTCGGACTGACCACCAACCGGCTGCTGCTCTGGGGCATCGCGTTCGAGTTGCTGTTCGCTGCAGTCGTTGTAGCGACACCGGCGGCGGCGCCGCTGGCAATGGCGCTGCCTTCGTGGGACGCGCTCCTTCTCCTCATTCCGTTCCCAGTGATCGTCTGGGGCGCCGACGAACTCTGGCGAGCGCACCGTCGCTCGCGGGAGTTCTCCAGCGCACGGTCGTCGTTCGGTAGTTCCCCGCGCTGATCTGGGGAGTTTCCCTGAGCGCGCCGACACACGGCGGGGGACGACCAGGACGACGAAAGGAGAAGCAATGACCGCCATGCGAGTGGTTGGCACCGGACACAAGCTGCCCGCGCACGCCAACGTCCGCGAAGAGCCAGACGAATACCTGATCGAGCTCGACGTCGCCGACTTCACCGAGTCAGAAATCACGGTCGAGGCCGTCGGGCTACGACTGACGGTCAGGGGCGATCAGGTCGAAAGCGGCGAGGACGACGGAAAGGCGTTCCACGTGCACGAGCGCCTCGAGGAGACGTTCCGCCTCCCCGACGACGCCGATGTCAACGAGATCAAAGTCTTCTTCAAGCACGGGACGGTTGAGATCCACGCGCCGCGGAAGCGCCTTGAGCCGCGCCGGTTTCCGTTCGAGCACCCGTCCCTAATCAACCCCGAGGCCGAAGCCTGCTGAGCGGCGATCCCGAACCACTCTTTTGCTTTCGGCGCCAGCTCCGGTAATCGAGGCACCTGGAGGACGCACGTGTCTGACCACGCAACAATGCCGACACTTCGACGGAGCGAGCGAACCCGCTTCGCGCGAGCGGAATACAACGAGACCGCGACTACGGTTGACCTCCGTCGAACCACCGGATACCTGGTCGCAGACCGGACAGGCCACCTCCTCGGAAAAGTCGAGTGTGCGATGTACGGGACGACACCCGATGTTCCGGACGCGCTTTCAGTGAAGCCGCGTCCCTTCTCTCGGCACCGCCTCCTCGTGCCGGCCGACGCCATCGCCGAAGTCGACCGCGCAAGTGGCGTCGTCGGCCTTCGAGTCGAACGAGAGGTGATCCGACGCTTCCTCTAGAGGGACGCCCTCGAACCCTGCGGCACGATACGCCGGCGCGTTTTGTCCTCAGCTTGAGTGGGCTCGCTTCGCTTCTTCCTCCATCCGCTTGAGCCGCGTGTAGTAGTCGGGGAACTCGTTGAGGTGTGCCAGCGCGATCTTCCCCGTCACGGCAGGATCGCTGTCGGTCACATTGGTCGAGAGATCGTGGAGGCCGTGCTCCAACTCCACGTCCATCCCCATCCGGAACTGCTCGACATCAAACGGACAGGAAGCCCAGTCGATGCCGATCGACTCTCCGATAGTCCGCGCCTCATCGACCGTAAAGCTCGTTCGTTCACTCATCAAAGGCCTCCCCTGCGTCCAGCGTGTTGGGGCCCATCTTATGTCGGCCTCACGTCGGAGATCCGAACGCCCCGCGGATGGTTCACACAGGCACCTGCGAAGCCAACGTCATGAACGCTGAAACGGTGGCCGCTGCAACGCCTAGTAGTTCACCACACGCCGATCGGGGTTCTAGCCGACGCAGACCGGGCCGCCGCGCGGGACGATCATGACGATCGAAAGGAGTCGTCATGTACGCGACACTTCTCTGGGCGACGGACGGATCGGCTGAAGCCGATCTGGCGCTTGCCGAGGCGCGGAGCCTGCTCCAGCCCGGTGGACGCATCGTGGCCTTCCACTGCGACCAGCGCTTCGCCGGCCGTCGCGTCGGAAGAGCACCTCTGCTCGCCGACGAGACCGACCGGAAGGCGAAGATTCGCTCCCAGGTCGATGAGTTGAACGCCGAAGGCGTCAACGCCGAACTGCTCATCGCGAAGACGCACCAAACGACACCGCGGGTGATCGTTCGCGCGGCAGACGAGATCGGTGCCGACGCGATCGTCTGCGGCACGCGCGGTTTCGGCGGACTCCGCCGGGCGACGGCCGGGAGCGCCTCGGCCGAGCTGATCCACTACGCGCACGTCCCGGTGATCGTCGTTCCGATCGATGCCGAGCACGTCGAGAAGGCTCTCCCGTCCATCAACGCCGATTTCATCGGCTGAGTGGTGCGCGCTGCAGTTCGAGGACGTCGGCCGTGCCTACTTCATCCAGACGACGGCCGTCTGGCGGCTCGGCATTGTCAGGCGAGGAAAAGTGCTCCACGTAAGCGTCCTCTCCCGGGAAGATCTCGCTCACGTGACCGTCGTCTTGCCAGCAGACTCGGAACGGCGGCGCGCCGCCGTCACCGAGAGCCTCCAGAATCTCGGCGTCACGGGTCGACTTCCCGAGTGCGTGAGCTCTGATCACGAGCCGGTCACCCGGGCGAGCCCAGAGCGGACCACTGTGGTCGGATGCCTGATGCCCCATTCGTCTTCCTTTTCCGGACGCGTAGCTAACCGAACAGATCGT
>JBAQHS010000114.1:0-5968 GCA_049288455.1 Gaiellaceae bacterium | reverse complement strand
GTCTTACCGGCGTCTACATGCGCCAGGATCCCAAGGTTGAGCGTGCGGTGCAGCAAGGTTCATACCCTCCGAATAGGTCGTGAAGCCCTTTTCGATTGAGATGAACCACTGGCGCATTTCCGCTCCTTGGCCGATCGGCGCTGAACTGTACGTGCTGTGAATCAGGTGGACCCAGGCGGGCTCGAACCGCCGGCCTTCTGCGTGCCACGCAGACGCTCTCCCAGCTGAGCTATGGGCCCTTGAAGCCTCGTCAGTGTAGCTCCGAGCTCGTAATCCCGCGCCCAGTGCACTCCGGCTGCCTGGTTGTTCAAGCATGGTTCGACCCTGAGCTGCACGGCAGCGCGACCAACCGAGAGCTCAAGTGGCAATAGGTAACAACGATCAAGCTCCTGACAGTACGCACCTACCGCATCGATCTCGCCAGGTTCGTAACCGCGATGGATGAGACCGTTCCGCCCGCGGCGGCAACGCCGGGTTCGAATCACCACAACGCCACCTTGCTTGATCGCCCACTTGCACTGCACGCGAAGCAGCCCCGGCCGGAGATCGAGGATCAGGTCGTACCGCTCGTCGTCGAGCGGTAGAGCAACGCCGAGTCCGAGCTCGATTGCGAGGGCAGTGATCTTCGCCTCCGCGAGGGTTCCCTTCTGGTTCGTCGTCAGCACGGACAACATTCTACGCGCAGCATCGGACGAACCGTTGCCCAACTAGGCGACAGGTCCGCTTAGGCCGTGGCTGCTTCGACGGCCTCGTGCGGGACGTCGTCCCAGAGGTCTTCGAGGCGGTAGAACTCGCGCGCTTCGGGAGTGAAGACGTGCACCACGACATCGACGTAGTCGCCGATGATCCAGGTCGCCTCGTTGCCGCCCTCGGTCGAGCGCGGGATCTGGGCGTGGTCGTTCTTCATCCGCACGTGCACCTCGTCCCAGATCGATTTCACCTGGCGTGGGTTGCCGCCCGTGCACACGACGAAGAAGTCGGTGTACGCGCAGACAGGCCGCATGTCGAGGATGACCACATCGCGGGCGAGCTTCTCCTGGGCGAGCGCCGCGATCCGGCGTGCTTGTTCAATGGGACTCAAACGACCCGAATTGTACCGGGATTCATGCTAGGAAGGCCCCTCAGAATGAGCGTTGTGCCGACCGGCTGCGCTCGGCGGCGCGCTGCCGCGTCCTCGGTCGTCCCGATAGAACACCGCTATCGGGACTCCCTGCGTCCTTGCATCGCACGCGCCGATCACACCCGGTCGACGAACGTCATCCCGAGAGACCTTCCTGATAGAGGCTTTCCGCCCCGATCAGCTCTGCCACAGCGGGGGGCACGTCGTCGCCGGCGCCGGCCCCTGCGGCCAGGCGGTCGCGAAGCTCCCTTGAGGCAACGGGCGTCGGCTCGATCTCGAAGAACGAGACACGGTCGGGCGCCTCCAGCTCACCCAGCACCCGCTCGAGCCGCTCGCGTGGGAAGCCGGGGCGCGTCGCCACGGCGAGCCGCGTGAGCGCGAGCACCTCGTTCGGCTCCTTCCAGGAGAGGAAATCGCAGAACTGATCGGCGCCGATCAGGAACACAGGGTCGCGCCACTCAGGATGGGCGCGCAACGTGTCCACCGTGCGCGCGTGGTCGTCCAGCACGACGTCGTCGTTGGGGAACGCCGCGCGCGCGAGCCGCAGCCGCACTGCGGCCGGCGTGACGACGTGCTTGTGCCCAGGGTCGGCCGAGACCAACACGACGAGGCGGTCGAGTCCGAGGTTCTCCTTCGCCCGGCGCGCGAGCTCCACGTGGCCGCGATGCGGCGGATCGAACGAGCCGCCGAAGAGGCCCACCATCAGGCGAGCTCGAACTCCTCGTCGCCGAGCTCCACGGTCGTCCCGTCCTTCGCGCCCGCCGCGCGCAGCGCTCGCTCGAGCTCGGCCTCCGACGGCGGGGTGCCGAGCACCTTGAAGCCGCCCTCGGTGCGGAGAAGACGCCAGCCGCGTGCCTTCGGCTGCGGCCGGTAGACGAGGAAGTCGGCGAGCTCGTCCTCGGCGCGCTCCTGCGGACCAGCCTCCGGCACGAGCGCGAACAGCCTGCGCCGAAAGTCGTCGAGGCCCTCGCCGGTCGCGCACGAGAGCGGGAACACCGCGATCACCCGCGGGTCGTCGATCGCGAACTCCGGGTCGGGCGCGATATCGATCTTGTTCAGGACGACGACCTGCGGCAGCTCGTCGATGCCCTCGCCGTAGGCGCGCAACTCGGCGTCAATCGTGTGCCACTGCTCGTCGATCGGCTTGGACGCGTCGATCACATGGAGAAGCGTGCGCGCCCGTTCGAGATGCGCAAGGAACTCATGGCCGAGGCCCACCCCTTCACTTGCTCCCTCGATCAGGCCCGGCACGTCGGCGATCACCATCTGCCTCCCGTCGGGCGACTCGATCGTCCCGAGCACGGGCTGCAGCGTCGTGAACGGATAACTCGCCACCTTGGGGCGGGCGTTGGAAATACGCGAGATCAGCGACGACTTGCCGGCGTTCGGCAACCCGACGAGCGCCGCGTCGGCAAGCAGTTTCAGGTGCAACTCGACGTCGCGCTCGTCGCCGGGCGGGCCGACCTCGGCGAAACGCGGCACCTGCCGCGTCGACGAGACGAAGCGCGCGTTGCCGCGACCGCCGCGACCGCCCTCCGCAAGCACGACGCGCGCACCCGGACGGGCGAGGTCGGCGATCAGGCCGCCGTCGTCGGAGAACACCTGCGTCCCGACCGGCACGCGCAACTCGACATCGTCGCCATCGGCGCCGTGCTTGCGCGCACTCATACCGTTCCCGCCCTTGCTCGCCTTGATCCAGTTGCGCCGCTGCAGCGCCGAGAGGTCGCGCAGCGACGGGTCCGCCAGCAGGAGGACGTCGCCGCCGTCGCCGCCGTCGCCGCCATCCGGGCCGCCCTTCGGCACGAACTTCTCGCGCCGGAAGCTCAGACCGCCGTCACCACCCTTGCCGGCAACCACGTGCAGACGTGCGCGATCGCTGAACATCGACATGACGCGAACCGTAGCGCGCTCGACGCGGCGGATTATTTACGCAGCGGAGTCGGTCGACTCGTCGACCGAGACGAAGCGCTTCTCGCCGCTCGTCCGGAACGCGATCGTGCCGGGGCGGTTCGCGAAGATCGTGTGGTCGCGGCCGATCATCGTGCCGGGGCCGGGCCGGAACTTCGTCCCGCGCTGGCGGACGATGATGTTGCCGGCAACCGCTTCCTGGCCGCCGAACATCTTCACGCCGAGATATTTCGGATTCGAGTCGCGACCGTTCTTGGAGGAGCCGAGGCCCTTCTTGTGTGCCATTACGCGTCCTCCTCCTTCGCCTTGAGTGCCGATTCGAGTGCCGAGATCGCGCCCTTGCGCGCGGCGTGAGCCTGCTCGTATTCGAGAGCCGCCTCGAGCATCGGGCGGTTCCAGGTCTTCGCGCCTTCGGACACGGCCGCGACGGTGAGCTCCTCGTACCCGGCCGGCATGCCCTTGACGTGATCGTCGGCGGGCGTCGCCTCTGCGGCCTTCGGCGCTTCTTTCGATGCGGCGGCTTCAGTCTTCTTCTCCGTGCTCTTCGCAGCCGCCTTCTTCGTCCCGCCGAGTGAGATCTCGACGCGCGAGGTGGCGGCGCGGAAGCCGTTGTGGCGCTTGTAGCCCGTGCGCTTGCGGTACTTCCCGATCAGGAGCTTCGGGCCGCGCTCATGCGCGAGCACAGTCGCGGTCACCTTCACGCCCTCGTCGCCGAGCAGGACGTCAGGCGAGAAGCTCTTGCCGGCCTCGGTCTTGAGGCGGTCCACGACGAGATACTCGCCCTCGCGAACGCGATATTGCTTGCCGCCCAGACGGATGATTGCGTAGTCCATAGGTGTTAAAGGTCGTATAGCTGCGAAAGGTCGTACAGCGTGGAAAATCGCAGGCGAGTGCCCGCGAATCGCCGGAAGTGTAGCGACTGGCGGAATCCCTTGCCCGGGGCTCGAACGTCTAGTCCCGATCCCCCCACTGCGACATCGGCGTGTACGTCCACTCGCCGTCGCCGTTCTCGGCGGCCGGCTCAGGCTTCGGCTCGGGTTCCCGCGCGGGCTCGCGCTCCGGTTCCGGCTCGACGACCGGCGCGGGCTCCTGCTCGGCGATCGGCTCGGATTCAGGCGCCTCGCTCTCGGGCTCGCCGCCGGTGTCGAGCGCCGCAGCGGCCTCGCCCACGACCGCCGGCTTCTTGCGGCGATTCTTGCCACCGCGTGAGCCGCGCCGGGTGCGTTTCTTCGCAGGCGTCGACGGACCGTCGCCGTTCTCCGCCGAGTCCTCGCCTTCGAGCTCGCGGCCCGGAAGGTGGATCACAGGCCCTGCGGCACGTTGTGCTTCCTCCACGGGCTTCTCAACCGGAGCGACCGCCTCGACCTCGTTCGTCGCGAGCTCAGGCTCTGGCTCGGTCTCCGCGTCGGTTGCCGCAGCAGCCCCCGGCTCCGAGAGCGCGGCCGGTTCGGTGCCGTTTGCGGCAGCAACTCCCGCCGCCGCGCCGGGCTTCTTGCGGTTCCGGCCGCCGCGGGTCCCGCGGCGCGTGCGCTTCTTCACGGGCGTCGCAGGGGCTTCGCCGTCGGCGCTCGCCTCCGGTTCGGTCTCTGCCTCACCGGGCTCGAGCTCGTCGTCGCTCTCGAGCTCGTCCGAGTCGTCGTCGTCAACGAGCTCGTCGGTGACCTCGCCTGCCTCCTCGGTCGAGCGTTTCGTGCTCGAGCGCTTCGCACGTGTCGGCTTCTCGGCCTCCGCCTCCGCTGTGAGCGGATCGTCGCCGGCGGTCACCGGCGAGAGCAACTCCGCCCACGCCGTGCCGTCGGTGACGGCGGTGATGCGCGCCTTCACCTTCTTGCCGACGAGCGAGGCCGCGTCGCCGACGACGATTTCGACGTCCTCGACCTTCGCGACACCGGCATGCGCGTCGTACAGGCCGACCTCGCCGAGCTTCAGCTCGAGCTCCTGGCCGACCTCGACGGGCAGCTTCGGTGCGACCTTCTCGAGCGTTCCCTGCTCGAGCACGCGGAAGTGGTCGAGATGCTCGCCCTCCTTGCCGACGAGGAAGAAGACACGCTTCGTCGTCTCCTCCAACTCGCGAAGCCGTGAGCCGGCGGGGCCTGCGACGAGGCTCGCGACCTTTGCGTTGACCTCGACCTTGAACGCCTTCGAGCGAGAGCCGGGCGTCGGCAGCATGCGCAGCCGGCGCTCGATGTCGACTGCTGCGGTGTGCTCCGAGATGACGATCCCGTCGCCGCCGCAGGTCGGGCACTTCTTCGTCATGATCTCGCGCGGCCCGTCCGTGACGTTCTGCCGCGTCATCTCGACGAGGCCGAGCGGCGAGATCTCGACGACGTAGGTCTTCGTGCGGTCACGTTCGAGCTCGGCGCCGAGCGCCTCTTCGACAGCCGCACGATTCTTGGGGCTCGCCATGTCGATGAAGTCGATGACGATGATGCCGCCGACGTCGCGCAGGCGCAGCTGGCGCACGACTTCCTTGACGGCCTCGAGGTTGTTCTTCGTGATCGTGTCCTCGAGGCGGGCGCCCGACTTCTTCGACCGCGAGCCGACGAAGCGGCCCGTGTTGACGTCGATGACGGTGAACGCCTCGGCGTAGTCGAAGATCAGATAGCCGCCCGAGGGCAGGTCGACGCGGCGGCCGAGCGTCGAACGGATCTCCTGCTCGACGCCGAACACCTCCATCAGCGGCTCGCGCTCCTTGTACCGCGATACCCGCTCGGCCATATGCGGCGAGGTCTTCTTCAGGTAGCCGACGATGCGCTTGTACGTGCGGTCGTGGTCGACGAGCAGGCGCTCGAAGTCGCCGGTGAAGAGGTCGCGCACGACGCGCAGGGGCAGCTCGGCCTCCTGGTAGATCAGCGACGGTGCGGTGGACTCCTTCGCCTTCGCCTCGATCGATTTCCAGAGGCGCTGCAGGAAGTCGAGGTCGCGCTCGATGTCCTCGGC
>JBAQHS010000113.1:0-2846 GCA_049288455.1 Gaiellaceae bacterium | reverse complement strand
GCCCGAGCTCGACACCGCGGCCGCGCAACGCGAGGCGCAGGTCGCGTGCGTCGCGCTCGAGCAGCGGCACGAGCCGTGTTGCGAGCGCGACTGCGACGGTCGAGCGTCTTGCCCAGCCCGCCGCGGCGAGCAGGCGGTCGTGGTCGATCGAGAGTGCATACACCGCGAATGCGAGGCCGACGGCGCCCAGGCGCAGTCCCTGGAAGAGCCCGTTGCGGAGCTCCTCGGTGCTGACGTCGAGCGTGCCGAGCACGGGGATCCTCGGGCCGCTCCAGAGGATGTGCGTGCCGATCTGCTCGACGAACGGGGTGAGGACGACGAAGAGGAGTGCGGTCGAGAGCGTGCCGACGAGGTAGGGCCAGCGGCGCTGCGCGGGCGCGCGGAACGCGGCGACGAGGAGGATGACGCAGATCGCGCCGACCGACCAGAGGCTCGTCGAGAGGAGCGCGGCTGTGGCGAGCGCGGCGAGGAGCGCGGCTGCGGGCGCGGCGCTCACGGGACGTTTCCGTAGCGGCGACGGAGGGCGGTCGGGTCGGCGGCGAGGCGGGTTGCGATCGCGATGCCGAGCTCCAGGAGGACGCCCTTGCGGAACTTGCGAATGCGCGCGGTGTCGGGCGCGAGCTTGCCGCCGATCACGATGAAGTTCGTGGCGGTGGTCTTCGCGTTGACCGTGCCGCCCACCTGCGCGGCGATCCGCTTCGCGAGGGTCGCGTTGCTCGAGACGACGGACGCGCCTGGCTTCACCCAGTCGAAGCCGTGCAGGAACGGCTCGGGGTAGGCGCCGAGGACGACGGGGATGTGCATCGTCGCGCCGGCCCAGTGGCGGTAGTCCCACCAGAGGACGTCTCCGGGGCGGATGGTCACGTCGACCGCGCTCTGGCCGCCCTCGATGCCGTTCACGAAGTAGAACCAGTCGCGCTGGTCGGTGAGAGAGCCGGCGATGCCGTTCACCGACTGCAGGTAGCGGCCGCCGTAGCGCGTGGTCAGCTTCAGCTTCCCCTCGACCGTGCGGATGCCGTCGGAGCCGGCGCCGACCTGGCCCGCGTAGAGCACGTGGGCGCCGTCGTCGCGGGTCACCCAGAGCGTCGCCGTGCCGTGCTCGCGCGCGCCGCCGCAACCTGCGACGGCGAGCGCGAGCGCGAGCAGAAGGAGAACAGCTCGTCTCACTTCACGGCGTTCGAGCGGACCGCGCCGGTGGCGGTCGCGCGCACGAGCAAGCCCACGTGCTTGCTCGGGCAGTAGTTCGTGCCGGTCGTGCCGGAGACGGTCGTCTTCGAGCCGACGTGCCACTGCAGGCCAGCGACGGCGGCGGACTTGCCGTTGTCGTCGTAGGCGGTTGCGGTGTAGCAGCCGGCCTTCGACGCGGCCTTCACCTCGAGCGTCGGCGGCCCGCCGGTGGGGCCGAAGTCGGCGTAGTACCAGAGCACGGTGTCGCCGTCGCGCAGCTTCACCTGGTCGGCACCGACGGGCGGCGAGGCGTTGTCGACCTTGAAGACCCAGCCGCTCGAGGCGCTGCCGCCGTAGAAGCCGACCTGGTCGACGTACTGGCCGAAGCTCGTCGTCGTGACGTGGTAGTAGAACTCGCCGAGCAGTGCCGCCTGCTGGATCGCATCGAGCGCGTTCGCGGCGGTGACGGTCACCTCCGTCGGGGCAAACAGGGTCTTCGTCTTGCCTTCGACGCGCACGTGAACCGTTGCTGCCAGCGCTCCGGCGGGCAGCGCAAGCGAGAGAACGACGAGCAGGATGAGGCGCTTGGCCACGATTCCTCCTTCCGCGAGGGGATCGGTATGGAGGGCGACCGGCAGGTCTTCTGACTCGAGGCTCCCCCTCCACCGCCTTCCCGAGCTTGCTCGCTCAGTGGCGTACCGGTGGAGGGCACGTTCTTGTTCTCCTCTTACAGCGGCGGGACCGTCCCGGACTCACACCGGGTTCCCTCACCACTCGCCCTTTGAGCTGGGGAATCTACCATCGCGTCTCGATGGTCTCCCGCTGGCTCCCCGTTCTCGCGTGGATGGGCGTGATCTTTGCGTTCTCGTCGATCCCGTCGCTCGGGACGGGGCTCGGGACGTGGGACTACGTGTTGCGCAAGGGCGCGCACATGACGGAGTACGCGGTGCTCGCGTGCCTGCTCGCGCGGGCGGTGGGGTCGCTCGGGTGGGCGTTGGCGGTCGCGGTCGCCTACGCGGCGACGGACGAGTTCCACCAGACGTTCGTGCGGGGGCGGCACGGGACGCCGGTCGACGTCGCGATCGACGGGGTCGGCGCGCTGATCGGGCTGTGGCTCTGGCGATCTAGAATAGAGGCCTGGTGTGGATCTCTACGCATCCGCGGATGACGGCTCATACTCTGCGCATCTCGCCCGGGTCGGGCTTGAACGTAGGCACCGCTATGCCCTTCGCCCGACCCGAACGACCTGCTTGGTCTGAGCCGCCCCCGCGCACACGCCGACCCACACCAAACCTCTCGCCATGGACCACCCGGAGGTAACCGACCGCCAGCTCGAGGCGCTTCTCTCCCGGCTCGACCGGCTGGTCGAGGAGCTCGCGCGGATGAACGCGCGCGAAGATCGGCGCGAGGAGCTGACGGTGATCGCGCACGAGCTTCGGAACCTGAACGACTCGCTGCAGGCGATCACCTACGCGGCACTCGGAACACAAGGCCCGCAGGTGCGGCGCCGGCGCGGCGCCTGAGCTGCGGTGATGCACGGCCACGCATCGGTGTCGCTGACGCGGAGCGCCGTCGACGCGACGCTGCACTGCCTCACCGGCTGCGCTATCGGGGAGATCCTCGGGATGGTGATCGCGACGGCGCTCAGCTGGGGCAACGCTGCGTCGATCGCGGCGTCG
>JBAQHS010000112.1:0-6384 GCA_049288455.1 Gaiellaceae bacterium | reverse complement strand
GCCGGGCACCGGCCACCGGGTGTGTCAGCGCGGGTCGAGATGCTGCCCGGCGCGGTACGCGCGTACGTGATCGGGGCCGAGCACCCGGCGGTCCAGGCCGGGGCGCACGCGTTGCGACACGTCTACGCGGACGACGAGCCGCTGCTCGTTCGCATCGGCGGCACGTTGCCTGCCGCCGTGCTCTTCGAGGAGACCATCGGCCTGAAGACGCTTCTCTTCTCGTTCTCCACCTCGGACGAGCAACTGCACGCGCCGAACGAGTTCTTCCGGCTGAGCCGGATCGAGGAGGGGATCGCCGCCTGGTCGGAGCTGTGGCGAACGCTCGCTACAGCCACCGATCGGACGGCTGCTGCGCGATGAACGTGTTCGCGATGTCGATGCGTCGCGCGATCCAGACGTCGTCGAGCGACTGCGCGTAATCGATGAACCGAGCGAGGCTGTCCGAGCGCGCGGGGTTGCCCGTGATTCTCGGATGCAGGCCGACCGACATCATCCGTGACACGTCGTCGCCGTCGTTGCGCAGCCGGTCGAGGTGCGCCTTCGCTGTCTCGAAGAAGTCGTCGGGGCTGCCGAAGCCGGTCCCGACGATGTAGCGAATGTCATTCACCACGAGCCCGTAGGGCACGACCAGATGCGGCCGGCCGAGGACGCGTGTCCAGTACGGCAGGTCGTCGTTGTAGGAGTCCGAGTCGTAGACGAACCCGCCTTCCTCGACAACGAGCTCGCGGGTGTTGACGCCCATCTCGCGGCAGTACCAGCCGAGCGGGCGCGTGCCGGTCGTTCGCTCGATCGATTCGACCGCCAGGCGGATCGCCTCGCGCTCGTCGTCGCGGCTCAGCTCGAAGTGGTTGCTCCAGCGGTAGCCGTGGCCGACGGTCTCGTCGCCACGTGCCGCCAGCTTCTTCGCCACCTCCGGGTTGCGCTCGAGCGCGACGGCGGCTCCGAAGCAAGTGATGGGGACGTCGGCGGTGTCGAACACGCGAAACATGCGCCAGATCCCGGCGCGGCTGCCGTACTCGTACATCGACTCGACGGCGAGGTCGCGCTGCCCCTCGATCGCAAACGGCAACTCGTAGAGGATGTCGTTGACGTTGTCGCCCATCGCGAAGGTCTTCTCGGAGCCCTCTTCGTAGTTGACGACGATCTGGACGGCGACCTTCGCATCATGCTCCCAGCGAACCTTCGGCGGATGCTCGCCGTAGCCAACGAGCTCGCGCGCGGGGCCGTCGACGGGGATGTCCGTCGTCATGAAGAACTGCGGGTCGTCAGGCGTCATGGCCGTCCTTTCGGTCGAGACTCTCGCGGATGATCGCGGTCAGACGGTGCCCGCCCTCACGGATCTCCTCGACCGACGGGTAGCTGAACGACAGCCGCGCGGTGTTGTGACCGCCGCCCGCGCCGAAGAAGCCCGAGCCGGGCACGAAGCTGACTCCGGCCGCGGTCGCGGCGGTGTTCAGCTCGCCGGCGTCGAGCTCGAGCGGTAACTCGAGCCAGAGGAAGTAGCCGCCGTCGGGCCGGGTCCAGCGCGCGAGACCCGACAGGTCGGCCTCGAGACATTCGAGCAGCGCATCGCGGCGTGGACGCAGGAACGAGGCGAGGTAGGCGAGGTGCGGCTCGAACGCGCCCGTGGCGAGGAAGTCGAGGAGCTGCGCCTGCGGCAGCAGCGGCGGCGAGACGTACGTGCGTGTCGCGATCGCCTCGATCGGTGCGACGAGCGCCTCGGGCAGAACGAGGTAGCCGACGCGCAGCCCCGGCGCGACCGACTTGGAGAACGACGAGACAAAGACGGCGAGATGATCTCCACCGGCCTCACGAAGGAGCTCGTGGAGATAGGGCTGTGGCTCACCTTCGATGCGCAACAACCCGTACGGATCGTCCTCGACGACGAGCAGGTCGTGCTCGACGGCGATCGCGACGAGCTCGCGCCGCTGCTCGAGTGTCAGCGTCCTGCCCGTGGGGTTGTGGAACGTCGGCAGGACGTAGAGGAGCTTCGGCTTCGGGCTGCCCGTTGCGAGCTTTCGCAGGCAGTCGAGGTCGAGGCCGTCCGCGCCGTTATCGACCGTGACCACGTCGGCGTTGACGGCGGCAAGCGCGCGCAGCGTGCGGTCGTAGGTGGGCGCCTCGACGATCGCGGTGCCACCGTCGCGCAGCGCATGGCCGACGACGAAGTTGAGCGCGATCATCGACCCGGGGGTGACGAGCACGCGCTCCGGGTCGACGCCGTGGCGGGCACCGAGCCATTCGCGCAGCGGCGCGAATCCGGCAGGCGGGCCATAGTTCAGCGCCACTCGCCCGTCGCTGGAGACCGCACGGCGCGCGCTCTCGGCGAGCGCCGCGATCGGGAACATGTCGGGAGACGGGATCCCGCGGGCGAATGAGATCGTGCCGGCAGCCGGCAGCAGGTTCACGACGAGCACCGATCCACGCCTCCTTCATACCTACGACGATCCGGTCGTCGCAAGAAACCGCGGGACTACTAGCCGTCCTCCTGCGCGTGCTCGCCGTGGTCGCGATGCTTCAGCCAGGATTGCTGGGCGGGGTAGGTGGCGAGCGCGACGATAAGACCGGCGAGGAGTGCGCCCGCGAGCACGGCGCGCCGGCTGCGCGCTCCCGCGACGGCCCGGCCAGCCCTCGGCAGCCAGTCTGCGGGGCCGACGCGAAGCACGCGCGTGAGGTAGGCGAGGACGTGGACGATCATCAGCACGCCCCACGCGATGAAGCTGAGCGTGTGCAGCGTACGCAGCTGCCCGCCGCCGTGGCCGAAGGCGATCAGTGCGACGCCGGTGCCGAAGAGCGACAACGTCGAGAGGACGAGGAGGGGCGCGAGCACCCGCAGGAGCGGCCGCGGCGGCCCTTCGTGCCGGTACGCCTCGTTGCGCGTGTAGTAACGCGCGAATCGCCAACCGGTGCTGGCGAGCTTGAGCGCAACCGGCGGCAGCAGCAGGAGGCCGACGAAGATGTGGACGTGGAGGTACGTCCGCAGGGCGATCGTCGTCAGCGTCTCCACTCCGAGCAGGACGAGCAGCACGAGTCCCGTCGTGCTCGTCAATCGCTCGTTCCCGGGCGGCCCCCAGGCACGGACGGCCGTCCGCCAGTCGACTCTCCGACGTCGGGGTGTGCTCATCGCTTCCTCCTATGCGGTTCCCGCTGCCGGCACAGATTCGCCGAAACCTTATGAGCGGAGGATGAAAGAGCCCATCCCGGTCAGCAAACGTTCAGCTCGCGCGGAGGACGCGGCGCAGCACCTTGCCGTACTCGTCCAGGCCGTCGCGATAGAGCCGCGCCTCGGGTCCCGCTGCGATGCCGACGCGCTCAGGGACGACGCCCCAGATCGGGATGTTCTCGCCCTTCCACCAGTCGATTGTCTCCTGAAGGTCGTTCGTCCCCAGGCGCGCGGCAGTGATGACGATGCCCCGAGGCGTCTTCGCCGGGATCAGACCGAGCGTGTACGCAACGCGCGCGAACTCGACGCCGCCGGCGCGCGTCGGGATGACGACAGCGTTCGCGGCGGCGATCGCCGACTGCACGAGCCGCTCGTCTCCCGGCGGCAGATCGACGATCACCGTCCCGTCCTCGGCGCGCATCGCCCGCGCGAGCGTCCGCTCGGACGGCGCCTCGACCACCTCGACGCCCTCGATCGGCCGCTCCTCGAGCCATTCCGCCGCGGACGCCTGCCGGTCGGCGTCGACGACCACGACTGGGGTGTAGCCACGGGACGCCGCGATCGCGGCGAGATACAGCGTGGTCGTCGTCTTGCCGACGCCGCCCTTGAGATTTGTGACAACGATGTTCACCGAGCGACCGAGTGTACTGAGCCGCGCATACCGTTCAGCGCAGCGGCCCGCGGAGCTATGAAAGACGCCGCGCCGCTCTAGAATCGGCGAATGACGCCACAGCTGGCTCCGCTCGTGGAGCGGGAGCTCGAGCTCGAAGCGGTTGCGAGACTGCTGGCCGGTGCCGGTGCGAGCTCAGGCGCGGCAGTGGTCTTCGAGGGGCCGGCGGGGATTGGCAAGTCGAGCCTGCTCGCGGCCGCTCGGAGGACAGCCGCGCCAGACCTGCGTGTGCTCTCGGCGCGGGGCGGTGAGCTCGAGCGGGAGCTGCCGTTCGGGATCGTCCGTCAGCTCCTCGAGCCGGTGCTGGCGGCGTGCGGGGGAGAAGACCGTGAAGCCCTGCTCGCGGGAGCGGCAGCGCTGGCAAAGCCCGTCCTCTTTGCGGCCGACTCGGGAGAGGGCGCCGAGCCGTCGTTCTCCGCCTTGCACGGGCTCTACTGGCTCACGATCAACCTCGCCGACGCGCAGCCGCTGCTGCTCGTCGTCGACGACGCCCACTGGGCCGACACCGCGTCGCTCCGCTGGCTGAACTACCTCGCCCGGCGGCTTGCGGGCGTGCCGCTCGCGCTCGTGCTTGCGACCAGGCCGACCGGGCCTGGCCCGGTGCAGGAGCTGCTCGACGAGCTGCTCGTCATGCCGGAGGTCGCCGTGCTCCATCCCGGCGGTCTCAGTGAGCAGGCGATCACCGCGCTCGCAGTCCGGCTGCTCGCCGCCGAGCCCGACCCGGACTTCGTCTCCGCCTGCCGCCAGTCGACCGGGGGCAACCCGTTCTTGCTGCTCGAGCTCCTGCGCGAGCTCGACCGCCGGAGCATTGCACCGAGTCGCGACAACGCCGGATTGGCCGGCGAGCTGAGCTCGCACGGTGTCGACCGGGCCGTCCGCGCCCGCCTGCGGCGCCTGCCGCCCGAGTGCACCGCGCTCGCCCGCGCTGTCGCGGTGCTCGGTGACTCGGCAGAGGCTGCTCTCGCCGCGCAGCTCGCCGAACTCGACGGCGCCGCCGCCTCCCGGGCCGCCGACATCCTCACCGAGGCGGTGATCTTCGAGCAGGACCCGCAGCTTGCGTTCGTCCACCCGCTCGTGCGCTCGAGCGTCTACTCGGAGCTGAGCGCGCAGGAGCGCGCACGCCACCACGAACGCGCCGGGCGTCTCCTTTCAACCGCGGGCGCGGCGACCGACCGGATCGCCGTCCATCTCCTCTCGACCAATCCCGGCGGCGAGCCGGAGACGCTGACCGTGCTGCGACAAGCAGCCAAGGGCGCGGTCAGCCGCGGCGCCCCGGACGTCGCGGTCACCTACCTCCAGCGAGCGCTGGCCGAGCCGCCCGTGCCCGAGCTGCAATCGACAGTCGTCTTCGAGCTTGGCCGGGCCGCGCTCAGCGCCGGCGAGGTTGGGCTCGCGATCGAGCAGCTGCGGCAGGCGACTCGCGACCTCGTCGACGAGCGGGCTCGTGCGGAAGCGGCCGACGCGCTCGGCTCGGCGCTCTTCCTCGCGCACCGGCCCGAGGAGGCGATGACCGACCTCACCGCGGTGATCGACGAGCTGCCAGACGACGCGCGTGAGCACGGTCTGCGCCTGCAGGCAACACGCTGGATCGCCGTGCGGGGCAACGTCGCGGTGTGGCGGCGGCTCCAGGCGACCGCGGAGCGATTTACCGTCGCGTCCGGCACGCCGCACTCGGTCGGGGAACGCCTCCACGTCGCGGCCGCAGCGTACGAAGCCGCCCGAACGGGGACGGCAAGCGAGGCACGCGAGCTTGCCCTGCAGGCGTTTTCGGGCGGCCAGTTGCTGGAGGATCGCGGCGCTGAGTCGGGTGGCTTCTGGATCGTGCCGACCGTGCTCCTCCTCGCCCACGCCGACGACGACGCAGCCACCGTCAGCACCGCGGTGATCGACTGGGCGAAGCAGCACGGGTCGCTGCCCGCGTTCTCGATGGCGGGCCAGCTGCGCTCCTACATCTCGTTTCGCCGTGGGTCGCTGGCGGAGGCCGAGGCCGACGCGACAGGTGCGCTCGAGGAACCCGGAGTGTCAGGCTTCCCCCCGTACGGCCGGCTCGCGCTTGCCGGCGTCCTCCTTGCCCGCGGCAAGCCGGCCGAGGCCGCCGAGGTCTTCGCGCCGGGCGGGTCCGAGCCCGCTGCGGCCGGCCACATCCGCTACCTGCAGTGGCGCTCCCGCATCCACGTAGCCTGCGGCCGCCCCGACGACGCGCTGCGCGATCTGAACGCGTGCGCTCGGCTCGAGGATGAATGGGACATCCGCACTCCCGCGTTCAGCAGCTGGCGAACCGACGCCGCGCCGCTGCTTGCATTGCGCGGCCGCCACGACGAGGCCCGCGCGCTCGCCGGTGAGGAGCTCGAGCGCTGCCGTGCGTTCGGCGCATCAGGCCCCCTCGGCCGGGCGCTCCGAACGCTCGGACTGATCGAGCCGGGAGACGCCGGGACCGGCCTCCTCGAGGAAGCCGTGACCTACCTGGAACGGTCGTCGGCACGCCTCGAGCACGCGCTGGGGCTGCTCGAGCTCGGCGCGGCGACCCGCCGCGGTGGCCGCCGCGCCGAGG
>JBAQHS010000111.1:0-58134 GCA_049288455.1 Gaiellaceae bacterium | reverse complement strand
GGTAGATGACGTGCGGCATTACGGTCGCGCCGAGGATCCCGACCGACAACAGCACGGCCTCGCTGCTTCCGAACTGGGGGACGACGGCGTGGTGGAGGACCGCTCCGAAGTCCGGGTGGGCGAACGTGAGCTCCACCACGTAGCACGCACCGATCACGCCGACAAGTACCGCGATCACTGCCTCGAGTAGACGGGCGCCGAAGCGGAGGAGACCGAGAATTGCAAAGGCGGCGAAACCCGACGCGACGGCCGACGGAAACAGGCCGAGACCGGTGAGCAGATGAATGCCGATCGCGGCGCCGAGGAACTCGGCCAGGTCGGTTGCCATCGCGATCGCTTCAGCCTGAATCCAGAGCCCGAACGAGACGCGACGCGAGAACCGCTCGCGGCAGAGCTCGGGCAGGTTCCGGCCGGTGGCGATGCCGAGCTTCGCCGACAGCACCTGGATCAGCATCGCGAGCAGGTTCGCGGCGACGATCACCCAGACGAGCCGGTAGCCGAAGCGCGATCCGCCCGCGATGTTCGTCGCGAAGTTGCCGGGGTCGATGTACGCGACACAGGCGATGAACGCCGGCCCGAGGAACGGCAGGATCCGGAACCGCGTGCGGTGCAGAGCCTCGTCGACCGTCCGGAGCCCGGCGGGCAACGCCTCTTGGCGCGATTCGATCATGCCCGGATGTTAGCCGGACCTAAAACTGGGGCCAATCAGGCCGAGCGAACGAGCCGCAGGTCGGGCAAGTTGCGGTATCGCTCGTCGATGTCGAACCCATAGCCGACAAAGAACTCGTCGGGGATCGTGAAACCGACGTAGCCGACGGGCAGGTCGTCGACGAGCCGGCGGTAGGGCCGGTCGAAGAGCGTGACGGCCGTGAGCGACGCAGGGCTGCGCAGGTCGAGCGAGCGGACGAGGTAGTGCATCGTCAGTCCCGTGTCGACCACCTCGTCGACGATCACGACATGGCGACCCTCGATCTCCGTGTCGAGGTCCTTGAGAAAACGGATCCCGTCGTGGCTCTCGTGGTCGGCGCTGCCGTAGCCGGCGAGCTCGAGGAAATCGAGCGCGTGATGGATCGGCAGCGCGCGCGAGAGATCACAGATGAAGGGAATGCACGCCTTCATGCAGCCGATGAGGATCGGTTCACGGCCGGCGAAGTCGCGCGCCACCTCCGCGCCTAGCTCGCGCACGCGTGCAGCGATCTCATCCGCGTCGAGGAAGACCTCGCCGATGCGCTCGTCGAGCAACGCCAGTGCGCTCAGGATGCCTTCCGCAGGCCGTATCGGGCCGCGAGCCGTTCGAAGTCGCGCTCGTAGAAGAGCTTCACCTTCACGTCCGGGTACAGCTGCCGGATCTTGCGCAACTTGCGGTTCTTACGGGTGACGAGTGACTGCTTCATTACGGTCACCTCGAGGTAGAGATCCTGCTCCGGGAGGTAGAAGTCGGGCGTGAACGCCTCGGTGACGCGGCCCTCCTCGTCGCGGGCGAGCACGAAGGTCGTGGGCTCGTATTCCCACGGGATTCCGTACCAGTCCAGGATCTTCGCGTACTCGAGCTCCGCAGGATTCGCAAACCGTGGAGGCTCAGAGCCGCAGAATGCCTGGAAAACAGGCGTTTCCGGCAGCACTTCAGTCAGAGTAGCAATCGCTTCGGATGCTCCAAAGGCTCTAGAGTCACCGCCGTGGACCTGACGATCGCGCATCTCTCCGACCTCCATTGCGGCGAGCCGCACTTCGTGCCCGACCTGATGGAGCGAGCGATTGCCGAGATCAACGACCTGAAACCCGACATCGTCGTCTGCTCCGGCGATCTGACGACGTTCGGGTTCAAGGAGGAGTACGCCGAGGCCAAGCGCTACCTCGACCGGGTGGAGTGCGACGCGCTCGTCGTCATCCCCGGAAACCATGACTCGCGCAACGTGGGCTACGTGCATTTCGAGCAGCTCTTCGGCGAGCGGAACTCGGTCCTTCGCCGCAAGGGCGTCACGGTGGTTGCCGTCGACTCGACCGAGCCGGACCTCGACAACGGGCAGATCGGGCGCGGGCGCTACCGCTGGATCGAAGAGCAGTTCGCGGCCGAGCCGTCCGACCTCCGCATCTTCGTGCTGCACCATCACCTGCTGCCCATTCCCGGCACGGGCAGAGAGCGCAACGTGGTGTACGACGCCGGTGACGCGATTGAGTGCCTCCAGCGCGCGGGTGTGCATCTCGTGCTCTCGGGGCACAAGCACGTGCCGTATGCCTGGAAGCTCGAGAATTTGTTCGTGATCAACACGGGAACGGTCTCGACGCTGCGTCTCCGAGGCGACTCTCGTCCCTGTTACAACGTGATCGAGGTGACGGGAACGCATGTCTCGGTGTGGCGGCGCTACCCGTTCCACGGCCAAGAGCGGATCATCCAGTTCGACCTTGCGACCGGCGAGTACGAGAAGTACACGGGCCGGATCGAGCGCGAGGTCACCGCCAAGCGGTGAGGGCCGTCGCGCTGATCGACGGAGAGCACTACGCGCCTGTCGTGCGTGATGCGCTCGCGGCGCTGCCGTACGAGTTCATCGGCGCGATCATGGTCGGAGGTACGGAGAAGCTGCGTGATGATGCCGAGTACGGCGTGCCGCTCGTCGACGGCTTCGAGGGCGCGGAGCTCGTTGTCGACCTCTCCGACGAGCCTGTGCTCGGGCCGGCTGAGCGGTTTCGGTGGGCGTCCCGCGCGCTCGCGGCCGGGCTCCCGTACGTCGGCGCCGACTTCCGCTTCGATCCGCCGGAGTTCAAGCCGTTCGAGTTGCCGTCGATCGCCGTCATGGGCACCGGCAAGCGCGTCGGCAAGACCGCCGTCACCGGGCATCTCGCGCGGTTGCTCGACCGCGACCACGACGTCGTTGTCGTCGCGATGGGCCGCGGAGGGCCGGATGAGCCCGAGGTGATCGAGGAGCCGCCCGAGATCGCCGACCTGATCGCGCTCGGGCGTGCCGGCCGTCATGCGGCTTCCGACCATCTCGAAACGGCGCTCCTCTGTGGCGTCACCACGATCGGCTGCCGCCGGGCCGGAGGAGGGCTCGCCGGAGCGGTGTTCACCTCGAACGTCGAGGCCGGCGCCCGGCTGGCCGCGTCCCGCGAGCCGGACGTCGTCGTCTTCGACGGCAGCGGCGCAGCGATCCCGCCGGTCGACGTCGATCGGCGCATCCTCGTCGTCGGCCCGGCCCACGACATCGACGCGTACCTGAATACGTATCGCCGCCTCCTCGCCGACCTCGTCATCGCCGTCAACTGCGAGGTCGACGGAGCGATCAGCGCGACGCTGCGGCTGCGCGCGACCGGGCCGCTCGAGGGTCGTGTAGCCGTCTTCACGGCCGGCGCGACCGAGGTCGGGCATCTCGATGGCGACATCGTTCATGTCTCGGCGAATCTCGCCGACCGCGCCGCTCTACGGCGGGAACTCGACCGGATCGAGGCAGATACGTATCTCGTGGAGATCAAGGCAGCCGCCATCGACGTTGTCGCCGAGCATGCCCTTGCTGCCGGCAAGCGCGTGGTCGCAGCCGCGAACGACATCGTCGCGGTCGACGCGGATCTCGACGCCGCCCTGCTTGCGTTGCTCGCCGAGCAGGTACCGGCGTGAGCCAGCCGCGCCACGGCGAGCCGCTGCCGCTCGGCGACGACGAGTTCCCGTACTCGAAGGGCCTGATGGCCCGAGCGCTCATCGCCGTTGGGGTTCCGGCCGATCGCGCGCATCAACTCGCGCGCCGGCTGGAGCTCGATCTTGCGGAACGGGGCGCGAGCTCGGTTCAGGTCGAGCGGCTCGAGTCACTCGCGCAGGAGATCCTCGGCGAGGAGGAGGGGAGACGCGCCACGGACCGGTTGCGGCGCCTCGCCGAGTTGCAGGCGCTCGACATCCCGATCATCGTGCTCATCGGCGGCTCCACCGGCACGGGCAAGTCGACGGTGGCCGCCGAGGTCGCACACCGACTCGGCATCACCCGGGTCGCCTCGACCGACTTCATTCGTCAGACGATGCGCGCGTTCTTCTCGCGTGAGTTCATGCCGACGATTCACTACTCGAGCTTCGAGGCAGGTCAGGCACTCGATGATGAGGTGACGGGCGATCCTGCGATCGTCGGGTTCGTCGACCAGTGCCGCCACGTTTGCGTCGGCGTCGACGCCGCGATCAGACGCTCGTTGACCGAGGGCTGGTCGATGGTGCTCGAAGGGGTGCATCTCGTTCCAGGCCTCGTGCCGGCCGAGCTAAAGGGCGCGCTGCTCGTGCACGTCGTCGTCGAGATCGCGGACGAGGACGTTCATCGCATGCACTTCCACGTCCGCGACTCCGCCACCGGAGGGATCCGAGCGATGGACAAGTACCTCGCCTGCTTGAGCGATATCCGCCGGGTGCAGACCTACATCGTCGGGCGAGCGCGGCGCGAGAGTGTCCCAGTGGTCGAGAATGCGAACGTGGAGCGGACGATCGACCGGGTGATCGAGCTCGTGATGCAGGCCTTCGAGCGGTCGAGGCTGCAGTGACGGAGGCGGTGCTGGAGGAAGAGGGCCGGCGACCCTGTCAGTGTGAGACGTTCGCGCGGGTCACCGAGCGCGCGTCGCTGGCTGCGGCACGCTGGCTCGGACGCGCCGACAAGGATGCCGCCGAGGAAGCCGCATTCTCGGCCGCGCGGCTCGCGCTCGAGCGGATGCCGATCAGCGGGAAGGTCGTGATCGGAGCGCCGGAAGGAGCCGAGCAGCTCGCGGCGGGCTCGATCGTCGGCCTCGGCGACGAGGAGTACGACCTGGCGCTCGACCCGCTCGAGGGTCGTGCCGTGGTCGCTCGCGGCGGCACGAACGCGATCTCGATGATTGCCGCTGCGCCACGTGGGTCGATGCCCTCGCTGCCCGACATGTACATGCGCAAGATGGCGGTCGGTCCGCGTGCGCGCGGAACGATCTCCCTCGATCGTCCGGTCGGCGACAACGTCCGGTCGATCGCCGAGGCGTTCGGCCGCATGGTCAACGACGTGACCGCGATCGTTCTCGACCGCCCCCGTCACCACGACCTGATCGAAGAGATCCGCGCGTCCGGCGCGCGAATCAAGCTGATCCAGGACGGCGATGTGACCGCCTCGATCAGCGCTGCCGTGCGCGGGACGAACGACCATCTCGCGATCGGAATCGGCGGCACGCGCCAGGCGGTGCTCGCGGCCGCCGCGCTGCGCTGCCTCGGCGGTGAGCTGCAGGCGCAACTCTGGCCGACGCGCCGTGCCGAGATCTCGGAAGCCCAGGCGCATGGCATCGAGGACGTCGAGCGCATCTTCACCATCGACGACCTTGCGCCGCAGGAGGTGATCGTCGTCGCGACGGGAGTCTCGAACGGCGACCTGCTCCATGGCGTCCGCTTCCTCGGCGACTCGGCGCGGACGCACTCGCTCGTCATGTGCACCCGGTGCAACTGGGTGCGCTTCGTCGACGGCATCCACTTCTTCGCCCGTGACCGCCGCGAAGAAGTCCGTCTGAGCTAACGTGGGCGCATGCCGACCAAGGAAGACGTCGTCGAGGCGCTGAGGCAGGTCGAGGATCCGGAGCTCGGGATGGACATCGTCGAGCTGGGGCTTTTCTACGACGCCGAGATCGACGGCCCGAAGGCGAAGGTCACCTACACGCTGACGTCGATGGGCTGTCCGGCGGGGCAGATGATCCAGGAGGACATCGAGCGCGTCGTGCTCGAGATCCCCGGGGTCGAGAACGTCGAGAGCGAGCTCACCTTCGAGCCGCCGTGGACACCGGACAAGATGTCCGAAGACGCCAAGTTCATTCTCGGCTTCGGCTAAGGGTTTCTGACCCGGTAGCCGCTTATGGGTACGGCCAGAACAGGCTGCAACGACGTAGCCTTTTCGGTGAAGCCACCACTTTGCGGCCGGCGTTCTTATCACGGACGTGATTTCCGATTAGGAGGGTGAGCGTCGCGATCGGCGGGGCGGTCGTTTTGCGCGCGGGTTGTTGCATTCTTCTCGGATGCCCGGAAACCCACCGATTTCGACCAGGCCACGGTACGAGGACGGTAAAAACAGACGTTCCCGCACCGGGTGACGCGAGATACCGAACGCTTGGCGGCGCGCAAGTGTTTCGGCTTCGGCGAGCGGCCGCGCGCCGCCGGGACGGGTTGACAGAAGTCATTGGGCCGACACCGCCCGAGCGAGGCTCTTTGTCGCCCGAATCAGAGAGAAAACGGCTGGAAAAAGCCATTTTCGTCCCTCCCAAGTTCATACCTTGAACACCCTCAAGCTCCGACCGGCATCGCCGATGGTGGGTTCGTCAAGCACGAACCCCCTCGTTCAAGGAGAGCACGGACATGTTGAGGCAGCGGATGATTCTCTTGATCGGAATGACAGCAGTGGTGCTCGTCGCGGCTTCTGCCGCCGTCGCAGGCACGCTGACGACGACGGCGACGGTCACGGGAACGGCTGGGATCAGCCTGAACCTCCCGTCGAACCCGTCGATCACCGACACGCTCGACGGCACCGACCAGACCGTCAACTACAGCCCGGTCCTCGGCGTGGTCGATGCCCGCGGCACCGGGGCCGGCTGGAACCTCCAGATCTCGGCGACCACCTTCTCCGACGGCCTCGGCCACACCCTCGCACCGGGAACCGTCACTGCAGCGGCGCAGGCCTGCCAGGGCGGCAGCACCTGCACGGCGGCGACGAACTCCGGCATCACCCTGCCGTTGACGATCAGCGGCGTCGCGGCCAAGTTCTTCAACGCGGCCGCACTCACCGGCCTCGGCAAGCTCAACGTCACGCCGACGATCGCGGTTGCGATCCCCGGCTCGACCTACGAGGGCACCTACACCTCCACGGTCACCCTCGCGGCAACGACAGGCCCGTAAGGCCCAGCACGCGGCGCACCACGCAGCACCCCGTCCAGGGGCACCGCTGCCCCCCAAGGACACATCAACACCCGAGCGCCCCGGAATCCCCGGGGCGCTCCGCCGTCACGGGATCGAAAGGATGATCTTGCCGAGTTGCTCGCCGGCTTCGAGACGCTCGTGCGCCGCGCGCGCGTCGGCGAGCGGGAACACCCGGTCGACAGTCGGCCGTGCCTTCCCCGAAGCGACCAGCGCGTAGACGTGCTCGAAGTCCTCGGGCGTGCCCATCGATGAGCCGAGGATCGAGAGCTGCTTCCACCAGACGCGGTGCAGCGCAGCCGGTGGGTTCGGCCCCGTCGTCGCCCCGCAGACGACGATGCGCCCTTCCGGGCGAGCCGCATCAAGCGTCCGTTTCCACGTCGCCTCGCCGACGTCGTCGACGACGACGTGCGCGCCGCCACCGGTCAGCTCCTTGACTCGCGCGACGACATCTTCGCTGCCGTGGTTGAGCGTCGCGTCGGCGCCGAGCTCGCGCGCCCGCTCGAGCTTCGCGTCGCTCGACGATGTCACGACGACCTGCGCCCCGACGGCCTTCGCGATCGCGAGCGCAGCCGTCGCGACTCCACCGCCAATGCCCCAGATCAGCACCCACTCGCCGGCTTGGAGACGGGCGCGTGGCACGAGCATGCGATACGCCGTGACGAAGACGAGCGGAAACGCCGCCGCTTCTTCGAACGTCAGGTCGGCGGGGATGGGATGGACAAACGCACGCGGGATGGCGATCAGCTCGGCGTGGGTTCCGTCCATCGTCTCCCCGACGATGTGCATCTTCCCGTTGCTCACGATTCCCGGGTTGATCAGCACGCGCTCATCCGTGCCGGCGATCACGCCTGCGCCGTCCGCGCCGAGGATGCGTGGCTTCGGCACCGACGGGAGGCCCTTGCGGACCCAGACGTCGAGGTGATTGAGGCTTGCGGCGCGGAGCTCGATCAACACCTCGCCGTCCGCAGGCGTGGGATCGGGGACGTCTTCGTAGCGCAGCACCTCGGGGCCGCCGTCTTCGTGGATCCGGATCGCCTTCACGAGTGCACAATCCTCGCATGACGACAAGCGAGGTCGAACGGTTCGGCGTCGAACTGGGCTTCGACGTGCTCGGTGTGACCCGCGCAGAGGCGTACGTCGAGACCGAGCGGCACATTGTCGAGCGCAGACAGCGCGGCCTTGACGCGGGCATGAAGTTCACGATGGCGCGGCCGGAGGAATCGTGTCATCCGGAGTCGTTGCTTCCGGATGCGCGGAGCGTTGTCTCGGTGGCGCTCGGCTACTGGCTGCCGGAACAACCGCTCGAGGTGGGGGAGGGACGACTCGCTCGCTACACCTGGTCGGATGTCTACGCGGAGCTGCGCAGCCGGCTCGACGTGCTCGGGCGGCGCCTCGGCGGTGGCTACCGCGTGCTTGTCGATGCGAACCAGCACGTCGACCGGGAGGCGGCCGCGCGGAGCGGGGTGGGTTTCTACGGCAAGAACACGATGCTGATCACCCGTCGTCACGGCTCGTGGGTCGTGCTCGGAACTCTCATCACGGACGTCGAGCTCGAGGCCACGCCGCGGTTCGACGCCGATTGTGGCTCGTGCCGGCTGTGCATCGACGCGTGCCCGACCGGCGCGCTCGACGAGCCCGGAACGCTGGATGCGACGAAGTGTCTGTCGTACTGGACGCAGGCTCCGGCGCCGATTCCCGAGCCGTACCGCGTGGAGCTCGGCGCTCAGGTCTACGGCTGCGACATCTGTCAGGACGTCTGTCCGTGGAATCGTGGCATCGAAAAGCGCCGCGGCACGCTTGACGAAAGCGCAGCGGGGCACATTGACCTCGTGGAGTGGCTTGAGGCCGATGGGCGCTCGCTGGTCGACCGGTTCGACCGCCTCTACGTGCCGCGCAACGAGGCTCGCTGGCTGCAGCGCAACGCGCTCGTCGCGCTCGGCAATGTCGGTACGGCTGCGCACAAGCCGCTGCTCGAGCGGTTCGCCGCTCGTGACGACGATCTGCTCGCGGAGCACGCGAGCTGGGCGCTCAGGCGACTCGAGGAACGTGGATGAAGCACTCGAGTGAGCGTCCACTGGAATGGTGGATCTCCGTTGTCCGCCTGATCGCGGTCCCGTTCGCCGCCATCCAGGTCGCGCTCACGAGCGGCTATCCGAGTAGCAACACCAAAGACCTCGCCTGGGCGCTCGTCGGCATTCTCGCGGTCGGAGGCGCAACTCTCTACACCCGCGTCACCGACCGCCCGACGCGAGCGTTTCAGCTCGTGGCGCTCCTCTTCGATTTCGGCATTGTCTCATCGTTTACCGTCCTCTACGCGTTCGAGGCGGGCACGCCCACCCGGCAGCTTCTCTACCTCGCGATCGTCGCAGGTGCGGCGCGTTTCGGCATGGTGGGTGGACTTGCGACGGCGGTGGTCGCCGTTCCCGTCGCCGCCTGGTTCGAGGAGCGGCGTTCCCAGCACTTCCACGTTCCGTTCCGGCTCGAGTTCGTGACGTTCCAGGCCGGCACAGGCCTCCTGATGGCGCTGATCGTCGGCTGGCTCGTCGCGCGTCTCGCCACCGAGCGGCGCATCGCCGAGCAGCGTGCCGCCGAAGCGGAGGGACTTCGTGATGAGCTGGGCCGCCGCGCGGACCTCCTCGATGCGGCGAATCGCTGTGCTCGCGCCCTCAATTCCTCGCTCGACCTCGACGCCGCGTTCGGCGAGTTCATCCGCGAGTTGCGTGGGGTCGTTCCGTTCGACCGGATGGCGATCGTCCTCGCCGAGGACGGCGCCGCACGCGTGCTCGCGACCGCGGGTGTCGAGGCGGACGCAATCATGCCCCCGGGCAGCGTGCTGTCGCTCGATGGGAACCTGCTCGCCGATGTGATCGCCGACGGGGTGACGGTCTACCGCAAAGACATGGCCGAGCCGCGCTACGCAGAGGAGCCCCGGCTCGTCGAGCTCGGGGTTCGCAGTCGCGTCGTTGCGCCACTTCTGGCGGGCGCCCGCGTGATCGGCCTGATCTCGCTTGGGCGCAGTGACCCCGAAGCGTTCGACCCGCACGAGATCGAGCTCGTGTCATTGCTCGGGCGTATTGCGGCGTCGGCGATCCAGAACATCCGCGCGTACGAGAGCGAACGCCGGACCGTCGAGGAGCTGCAACGACTGTCCGCGCTCCGCGCAGATTTCGTGTCGCTCGTCTCGCACGAGCTCCGCAGCCCGATGGCGACGGTGATCGGTGCCGCGCGCACGCTCGAGGCGCGGTGGCGCGAGCTGCAGCCGGGACAGCGAGAGGCGTTTCTCGCGCTGATCTCCACCGAGACCGCTCGGCTTGCGACGCTGATCGGCGACGTCCTCGATACGTCGCGCCTCGACGCCGGAACGTTCACCTACGCCTTTGCGGAGGTCGATCTCGGGGCGCTCGTTCGCGAATCGGTCGCGAACGCCTCGCTTGCCCAGGACGAGGTGCCGATCCTTGCCGAGGTCGCCGTGGTCTCGCCGGTTCGCGCCGACCCGGATCGGCTTCGCCAGGTGCTTGCGAATCTGATCGACAACGCGGTCAAGTACTCACCTGCCGGTGAGTCGGTCGTCGTGCAGATGGCGCCGCACAATTCCGCGGTCCTGATCGCAGTCAGCGACCGCGGGCCGGGCATCGCCGACGACGATCAGCGGCTGATCTTCGAGAAGTTCGGCCGGGTGAATCGCAGTGGCTCGGTGTCGAAGCCGGGCACCGGCCTCGGGCTCTTCATTGCCCGCTCGATCGCGGAGGCGCATGGCGGGACACTCGAGGTCTCGTCTGCACCCGGGGCCGGATCGACGTTCACGCTCAGGCTTCCGTCCTGACGGGTCGAGGTCGAGAAGCTCTACTTAGACGTTTGTCTTGCTCGGCCGAAGCTCGAGCGCAAGGGCACGCGCCCGGATCGCGACCTGCGCACGCAGGTCGGCCGGCTCGAGCACGATCGCCTCGCCGCGATAGGAGACGACCTCCCCGACGAGCCATTCCGCGCTTCCGACTGATTTATCCGCGAGGGCCGAGCCGTCGACGAGGCGGTGCGCGCCCTTCTCGACCTCCCAGCGTGCGACTGCCGGCGAGTACCAGATGCGCGCGGTGGTGGCGTGGTGCAGCTCGGAGATGGCGAATCCCTCGCGCGGCGTGAACCCCTTGCGCAAGACCTTTGCCTTTCGCATGCGGTCAAGGCGGTACGACCGGGGCTCGTTGCGCTCGACGTCCCAGGTGTGCACGTACCAGTGCGGAAGGCGGCGCTCGATCGAGTACGGCTCGAACGTCCGCGTCACGACTTCCTGCTCCTCGGGCTTCAGATACTCGACCTCGACGAGCTTGTGCTCGTCGATCGCCTGGCTCAGCTTGGCGACGAGATCCTCCTCGTCGCCGCTGTGCGGTGCCGGTGTCTGCGGGAGGTCGAATGCGCCGAATGTCTCCTCGAGCTTTGCGCGCACGCGATCGAGTGGAGAGTGCGCGTCTGCGGCGATCATCGGGCCGACGAACTCGAGTGCGAGCCGGATGGCGCGCGCCTCGAGCGGCGTCAGGCGTGGGGGACGCCTGAACGTGTCGCCGAAGAGCTCCTTGTCGACGTGTACTTCGTCACCGTGCAACTCGGCGTAGACGGCGTAGCAGCCGCCGCCGAAGTTCACGAGGTTCAAGAGCGAGAGGTGCTCCTCGAGCTGCTCGGCCGGGATCGAGAACCGATCGACGAGCTGCTGCGCCGGGATCACACCTTCACGCTCGTCACCGCACGCGGTCAACAGGAACGCGAGCAGCGACTGCAAGACGCCGAAGCGCTCGGGCGCGACGGGACCGGCGGGCCGGTCGGCGACCGGATCGCTTGTGCCGAGTGCGACCTCGCCGGCGGGAGTGGGTGGCGCGCCCTCGTGCGCGCTGCGTGCGGCCCGTGCGCCTTCGACGACGAGTCGGCGGAGCTCGGACGGCTCCAATGGGACGGCGCGGCCGTCCTGGCGAAGGATCCAGCGTGCGAGTTGCGCCGTCGACGCATACTGCGTCACGAAGACGTCGCCTTCGACGCGGTTGCGCTCGCCGCCGCCGTACGCTCGCTCGACCCACCACGCGGTGTCCGGGGCCACTTCGATGCGCGCCTCACCGAGGATGTCGCCGAATTGCCACTCGGCCCGACCCCGATACTGCTCGACGTCGAACTCGGCCGGTAGGCGGAAGTCGCGTTCGCGGCGCGTGGCGAAGCGGATGTCGGAGCGGATGCGCGAGACCCGGAACGTCCGAATGTCGTCACGGTCGAGATCGTGGCCGATCACATACCAGGAGCCGTTCTCCGGCAGCAGGGCGTAGGGGTTCAACGTCCGCTCGATCTCCTCGTCCCGGTAGATCGACCAGTAGCGGAACTTGACGGTGCGCTGTTTCGAGATCGCGCCCTCGAGCTTGCCGAGCCTGCCTTGGAGCTCCGGCGTGTAGTCGGGATCGCGAACCTCGACGCGGAGTGCCGTTCCCGTCGGGCGTGCGGCAAGGTCGCCGGCTGACCGGCCGAGCGCAAGGTTCTGCAGCGCGAGGCGTAGCGGCTCTGCGTAGGCGAAGCGGCCTTCGAGCAGGAAGAAGCAGGTCTGGAGGGCGGCGAGCTCCTCATCGTCGAGCTCGAGCTCGGGCAGGAAGTACCGCTCGGAGCGAAGCGTGTAGAGCTCCTCGCCGGTGAACTCGTCGCGTTGCGAATCGAGCGGAACGCCAAGCTGCACGAGCTCCGCGCGGTCCGAATAGAACCGGCGCGCAAACGCTTCGTCGCTCATCTCCTGATAACCCTCGACGTTGCCCTTGATGTCGCGCGCGGTCAGGGGCCGCCGCTCTGCCATCAGGAACGCAACCAGCGAGAGCTGGCGAATCAGCTTGTCAGTGTCGTGGCTCATCAGTCTCCCTGGCGGGCTCGGTCGAGCCGAAGCCGTGGGGCGAGCCTAGCGCAGGTAACGTCGATTCGAACTTCGGGCTACGCCGACCTCGAGCTACGCAGCGACTTTACGCTCGAGATGCTGATGCGACGGGCAATAGTCGCGCTCGGGCAACGGGGTGCGCTGGCACGGCTTGCCTTTGCGCGTGGTCGCGCGGCAGCGAGCAACGCCACCGTCGAACGCGCCGGCCTCGATCTGGTCTTCGACGAAGCTGACTGCGGCGTTCACGCCATGGTTCACAGACCACGCCACCTGCGCCTGCACCGTGATCGGGAAATATCGGCGAATGTCCTGGAAGAGAGCCTTGTCGGGCTTCGCAAAGTAGTGCGGGTCGGCGGCGAGCCTCTCCATTGTCCCCTCACACGCAGCGAGCACTTCGCGGCGGTACTCGAGCTGCGTACTCGAGTCGACATAGGGGTCGATCAGATCCTTGATCGAGCGATAAATCGCTCGCGAGTACTGATACATGCAGTTCTGAATATGCAGGATCCGTTCGTCCATACGCGTCTTCAATTCTCCTTGAACTGTATCCGCAGCCGTTTTAAGAAGCGGTAAACGTTGGGGAGGCGGCGCGGCCCGGTGGGAGCTTACACGCTGCCTGGGGCTGTTACAAATGTTTTCAGTGCAGTCAACGCGCGGTGCCCGGGCTCCCTGCGTGGTACCCATCCTGCCGCCGCCTACACATTGAGCTTCTACCGCGCGATCTGCCGCGAGTACGCACCGCCGAAGCCGGCCTGGCGGGTCGTCGCGACCGCGGCGTCGGCGTCGTTCTTCGAGCCGTAGATCCCCGTGAAGACGACGAAGTACCCCGGCTGCAGGCTGGCGAAGCCGCCTGAATCGAGGATCCCGACCTGTGGGAGCCCCGATTTGGCGGCCTTCGTCGCCGTTGCGAGCGCCGAGGGGCGCCCGTTCGCTTTCGGGTACGAAACGAGGACGATCGTCCAGCCGTTCGCATTCTTCGGCCAGAGCGTCCGCCCGTTCGGCTGGCTTCGGGTGGGAGCCGCGGTGGTCGGCTCGGGGGCTGTCGGAAGCGTCCCGGTGTTCCCGGGCGCCGGTGTCGTCGCGGTCAGCACCGCCGTCGGCTCGGCGACGGGAACGCTTGCGATCGCTGTCAGCGTCCGGCTGGTCGAATTGCGAGCCTTCGTGATCGCAATCGCGCCCGCCGTGCCGGCTGCGGCCACGGCAAGCATGAGCAACGAGACCCACACCCAGTCGCCGGGGTACCACCCGAGCCGCCGGATCCAGCTACGCCGCAGGCGCGGAAGTGCACCCGTCACCGGTGGAAGTTGCAGCCCGCATTCCAGGCAGTAACGCTGATCGGCCGCGCGCGCCGAACCGCAACGCGGGCAGGCGGCGTCGGCCACTTCGATCGCGCGACGGCGATCGTCGAGGGCCGCCGTCATCAGAGCTCAGGGGCCGGCTCGATGATCGTCTCGTCGTTCGCCGCTCCGCCGGCAACACCGTCAGCTGCACCGACCTCCCGGCCGCAGTTCGGGCAGAAATGGGAGCCACGAAGAAGCGGTGCGCCGCAGGTGCACCGGGCTGACGGCGCGCGGCGATGGAGGAGAGCCTCGATCTCGGCGATGCGAGAGTCGATGCCGATCACCTCGGCCGAGCGCTCCGCCAGCAGGTCGTCACGGAAGCCGCCACGGCGATACATCTCGACGAGCAGGCCGCCGAGGTCGCGCAGCACGTCTTCGCGCGCCTGGAGCAGGGCGCGGCGCTCACGCCGAAGGAGGCCTGCGTGCGGGCGCCGCGGAGCGACACCCTCGTCCGGTCGGCGCCGGCGAAGGAATGGGGACACCCAGGCGAGTCTAACGAGGGGGGATTACGGACTCGGCGCGGTTGCCTACAGCTGCACGACGACCAGGCGTTCCTCGGTCATCTCTCGCACCGTCCAGGCCGGCCCTTCCTTTGTGTTGCCGGAGGCTTTCACCCCGCCGTACGGCATCTGGTCGGCGCGGAAGGTTGGGGCCTCGTTGATCGTCACGCCCCCGAACTCGAGTCGCCGAGCGGCCTCGAGACAGGTGCCGATGTCTCGGCTGAAGATGGCCGCCTGCAGGCCGTAGCGCGTCGCGTTTGCCGCCTCGATCGCGTCGTCGAGGCTCGTCGCGCGGGTGAGGGTGACCACCGGCCCGAATATTTCCTCGCACTGCACCTTGTCGTCGTCTGCAGGCCCGGCGATGACGGTGGGGCGTAGGAGGCCGGCGTCGTCGAGCTCCCCGCCGGTGAGCACCTCGCCCTTCGACTCGCCGATCCAGGCGAGCACCCGGTCGCGCTCGGCTTCGCTGATCAGAGGCCCGACGTCGGTGGAGTCGTCGGCCGGATCTCCAACCTTCAATGCCTCGACCATGGGCACGAACTCCCCGACGAAGTCGTCCCACGCGGCGGCGAGCACGAAGATGCGCTGCACCGAGATGCAGCTCTGGCCCGCGAACGAAAAGGCGTTCGCTGCGAGCTTCGCAGCGGTCCCCGGCGGCGCATCGGCGCACACGATCGCCGGCGTCGCATTGCCGAGCTCGAGCTTCACGCGCTTGCGGTGCGCCCGTTCTGCAATCCCCCAGCCGACGGCGCCCGAGCCGGTGAAGGTAATCAGCTTCACGCGCTCGTCCTCGACGATTGCATCGCCGATCGCGCTCGCCGACCCTGCGACGACGTTGAGCCATCCGGCCGGGAGGCCGGCCTCCTCCTCGAGCGATGCGAGAAAGACGGCCGAGAGCGGCGTCGCGGACGCGGGCTTGAGGACGACGGGGCAGCCCGCGGCGAGCGCCGGGGCGATCTTGTGGGCGACCAGGTTGAGCGGGAAGTTGAAGGGCGAGATGGCGCCGACGATTCCGATCGGCAGCCGCAACGTCAGCGCGAGTTTCCGTTCACCGGCAGGCGATGCGTCCATCGGCACGACCTCACCCGCGAGCTTGCGGGCCTCGACGGCGGCGAACGTGTATGTCGAGATCGCACGCTGCGCCTCGACGCGTGCCTGCTTCAGTGGCTTGCCGGCCTCGGCGGAGATGATGCGCGCCGCCTCCTCCTGGCGCTCCTCGAGCAGCCTGGCGGTCGCGTCGAGGATGCGGGCACGTTCATGGGCGGGTAGCGGTTCGTGCAACACGGCAGCCGCAGCGTCGAGGGCGCGACGGGCCTCGGTCGCGCCACCCTTGGCGACCCGTCCGACCAGGTCGCCCGAGAACGGCGAGCGCACCTCAGTCCACTCACCGGTCTCCACGCGCTCACCGCCGATCAGCAGGCCGTGGTCGATAACGGTCGACGCCATGAGCCAACACTAACCGTCTGCTGCGAGGATTCACCCGGTGAAGGCGCACAGGTCGATTCGCTTTTGGCTGCCCGTTGCGTGGGTTGTCGCGACGGTCGTGCTGGCGGCGACTGTCGGCGTCGCGACCTCGCACGATCTGATCTTCGTGTGGCTCGGCCTCGGGATGGCGGCGTTCTCGGCCACTGACTTGCGGCATCGCATCCCGCGGCTCGTCCTCGAGTGGGCCCCATTTGTGATCGTGCTCTTCATCTATGACCGCTTGCGCGGCTTCGCCGACGGGCTGCTGTTTCACACGCGCACGCTGCCGCAGATCCACGTCGAGAACGCGCTCTTCGGCACACCGGCTCCGACGGTGCGGCTGCAGAACCACCTCTGGCACGGCGCACATCACCTGCACTGGTGGGACTACGCGACCTGGTTCATCTACCTGACGCACTTCTTCGCGACGCTGGTCGTGGCGTCGGTCCTCTGGACGTGGTTCCACGAGCGTTTCGCGCGCTACGCCACGATGGTCTGCGTCCTCGCGCTCACCGGCTTCGGCACCTACGTGCTCTACCCGGCATCGCCGCCCTGGCTCGCGGCGCGCGACGGTGATCTCGGTGAGGCGAACAGGACGATCGGCATCGTGTGGAAAGAGGTGCCGCTCGCGCACTTCGGCTCGCTCTTCGAAAAGGGCCAGCATTACGCGAACAACGTCGCGGCGATGCCGTCGCTGCACGCGGCATACGCGCTGCTGATCGCGCTCTATCTCTGGCGGCTCGTGCCGCGCTGGGCGCGCATTCCGCTTGCGCTGTATCCGCCGGCAATGGCATTCTCGCTCGTGTACTCGGGCGAGCACTACGTCGTCGATTGCATCGCCGGTTGGCTCTACGCGATCGTGACATTCGTCGCGGTCAATCTCTTCTTCGACCGGAGGGCGGCGCGTACTCGGCTCGCGCCTGCACTGGCGGATTGAACGTCACGCCCCTGCATTTCTGCGACGTGACCGTCGACGGCGAGGTCTGGCCGGTCTTCGGCTGGGCGATCGACACGCCGGCCGGAACGATTCTCGTCGACACGGGCATGGTCGACTCGACCCCGGAGCTCGACGCCGAGTGGGGGCCGGTGCTCCATCCGTGGCCCCTCGAGACCGACCCCGTCGCGATCATCAACACGCATCTGCACTTCGACCACTGCGGCGGAAACCGGCGTTTCGCGGGGACGCCGACGTTTGTGCAACGCGCCGAGCTCGAGGCGGCCGTCGAGCCGGACTACCTCGTCGAGTGGGTTCGATTCCCCGGCGAGTCGTACGTCGAGCTGGAGGGTGACGCGACGCTCTTCGAGGGTGTGTCTGTCCTCTTTACGCCCGGGCACTCGCCCGGGCATCAGTCCGTTGTCGTCGACGGAGACGACGGTCTGATCGTGCTCGGCGGTGACGTGACGTACTCGATGCGCGAGCTCATCGACGGGGCGACGCCGTCGATCCTCCGGATCCACGAGCTGCGGCCGCACGCGGTCTACCTCGCCCATCACAAACGGCCGTGGTTGCCGAGATAACCTCTCCTCGATGTCGAGCTACATCGTCGAGGCGGTCCGGTCGCCGATCGGCCGTCGCAACGGGGCGCTCGCCGGCGTCCGGGGCGACGACCTCGCAGCGCAGGTACTGAACGCGCTCGTGACGCGCGTCGACCTCGACCCCGCCGAGGTCGAGGACGTCCAGATGGGCTGCGTCACGCAGATCGGCGAGCAGGCCTGGAACATCGGCCGCATGGCGGTGCTGGCAGCAGGCTGGCCCGTCGAGGTGTGCGGAACCACGGTCGACCGGCAGTGCGGCTCGTCGATGCAGACGAACTTCAGCGGCGCGACCGCCGTGATGGCCGGACAACTCGACCTCGTCGTCTCCGCAGGCGTCGAGATGATGTCGCGCGTGCCGATGGGCTCCAACGGCGGCTCGATCTCGGAGCGCGTCACCGACCGGTTCCAGATCGTTCCGCAGGGAATCTCGGCTGAGCTGCTCGCGCAGGAATGGAACCTCACGCGCGAAGCGCTCGATGCATATGCGCTCGAGTCGCACCGCCGCGCGCTGGCTGCCTCCGACAGCGGCAAGTTCGAGCGCGAGATCGTTCCGATCGAGCTGCCGCCCGCGTCGGAGCCCGAGCCGGGTAACAGCCTGTTACAAGCAGGCGGCGCGGCTGTGGCAGCGCCAGCGCCCGCGACCTTCGCCGTCGACGAAGCGCCTCGCCGGGACACCTCGGCCGAGCGGCTCGCGTCGCTCAAGCCGGCGTTCAGGCCGGACGGAGTCGTGACGGCGGGCAATTCGTCTCAGATCGTCGACGGCGCCGCCGCGGTGCTGATCGCGAGCGAGGCGGCCTGCAACCGGCTCGGTCTCGAGCCGCGTGCGCGATTCGTCTCCTTCGGGCTCGCAGGCGTCGACCCGACGCGCATGCTCCACGGAAACCCGGCGGCGATGGAGAAAGCAGTGGCGAGGGCCGGTCTGACGATGGATGACATGAGCGTGATCGAGATCAACGAGGCGTTTGCCTCGGTTGTGCTCCAGACCGTGCACGACCTCCAGCTCGAGGGACGCGGCGGCGATGTGAATCCGAACGGCGGCGGCATCTCGCTCGGACATCCGCTTGGGGCCACGGGCGCGCGGGTCACGGCGACGCTGCTGAACGAGCTCGACCGGCGCGACGCTCGCTACGGGATCGCGTCGATGTGCGTCGGCTTCGGGATGGCGATCGCCGGCGTGGTGGAGCGGCTGTGAAGATCGGGGTCGTCGGCCTCGGAGCGATGGGCTCCGGAATCGCGCAGCTCGCGGTCGAAGCCGGCTTCGACACGATCGGGCACGAGGTCGATGCCGCGAGAGGCGAGGCCGCGCGCGAGCGGATCGCACACTTTCTGACGCGTAAGGTCGAGAACGGGACACTCGAGCAGGGCGCTCGCGATGCCGCGGTTGGCCGGCTTGCACTGACCACCGAGCTCGCCGACCTTGCGAACTGCGACGTTGTGATCGAGGCCGCGTTCGAGAACCTCGCGGTCAAGCACGAGCTCTTTCGCGCTCTCGAGGCGGTCGTCGCGCGCGGCGCGATCCTTGCCACGAACACCTCAGCGCTGTCGGTCACTCAGATCGCATCGGTGCTCGAACATCCGGACCGCGCGGTCGGGATGCACTTCTTCAACCCGGCGCCGCTGATGCCGCTCGTCGAGATCGTGCGCGCCGAACGGACGAACGAGGAAGTCTTCGAGGCGGCGTACGACCTTGGTACCAAGCTCGGCAAGACACCGATCCGGTGTGCCGACACGCCCGGGTTCGTCGTCAACCGTGTCCTGATTCCGTTGCTGAACGACTGCGTTCGGATTCTCGACGAGGCGGGCGTGACGCCGGCAGACCTCGACGCCGGCATGAAGCACGGTGCGGGCTGGCCGATGGGGCCGTGCGAGTTGCTCGACCTGGTCGGGGCCGACGTCCACGTGCACGCGAGCGAGGCGCTGTACGAGAAGCTTCGTGAGCCGCGCATGGCGCCGCCGGCGCGCCTCGTGCGGATGCTCCAAGCGGGCAAGCTCGGACGCAAGACCGGCGAGGGGTTCTACACCTACTGAGCCCCTGGTGTGACGCGTCGCATCTCGACGCCGAACAGGCGAGCTGCGAGTGTGATCGTCCCACCTTGCACGAGAACCGACGCGAGGACGACGACGAACACGGTCTCGTAGATGCGCTGCGCGTCGTGGACGTGCTGCGCAAGCGCGAACGCCGCGAGCAGGATCGGCACCGCACCTTTCAACCCGCCCCACGAGACGAAGAGCCGCTCGCCCGGCCGCAGGCGCGTCGGCGCGAGGAGCGCACAGACGACGAGCGGGCGCGCGAGGAGTGCGACGAACCCGGCGATCGCGAGACCCTCGAGCCAGCGGTCGGCGCCGACCGATGAGATCCCGATCGTCAATCCGAGCGCAACGAAGACGAGGACCTCGGCGATCGTCGAGAGCCCGTCCTGGAACACCTCGATCTCGCGCTTGAACGGCGCCTCGAGATCGCCGGCGATCAATCCGGCGACGAAGACCGCGAGGAAGCCTGAGCCGTGCGCCACCGACGCCACGCCGTAGACGATCCCGGCGAGCGCGAGCGTGCGGACGGAGTAGAGCCCGGCCGACGGCAGCGAGATGCGGCGCAGCAGCCGCGCCTCGACGAGGCCGCCGACGATTCCGATCGCAAGCCCGATCGTCATCTGCAGGGCGAAGACGCGTACGACCACCCAGAACGTCGCGTCGCTGTGCGTTGCAAGCTCGATCATTCCGAGCATCAGGGCGATGCCGACCGGGTCGTTCGCCCCCGACTCGCCTTCCAGGATCGTGCCGGTGCGGCCGCCGATCTCACGGTCGCCGAGGACGGAGAACATCACCGCTGGGTCGGTCGGCGCGATCGCCGCCCCGAGGAGACCGGCCGTGATCCAGCCGAGCCCGAACACCCCGTGGACGAAGAGCGCGACGAGCCCGGCTGTCGCAAACGTGCCGACCACACCGAGCGACGCGATCGGGATCGCCGCGGCCCGGAAGCGACCGAGACCGATCGACGAGCCACCGTCGAAGAGGATGACGATCAGCGCCACCGTTCCGATCCGCTCGACCGAGCCGATCGAGACCTCGAGTGACGGAAAGAGGTCGGAGGCGATCGCGGCGGTGACGAGGAAGAGCGCTGCCGAGGGAATCGACGTGCGCGCGCTCAGCTTCGACGCGGCAAGCGCGGCGAAAAGCGCGGCCGCGACGAGCAGCACGATCAGGCCAAAATGTGTCAAATCGTGCACGGCGATCGACGCTACAAGGTGGACGCTGCCTGGGTGGCCGCGGGAGTCTGTCCAAAACTCCTTACCTTTCGCTCATTCAGGGCATAATTCGGCCGGAAAGACTGTTCTTGCCAATGCGGAGGCTCTCTCTCATCCTGCTCTCAAGCCTGATCGTCGCTCCGGCGGCGCTGGGGGCTGTGCGCGCGACCGGCGACGGCGTGCTCGAGTTGCGCGCGGTCGACGGCACGGTCGTGATCGCGGGCAGGGGCGTCGTCTGGGGCCAGATGGACAGGGGGAGGCTTGCGGTCAACGACCCCGACCCGGCGGACGGCAGCGTTCTCGTCTCCGGCGCCGAGCACAAGGTCCCCGGGCTCTGCGATACCTGCATGGTCTACACCGGTCGCGACATCCACTTCAGAGTGACGGGCGGAAAATACCGGCTGTCGTTCCTGGGCTCCGGAATCGACTTGAGCGCCGTCGGTGTCGGCACTGCATCGCTGACCGGCGACCTTCAAGTCGACAATCCCGGCGACTATGCGCTCGAGGGTGGGAAGTGGACGCCGGTGCCGTGGTTGAAGCTCCCGGTGACGTTCGGCGTGCAACCCGCGCCGGTTGGTCCGTAGCTTCGTGAACGCGCAGACGCCGAACATCCTGGTGGTCGAGGACGAGAGCTCGATCGCGTCGTTTGTCGCGCTCTACCTCAAGAACGCCGGTTACGGCGTGCGCACCGCATCAACCGGGTCCGAGGGGCTGTCGCAGGTCGCCGCGCAGATGCCGAATCTGATCGTGCTCGACCTCATGCTTCCCGACATCGACGGCATCGAGGTCTGCAAGCGCATTCGTCAGACGAGCGACGTACCGATCTTGATGTTGACCGCGCGCGACGAGGATGTCGACAAGATCATCGGGCTCGAGGTCGGCGCCGACGACTATCTGACGAAGCCGTTCAATCCGCGCGAGCTCGTCGCGCGCGTGAAGTCGATCCTGCGGCGGTCAGCACCCGATCGTCGTGAGCACGAGACCGAAGTGATCGAGCATGGCAATCTTCGCGTCGACTCGGGACGCCGCGAGGTGAAGGTCGGCGACACAGAGATCCAGCTCGCACCGAAGGAATTCGACCTGCTCTGGGAGCTGCTCGATCATCGCGGCCTCGTCTTGACACGCGACCAGCTGCTCGAACGCGTCTGGGGCTACACCTTCGCCGGCGACACGCGCACCGTCGATGTGCATGTGCGTCAACTTCGCCGCAAGCTGGAGGAGGCATCGCCGATCGTCACCGTCTGGGGCGTCGGCTACAAGGTCTCCCCGGCGAAGGATGCGAAGAAGGACACGGCGAAAGCCTGAGCATCATGCTCGGGTCGCTCCGCGTCCGTCTGCCGCTCGTCTTCCTCGTCGGGATCCTGATCGCGGGTGCGATCACGACCGCGATCTCGGTTCGGCTCTTCCAGCAGTTCGCGCACAACCAGGCGCTCTCGAAGCTCAGTCGCGAGGCGCACGGGATCGCGCAGCTCTACTCGCCGGAATCGAGCTACGGCAACGCGAAGGACCAGCGGGCGCCGACGACATTCGACGCAGAGAGTCTTGAGCGCGCGACGGGCGACCGCATCTACTTCGTCGGCCCGAACCGGCTGTTCCCCGGTCAGATCACGGGGCTCCACCGCCTGCCGCTCGCGACGATCGAGTGGAAGTCGGGGAAGTCGCTCGCGTTCCAGTTCAAACCGCCGGGGACGAAGGGCGTGTACCTCGCCGTCGCCAACCCGATCTTCCTGACGAAGCAGGGGACGACCTCGCCGATCGGCGCGATCGTCGTCGCGACGCGCAAGACGAGCGTCAGCCACAGCGTCGCCGCGCTGATCGAGCGCCTCGCGATTGCCGCGCTCCTCGGCCTGCTCGTCGCGGGCTTGCTCGGCTGGTATCTCTCGCGGCGAATCGTCAAGCCGATTCTCGTGCTGTCGCGCGCAGCCGACCAGGTCGCGGCGGGGAATTACGCCGTCGCGGTTCCGAAGCGGGCGCCCGGCGAGTTGGGTCACCTGAGTGAGCGGTTCGGCGAGATGACCGATCGTCTCGCCGAGGTCGAGGTGATGGAGCGCAACTTCCTGATGTCGGTATCGCATGAGTTGCGGACACCGCTGACGGCGATCCGCGGTCACGTCGCGGCGTTGCTCGAGGGCGTGGTCGTCGATCCCGAGCTTCGGCAGTCGTCCCTCGAGACGGTCGAGCTCGAGACGCACCGGCTCGAGCGGCTCGTCGGCGACATCCTCGATCTCGCCAAGCTCGATACGCATCGCTTCACGGTCACCACCGAGGAAGTCGACATGGCGAACCTCCTCGAGCAGGCGTTCGACCGTTACCGCGACGAGGCCCAGCGCCGCGGAATCGAATACACGCAGGACGTGCGCGACGAGCCGGTGATCATCTCCGATGGAGACCGTGTGCTCCAGGTCGTCGGCAACCTGCTTTCGAACGCGTTTCGTGCGACCCCCGACGGCGGCCGCGTCTCGCTCGGGCTCGCGCAGCAGAACGGATCGGTGCACGTCGCGATCGAAGACTCCGGGCCGGGGATCAGCCCCGAGGCGCGCGAGCGGCTGTTCCGCCCCTTCGTCTCCGAGCTCGGTGGCGGTACCGGGCTCGGGCTCGCGATCGCGAAGGAGATCTCGGCGGCTCTCGGCGGCCGGATCGACCTCGAGTCCGAGATTGGGAGTGGCTCGAAGTTCGAGCTGGTGCTACCGGCGACCGGCGGTCAGCCGGCGTCGGCCGTCGGCAAGCGGTAGACCGCAGCGCCGGGTTCTTCTGCTTGCAGGAGCTCCTCGATACGACCGAGCCGCGCGTTCATCGCGCGCCAGCCCTCGGTGAGCAGGTCGACGAGCAGTGCCAGATCGTCGACGCGCGCGTTTCGCTCGGATTCGAGGGTCGACTCGATCGACTCGAGCCGGCGGATCGCGTTGTTGGAGAGCCCCTTCACCTCCGCCAGGCGGCGTGAGATGGGGGCGGCCTCTTCACGGAGCCCGTCGCGGAGGGCATTACGGATCTCTTCCATGCGCGCGAAGCTACCGTCCGCACCGGATGGAGAGCAGTGAGCTCGACTACGACCTGCCGCCGGAGCTGATCGCCCAGCGCCCAGCGGCGCGGCGGGACGAATCTCGCCTGCTCGTTTACACGCGGGCGACCGGCGAGGTCGAGCACCACGTCTTCCGCGACTTGCCGGAGATCGTGCCCGCGTCGCTCGCAGTCGTGAACGACACGCGTGTCGTTCCGGCGCGCTTCCCCATCGAGCGCCCCCGCGGGGAGGTCTTGCTGCTCGAGCAACTCGACGGGGATCTCTGGGAGGCGCTGGCGCGGCCGACGCGCAAGCTGCGCGCGGGCGAGCGCTACGGCGCGGTGCGGTTCCTCGAGCACCTCGGCGCGGGCCGTTGGCGTGTGCGGCTGGAGGGCGATCCGGGCGGCAGCATGCCGCTGCCGCCGTACATCACAGAGCCGCTCGGCGAGGCGGAGCGCTACCAGACGGTCTACGCCCGTGAGCACGGCTCAGCCGCCGCTCCGACAGCGGGCCTGCACTTCACGCCAGAGCTGCTTGCGAGGCTCGAGGTGGAGCGCGTGACGCTGCACGTCGGCCTGGACACGTTCCGGCCGTTGCACGCCGAGGTGGTGGAGGAGCACACGATTCACGGCGAGCGGTATTCGGTCGCCTCGGCTGCCTGGACGCGCATCGAGGCGGCGGAACGCGTGCTCGCGATCGGCACCACCACCGTGCGGGTGCTCGAGACGCTCGCGTCAGGCGGTCCGCTCACCGGCCGCACGGAGCTCTTCATCACGCCCGGCTTCACCTTCCGTCGGGTCGACCACCTCGTGACGAACTTCCACCTGCCACGGTCGACCCTGCTCGCGCTCGTGATGGCGTTCGCGGGCCGCGACGAGATCCGGCGTCTCTACGCCCTCGCAATCGAGGAGCGCTACCGGTTCTACTCCTTCGGCGATGCAATGCTGATCCTGTGACCCTGGAGAAATTGTTCACCAATCGTCACAGTTGGTCAGACCAACTGTTTCCGAACTGCGACTGACGGTGGAACCGTGGAGAAACTGTTCGCCTATCGTCACACTTGGTCAGACCAAGTGTTTCGGAACTGCGACTGACGGTGGACAAAATGTCGCAGTCTCGTAACCCTCGTTTGGCGACGGGGCATGGCTCCGGGGGTGGGGTCTTCGAGGTGCAGGCGACCGACGGGGCGGCTCGGGCGGGTCTGTTGCGGACGGCGCACGGGGACGTCGAGACGCCCGTCTTCATGCCCGTCGGGACGAAGGGGACCGTGAAGACGCTCCATCCAGACGAGGTGCGCGATCTCGGTGCGCAGATCCTCCTCGGCAACACCTATCACTTGCACTTCCGGCCGGGTGACGAGCTGATTCGCGACCTCGGTGGGCTGCACCGGTTCATGAGCTGGGACGCGCCGATCCTCACGGACTCCGGCGGCTTCCAGGTCTTCTCGCTGCGCGACACGATCGCGAAAGTCGACGACGACGGTGTCACCTTCAGAAGCGTCTACGACGGCGCCGCGACCCGCTTCACCCCCGAGCTCGCCGCCCAGATCCAGGCGAACCTCGGCAGCGACATCGCGATGTGCCTCGACCAGGTGCCGCCGACCGGCATCCCACGGCGCCTGCTTGAGGAGGCTGTTCGGCGGACGACGCACTGGGCGAGCAGGCAACGTGATGCGCCCCGCGCCGACGGGCAGTTGCGGTTCGGGATCACGCAGGGCGGCGTCGACCCCGAGCTTCGCCGCCGCTCGACCGAGGAGATCGCCGAGCTCGGCTTCGACGGCAATGCGATCGGCGGCCTTGCGATCGGGGAGGACCGCGACGCGACGTTCGAGACGACCGACTGGGCTGCGCAGCTCCTGCCGGCCGATAAGCCACGCTATTTCATGGGCATCGGTGACCCGCTGGGGATCCTCGAGGTGATCGAAGCCGGGGTCGACATGTTCGACTGCGTGCTGCCGACACGCACGGCCCGCACCGGCTCAGCACTGACGAACGAGGGTCGACTGAACCTCCGGAACGCCCGCTTCGCACGCGACGAAGGGCCGCTCGATGCGTCGTGCGACTGTCCGGCCTGTGCGCGGTTCACGCGGGCCTACATCCGCCACCTCGTCAACCAGAACGAGCTCCTCGGTCTGCGGCTCCTGTCGCTCCACAATCTACGCTTCCTCATCGAGTTGACCCGTGGAGCGCGCGACGCGATCGCGGCCGGCGGGTTTGCGTCCTACAAACGCGAACGGCTGGAAAGGCTGCAATGGGCGGATTCCTGATCCTGATCGTGATTCTCGTAGCGCTCTGGGCGCTCTTCGTTCTGCCGTCGAAGCGCCGGCGCAACCAGCATGCGGCGATGCAGGACACGATCGAGGCCGGCGACGAGATCATCACGGCGGGCGGTCTCCACGGCACCGTCGTGGAAATCAGCGACGACACTGCGAGGATCGAGATCGCGCCCGGCGTCGCGGTGACGCTCGACCGGCGCGCGATTGCGGCGGTCGCCAGAGAGGTCGACGTCGAGGTCGAGCCCGACCCCGAAGCGGCCTCGGATCCCGGCGCAGACGAGCCTGACGCCGAAAAGCCCGAAACTTCCCCGGAACCCCGCTAACCTTCCGGCGCGTGTCGTCCCGGCGTAACCACCTCGTCCTGGTCCTCCTGATCGTGCTCGCCCTCGTGGGCGTCGGATTCCTCGCGGTCCCGGGCTCGCCGGCGCATCGCTCCGTGAAGAAGGGCCTCGACATCCAGGGTGGCCTGGAAGTCGTCCTGAAGGCGCAGCCGCCGAAGGGTCACAAGCTCACGTCCGACGACCTCAGCCGCTCGGTCTCGATCATGCGCACCCGCGTCGACAAGCTCGGCGTTGCGTCACCGGAGATCAGGACGCAGACTCCGGACGAGATCGTGATCGAGCTCGCCGGCGTGCACAACCCGCAGCAGGCCGCGGCGATCATCGGTCAGACCGCCCAGCTCGAGCTGTACGACCTCGAGCCTGCGCTCGTCTCGCCGTCGGTCACCGTCAGCGGCCAGCCGGTCGCGACGACGAGCCTGTACCAACTTCTCTCGCGCGTGCAGGCGGCGTCCAAGGCCGGAGCGCCGAGCGCCTACGTCCTCTTCCGCCCCGTGAAGATCCACACGACGACGGGAACCGGGAAGAAGAAGACCACGAAGACGACGACTGCTTTCGTGCGCAAGGCAGGGCCTGTCGCCCAGCTTCATCGCGACCCGGCCACCGGGAACGCCGGCTTGCTCGACCCCTACAAGGGGAAGATCCCGGCCGGCGACAAGGTGCTGACGGTGCCGCCCGCGACGACCGTGATCACCTGTGCCGGCGCGACCTCCGCGCTCTGCCCGGGTGACCCCAACGGGCTGCCTGGCGCCGGCAAGACCGACTACTACCTCTTCAAGCACGGCGCCTACCCGAACGACCATTACGGCCCGTTCCCGAACATGACCGGCAAGGAGCTGAGCCTCTCCGGCACCCGTGAGGACTTCGACCCGACCTCGGGCTCGCCGATCGTGCTCATGCAGTTCACGCACAAGGGCAACAAGGCGTTCCATCAGGTGACGAAGAACGAGGCGGTGCGCGGGTCGATCCAGAAGACGCAGCAGCACTTCGCGATCGTGCTCGACAACGAGATTCGCTCGTTCCCGTCGATCGACTACAACCAGTATCCGGACGGCATCGACCCGACCGGCGGTGGCGCACAGATCACCGGCATGTCGAGCGCCAACGAGGCGAAGAACCTCGCGCTCGTGCTGCAGACGGGCGCGCTGCCCGTGAAGTTCGTGCCGCTCGAGAACACCGAGGTGTCCGCGACGCTCGGCAAGGACTCGCTGACGCAGGCGCGGAACGCCGCGATCGGCGGCCTGATCGCCGTCGCGGTCTTCCTACTGCTCCTCTATCGCTTCCTCGGCCTCGTCGCGGTGCTCGGCCTCGCGATCTACGCCGCATTCATGTACGCCGCGATCCTTCTCTTCGGCGTGACGTTGACGCTGCCGGGCTTCGCCGGCCTGATCCTGACGATCGGCGTTGCTGCCGACGCGAACGTCGTCGTCTTCGAACGCATCAAGGAGGAGTCTCGGTCCGGTAAGTCGATGCGCGCCGCGATCGCGAACGGCTACGCGAAGGGCTTCCGCACCATCCTCGACGCCAACGTCGTCACCGCGATCACCGCGCTGATCCTCTTCGCCGTCGCGACCGCCGGCGTGAAGGGCTTCGCGCTGATGCTGCTGATCGGCACCGTTGTTTCGCTGATCACCGCAGTCGCGGCCACCCGCGCCATGCTCGGGCTGCTCGCCGGCTTCAAGTGGTTCGACAACCCGAGCTTCATGGGCGCGCATCACTCGCAGCGCGGCCGCTTCCTCCAGATCGACTTCATGAAGCGGACGATGCTCTGGTTCGCGATCTCCGGCGCGATCCTCGTTGTCAGTGCCGGGTCTCTCGCCACGCGCGGCCTCAACCTCGGCATCGACTTCCGCGGCGGCGTGCAGATGACGTTCAAGACCGCGAAGCCGACACCGATCTCGGACGTCCGCGCGCAGGCCGCCGCGATCGGGCATGCAAAGGATGCGGTCGTGCAGGGCCGCGGCAAGTCGTCGAACGGCGGCGAAGACTTCACGAGCTTCCAGTTGCGGTTGAAGAAGCTGAAGCCGGCGGAGCAGGCGCGGCTGACGGCCGATCTGCAATCGCGGGTGAACGTGCAAGGCGGGGTGAACACGAAGAACGTCTCGTCGAGCTTCGGTCGCCAGATCGCGCGCTCGGCCGTGATCGCGATCATCTTCTCGCTGCTCGTGATCACGCTCTACATCACGATCAGATTCCGCGGGCTCGCGTTCGCGATCCCGGTGATCGCCGCGATGCTGCACGACGTGCTGATCACGGTCGGCGTGTACTCCGTGACCGGACGGGAGGTAACGGAAGCAACCGTCGCCGCGGTACTGACCGTGCTCGGTTACTCGATCTACGACACGATCATCATCTTCGACCGAATCCGCGAAAACGTGCCGATCATGCGGCGCGCGTCGTTCGCGACGATCACGAACGTCTCGCTCTGGGAGACGATTCGCCGTTCACTCGCGACGACGTTCATCACCCTGCTTCCCGTCGGCGCGCTGTTCCTGTTCGGCGGGGCGACGCTGCAGGACTTCGCGTTCGCGCTGCTGATCGGCGTCACGTCCGGTGCGTACTCGTCGATATTCATCGCGGCGCCGCTCATCAATCTCTGGAAGGAACGTCGCGATCCCGAGTACGCTCGCCGCCGCGGGCAGGACATGCCCGAGGGTGCTCGCGCCGACCGTTTCCTCGCACAGGCCGAGCAGGCTGCTGCCGCCCAGCCCGCGCCCGAGACGCCGCTCGACGTGATCGAGGACGGAGTGGCAGCGGTCACCGAGGGCCAGGAGGCGAAGCTCGAACGTCGCCGTCAGCGCAGGAAGTCGCGTCCCCATGGACGAGCCCGGTAACGAGCCTCCGTCCGAGCGCGATGCGCTCGACCGTCTGATCGCGATGCTCGGCCCGCGGCTCGACGAGGCGCGGTCCCTGTTCGACGACGCCACCTCCCGTTGGCGGGGCGACGCGGTGCGAGCAGGCGAGGGGACGCGTTCGCGGCTGCAGAGTCTCGCGCACGAGCTTGGGCTCGTGACGCGCGACGAGTGGGACGAGCTCGAGCTTCGCATCGCGCAGCTCGAGCACCGCCTGCGGCTGCTCGAAGACCGTGAGCCGTAGCCTCGCGATCATCGCCACCGCGCGCGTGTTTCGCCACCGGCGTCTCGGCGGCGACGGGCGGATCCGACCCGCTCTACCTGATGGTGTCGCCCGACGGTTCGCACCTGGCTGGGTCGAGGCCGGACGGCTCGACACCGCAACCCTCACGGGGAGCGCGGTGGTTCGCGGCTGTCCGTAGTCAGTGCTACCTTGATCTCTACGGAATGCGGATAGGCCGCACTCCCGTGAGATCGCGTCTCCTGCTTTCGGACACGATCTCGACGTCCGAAGGAGTTGAGACAAGTGACAGATTTCCGTTCCCTCGGGGTTTCTCCCGCCGTATGCGATTTGCTCGCTGCGCGCGGCATTGCGGCCCCGTTCCAGATTCAGAGCCTCGTCATCCCCGAGGCGCTCCGCGGCGGTGACGTCCTCGCCAAGAGCCCGACCGGCTCGGGCAAGACGCTCGCGTTCGCAATCCCGATCGCCCAGCTCGTCGAGCCCGGCGCGGAAAAGCCGTTCGCGCTCGTCCTCGTCCCGACCCGCGAGCTCTGCGCGCAGGTGACGGAGGAGTTCGCGCTGATCGCGGGCGACAAGGTGCAGGTCGCGTCCGTCTACGGCGGGGTGCCCCTGAAGGCGCAGGCCGACGAGGCGAAGCGCGCGCACGTGATCATCGCGACGCCTGGCCGGTTGCAGGATCTCGTCGACCGCGGCCTCGTGTCGCTCGACCACGTCCGGATTCTCGTGCTCGACGAGGCCGACCGTATGCTCGACATGGGGTTCAAGCCGCAGGTCGACAAGCTCGTACGCCGGCTGCACGACGACCGCCAGACGATGTTCTTCTCGGCGACGCTCGACGGTGAGGTCGGCGAGCTGGCCCGTCGCTACACGCACTTCCCGGCGCGCTTCGAGGGTGAGCTTCCGGCCGACCGCCGCTCCGGCGACGTCGACCACAGGTTTGTCGCGGTCACACAGGACAACAAGGTCTCGACGCTCGTCGAGCTGTTGAAGCAGGAAGAGACTGGGCTCGCGCTTGTCTTCGTCCGAACGAAGGCCGGCGCCGACCGGCTCGTCGAGAAGCTGCGCCGCCACGACGTCGACGCGGCCGCAATTCACGGTGACAAGGGCCAGGCGCAGCGCGAGAGCGCGCTTCTGCGCTTCGACACCGGCAAGGTGAAGACGCTCGTCGCAACGGATGTCGCAGCACGCGGTCTCGATGTCGACGACATCACGCATGTGATCAACTTCGACCCGCCCGAGGAGCCCGACGTCTACACCCATCGCGTCGGCCGCACCGGCCGCGCGGGCCGTGGCGGTGTGGGCATCACGCTCGTGCTGCCGGAGCAGCAGGCCGACGTCAGCCGCGTGGCGCGGCTGCAGGGTCACGTCGAGCGCTTCCAGGAGACCGGCATGACCGTGGCTCGCCCGAGGCTCGTCTACAAGTCGAAGCGCGGTCGCGGCTCGAAGTGGTAGAGGGCGAGCGCCTCACCGCAAAGCAGGCCGAGGCGCTACGCGAAGAGCTCGCAGGGCTTGAAGGCCCGCGTCGCGAGGAAGTCGTGGCGGCGATCAAGACAGCGCGCGAGTTCGGCGATCTCTCCGAGAATTTCGAGTACCACGCTGCGAAGAACGAGCAAGGGCTGCTCGAGGCGCGCATCCGCACCTTGCGGGCCCGGCTCGACACCGCGGAAATCGTCGCCGAGGCGACGAGCGGGTCGGTCGGGATCGGCTCGGTGATCGAGGTCGAGGACGATGCCGGCCAGACGATGACCGTCGAGATCAGCGCTGTCGGCGGTGCCGGAACGGTGTCGCCCACCTCGCCGCTCGGCTCAGCCCTCCTCGGCCGCAAGGTCGGGGAGAGCGTCGAGGTGCAGGCGCCGAAGGGCGCCTGGCGTGCGACCGTCAAGCGCATCGCCTAGTCCTGGAGGGGCGCTGAGCAGGCGTTTTTGGCGCCACGTGCAAGACTTAGGGCGTGGCGACGCGCCCGAAGCAGCGCACGATTGGACGCCTGAGCGAGATCGCACAGGTCGCGGTTCGCCATGGCTTCGGCTACGCGGTCGACGGTCGCCGCACGGCTGAGGCGGGAGCGGGGACAGCACGCGGCCGGCACCTTCGCGAGATGCTCGACGAGCTCGGGCCGACCTTCGTGAAGTTTGGGCAACTGCTCTCGACGCGGCCCGACATCGTGCCGCCCGACATCATTCTCGAGCTGCGCAGCCTCCAGGACGACGTCCGTGCCTTTCCATACGCCGACATCGAGCGCACCATTCGCGAGGAGCTGGGCCAGCCGATCGAGCGGCTCTTCCTCGAGTTCGACGAGCAGCCGATCGCGGCCGCCTCGATCGGCCAAGTGCATCGAGCGACGCTTCCAAACGGTCGGAAGGTCGCCGTGAAGGTGCAGCGTCCGAACGCCCCGCGCCAGATCGAGGCCGATCTGGCGTTGATGTACCAGGCTGCGAAGCTCGCGAAGGAGCGCATCCGCGCGCTCGACTTCATCGATGCGAACGAGATCGTCGACGAGTTCTCGCGCTCGATCAGGCAGGAGCTCGACTACCGCCTCGAGGCGCGCAACGCAGACGGCTTCCACAAGAATTTTGCCGGCCATCCGCACGTGGCGGTGCCGAAGGTCTACTGGTCGTACACGCGCTCACGTGTCCTCACGCTCGAGTATCTCGACGGCGTGCAGCTGGCTGACATCGATGTCGAGCACTGGACGCTCGACCAGCGACGGCGTCTCGCCTACCTGATCACCGAGACGTGGATGACGATGATCTTCCGGCAGGGCTTCTTCCACGGCGACCCTCACCCGGCGAACATCCTCGTGCTCTCGCCCGACCGGATCGGCCTGGTCGACTTCGGGCTGACCGGGAAGCTCACCGACGACGACATGTCGAAGTTGACCCGGCTCTTCATCGACGCGGCCGCCGAGAACATCGAGGTGCTGCCGAAGCGCCTCGCCGACCTCGGCGTCCGGTACGACAAGGCACGGGAGGACGAGTTCGTCGCAGAGCTGCGGGAGCTCTATTACCGCTACTACGGCGCGAGCCTGCAGGAGATCGATCCGATCCAGGTGATCCGTGAGGCCTTCGGACTGATCTATCGCATGAACCTGCGGCTGCCGACGCGCTTCGTGATGCTCGACAAGTCGATCGCCACGCTCGGCTCGGTCGGCGTCGAGCTCTATCCCGACTTCAACGTCTTCGAGGTCGCAAAGCCGTACGCCCGTGACCTGATGATCTCGCGCTTCACGCCGCGTCGTGTCGTCTCGCGCGCGCGGCGCGAGGGGTGGAAGCTGACCCAGATGGCGGCCGACTTGCCGTACCAGATCCACGAGACTCTCGAACAGGTGCGCGACGGCCAGATCGAGGTCGGCTTCGTGCACAAGGGGCTCGACGACCTGCTCGCGAAGCTCGACACGCTCTTCAACCGGCTCGTGATCGCGCTCGTCGTCACCGGCGGCCTGATCGGCTCGAGCCTGATCGGGATCTTCGCGAAGAGCGGCCCGCACGTCCTTGGCCTGCACGTCGTCTCGGTGCTCGGCTTCGGCCTCTCGTGCGTGCTCGGCCTCTGGCTCCTCTGGGGCGTCATTCGCTCCGGCCGGTTGTAGCTCGCTCGCAGAGGTGCCGGTTCGACTCCGGCCCCCGGGGTCCAGGACGCCGAATCTAAGACGAGCGTTGCGCCGCTCGGCCGCGCTGGGCGGCGCACCCGAAGGCGGTTCCCCTTTAGCTTGCGCTTAATTTAGCCTTTGCTTAAGCTAACGGTGTGGAGCAGGCCTTGCGTGCAATCGCCGACCCGGGCCGCCGGCAGATCCTGGCGCTCGTCCGTGACCGAGAACGTGCGGCCGGCGAGATTGCAGCCCAGTTCGACGTCAGCTGGCCCGCGATCTCCCAGCAGCTGCGCGTGCTGCGCGAGGCGGGTCTCGTCAGCGAGCGCCGCGAGGGCACAAAGCGTTTCTACCGAGCGCGCCCCGAGGGCCTGCGCGAGGTGCGCTCGTTTCTCGACGGCTTCTGGGACGAGCGGCTCGAAATTCTGAAACAGGAGGTCGAGCGTGGCTGAGTTCGAGAAGGAGATCTGGATCGATGCACCGCCCGAGACGGTCTATCCATATCTCGTGCAACCCGAGCTCGCGACGACATGGATGGGTGACAAGTCGTGGAACGACCCGCGCCCTGGCGGCGTCTTCCGGCTCGACATCCGCGGGCACGTGGTGAGCGGCGCGTTCGTCGAGCTCGATCCGCCGCATCGGGTCGTCTACACCTGGGGGTGGGAGGGTGAGGACCAGATTCACCCGCCGGGCTCGACGACGGTCGAGTTCGAACTGGAGGCAAGGAACGGCGGCACGCAGCTTCGCTTGCGCCATTCCGGCCTGACCGATCGTGGCGTCGAGATGCACGGCGAGGGCTGGGGACAGTTCCTGCCCGAGCTCGCGAAGGCGGCGGCATGAACTCCTTTCCGAATGAAAGCGCCGCGTACCGCGCGGCGCGCGAAGAGCTCCTCACGGCGGAGATCGAGCTACGCCGGCAGACCGAGCGCGTCGCCTCGCAGCGGCGCAACCTGCCGCTCGGCGGCATGGTCGCGGAGGACTACGCCTTCGACGGTGTCGAGGGGCCGGTGCGGCTCTCCGAGCTTTTCGCCGAGGGCAAGGACACGCTCTACCTCTACAGCTTCATGTTCAGCCCGGACGAGAACGGCGTTCCACTCACGCGAGCGTGTCCGTCGTGCACCTCGATCATCGACAGCTTGGATGGCGCGATCCCGCATCTGACCCAACGGATCAACGTTGCGGTCGCGGCCAAGGTGTCGATCGAGCAATTCAGCGCGCACGCCGCGACGCGAGGCTGGCGTCACACGCGCCTGCTCTCATCGGGGCCGACGACGTACAACCATGACTACCAATCGGAGACCGACGCAGGGGAACAGCTCCCTGTTGCGACGGTCTTCGTCCGGCGTGACGGTGCAATCCACCACTGGTGGAGCAGCGAGCTCCTCACGGCACCGAGGGATCCCGACGAAGACCCACGGCATGTCGACTACATGTGGCCGGTCTGGGCCGTGCTCGACCTCACGCCTGAAGGACGCGGCAGCGACTGGGGGCCGTCACTTCAATACGACTGAGGGCTGAACCTGCGCTTGACGGATACCGCGTAGCGATATATCGTAGCGCTATATATGGATCCGACCTCGGTCACCTGGGCGGTACTCGGCCTTCTCACCTTCAGGCCGATGAGTGGCTACGACATCAAGCGGCTCGTCGACCGGGCGATTCGGCATTTTTGGGCGGCGAGCTATGGGCAGATCTACCCGGAGCTCGCGCGCCTCGAGGCTGCAGGCTGGATCAGCGGCGAGAAGGCGGCACAAGGCGGCCGCTCGCGGCGCGTGTTCACGATCACGGCCGCCGGGGAGGCGGCGCTTCAGGGCTGGCTCGCCGGGAACGAGACGCGGATCGAGCTGCGGGATGAGTCACTCTTGCGGCTGTTCTTCGCCGACGCGGCGCCGATCGAGCTCGGGCTCGGGTTGCTGCAGGCGCGCCGAGCCGGCTATGAGGCAATGCTTGCTCAGCTGCAGGGGCTCGACGACGGCACAGGACCCGATCCCCCTTTCATCGACCTCGTCTACAGGTGGGGCCTCGACTACTGCGCGTGGGGGATCGAATGGTGCGAACGGCAAGAGCGCCGCTTGCTGGCGACGACCTGAGCGAGCTGCCCGAGCCGACCTGGGGCTCGCTGCTGCGGCGGGGCCTTCCGCTGCTTGCCGTCGAGAGCGCCGTCCCGGTCGCAGTTTTCTATGGAGCGTGGAAGGCCGCCGGTCTCGCTGCGGCGATCAGCGCCGGGACGCTCGTGTCACTCGCAATCGCCGGTTGGCAGATGCGGACCGGACGTGGGGGCGGAGTCGCCGCCGCGACTGCCATCTTCCTCGTCATCCAGGCGTTGGTCGGACTTGCTGCGCACAGCGCCACCGTCTACCTCGCCCAGCCGGTCGTGCTGAGTGCGTGCTGGTCGCTCGCGTACTTCGGCTCCGCACTTGTCGGGCGCCCGCTCGTCGGTGTCTTTGCGCAGCTGTGGTACCCGTTCCCCCCGGCGTTCCGGGCGAGCGCGCCCTACCGGCGTGAGTTCGGGCTGCAGTCGGTCGTGTGGGGCGTCTACTGCCTGGCGCGAGCGATCGTCCGGCTCGTCGTGCTCCTCGGCTCCGGGATCGGGAGCTTTCTGCTTGTTTCGTTGCTCACCGGCACGCCCATCCTCGTGCTCCTCGTCTTCTGGGGCCTCTGGCACGCGCGCCGGACCTTCTCGCGGCTCGACGACGTGCCCGGGGAGGCGTCGTCTGCTCCGGCGGGCTGAGGACCCGCCGCTCACCGATCGGTGGCGTCCGTCCATCGCGGAGTTCCTTTCTTTTGCGGAGGCGCGGATGTTGAGTACGTGACGTGGCGCGATTCGTTCTCTTTTACGTCCTGCCGGTCGCGGTGCTCATGGCTGGATCGGCACGTTGATCGGCGTCGTCGGGACAGCCGTGGTCGCCGGTTTCTACTTCTTCCTGGCGATCGGCTGGGACGCGAAAGGATCGAGCGGGGCCATCGTCGCCGTTGCCGTCGGAGCGGCAGTCGTGCTCGCCGGGGTGGTTGCGGCGGTGGGTATCGGCCGAGCGCAGCGCCGCGTCTTGCTCCGGCGGTCGGCTGAGCTGCGGCGGTGAGTGTCGTGACGAAGACCCGGGGCAAGGCTGCTGTCGGGTCGCTGCTCCTCGCCGCGATCTTCGGTGAGCTCGTGGCGCTCGTCGTCCCGCACGACTGTGGACCTCGCACCTCGTGGCCGTGGGACGCGTTCTGGCTTCCGCTAACGCCAGCTCTCGTTCTCGGTGCGGTGTTGGCCGCGATCATCTTTCGGGTACGTACGCAATGGTGGCTGTTGTTGGTGGCGATCGTCCCTCTGTTCATCGCGGACGCGAGCGCAGCCATCAGCCCCTGCTTCTCTTGAACCGGCTTGGCGGGGTGCCCGCCGAGGCATCGTCCACTCCGGCCGACTGAGGAACGATCGGCGCACAATCGTGCGAAAGGACAACTTGGCGGCCCGTGTGCGTGGGGCTACCGTCGCATGCATGTCGATTGCCGCAACGCTGCTGCTCGCCGACGCGGAGCCCGAGACGCGTGGCTTCCTGGAACGTCATCTGCCGGGTGATGGGTTCGAGCTGGTCGGTGCCCACGCGCGGTTCGACCTCGTGCTCGCCGGCGACGCTGCTGCTGTCGACCAGTGGGTCGAGCGCGCGCCCGTGATCGTGCTCGGCCGTGAGCAGGCCGATGCCGTCGACCGGATCCAGGCATTCAGGCAAGGGTGCGACGACTACGTCGCGCCGCCGTTCGAGTACCAGGAGCTGGTCGAGCGGATTCGCGCGGTGCTTCGCCGCGCCCAGCCTCGGCTCGACGACGTGGTCGACGTCCCGCCCGTTCGGATCGACGTGCGCACCCGCACGGTTCGCGTCGGCGGCCGCCGGCTGCACCTGGCGCAGAAGGAATATGAACTGCTGCTCTGTCTGGCGCGCGAGCCCGACCGGGTGTTCACGAAGTCCGAGCTACTCCAGCAGGTCTGGGGCTACCGGGTGGCCGCGCGGACGCGCACGCTCGACTCGCACGCATCGAGGCTCCGGCGCAAGTTGCGGGACGCGGGCGCGACCATCGGCTTCGTCGAGAACGTGTGGGGGGTGGGCTATCGGTTGCTGCCGTCGCTCCCAGAGGAGTAAATGTCCTGCTTGGCACGGCGCTCGGCGAGCCTCGCGCGCTTCAGTAGCGTCTCGCACACGGTGAACCTCGAAGAGTTTGGCCAGATCACGAGCTTGCTCGTCTCGCGTGGCGGCGACCTCGTCCACGAGCAGTACCTCGACGGCGACGCAGAGACCCTGCGCAACACGCGCTCGTGCACGAAGACGGTCGCGGGGATGTTGCTCGGGATCGCGATCGAGCGTGGTCTCGTCTCGAGCGTCAGGGCGTCGGTCGTCGACCTGCTCGGGCATCTTCGGCCGGTGGCATATCCGGACCGGCGGAAAGAGGAGATCACGTTCGAGGATCTCTTGACGATGAGCTCGTGTCTCGAATGTGACGACTGGAACTCGTTCTCAGCCGGCAACGAGGAGCGCATGTACCTCGTCGAGGACTGGGTTCAGTTCGCACTCGACCTGCCGGTGCGAGGCTTCCCGAGCTGGTCGGTTCGGCCCGAGAATGCGCCGTACGGGCGCAGCTTCAGCTATTGCACCGCAGGCGTCGTCATGCTCGGCGTCGCGCTCGAGCGCGCGCTCGGAGAGCCACTGTCCGAATTCGCGCGACGGGCGTTGTTCGAGCCGCTCGGAATCGAGCGTGCCGAGTGGCAGGCGACACCGCTCGGCCAGACTTCGGCGGCCGGCGGCCTCCTGCTCACGAGCCGTTCCCTGGCGAGACTCGGCACGCTCGCACTGCAAGGCGGCGCAGGAGTCGTCCCCGCTGCATGGCTGGCTGAATCGACGCGGGCGCATGCCCGAATCGATGACGAGACCGAGTACGGCTACCTGTGGTGGCTGCGCTCATTCGCGGGGCACGCGTCGCACTACATGACCGGCACGGGCGGCAACCGCGTCCACGTCTTCCCGGCTCTCGACCTCGTCGTCGTGATCACGACGACGAACTTCTCTATTCCGGGCGCGCACGCGCTCAGCGACCGCCTGCTCGTCGAGCGAGTGCTGCCGGAGTTCGAATGACTGGAGCACCCGAACCGCGGCGGGTGACGACGCTCGAGCTGTTCTTCGACCTCGTCTTCGTCTTCACGCTGACGCAACTGACGACCGTGCTGTTCCGGGCTCCGAACGGCCGCGGCGTCCTCGAAGTCGTCCTGATGCTTGGCGTGATCTGGTGGATGTACGGCGGCTATGCCTGGTTGACGAATGCCGTGACCACCGACACGCTGCCGCGGCGTTCCCTGCTCTTCGGTGCGATGGCCGCGTACTTCGTGCTCGCGCTCGCTGTTCCAGGGGCGTTTGCGAGCACCGGGCTCGCGTTCGGGATCGCCTACCTCGTCGTCACCGTGATCCATTTCAGCCTCTTCACGCGGGCAACCGAGATGGGCACCGCGCGCGCGATCTTCACGCTTGCGCCGTTCAACCTGCTCGGAGCCTTGATCGTCCTCGCCGGCGGCGCAATCGGCGGCACGACTCAGTACGTGCTCTGGGGAATCACCGGACTCGGGCTGTGGCTCACGCCGCTGCTCCGCGGCAACAGCGGCTTCCTGATCGAACCGGCGCACTTCGTCGAGCGGCACGGGCTCGTCATGATCATTGCCATGGGCGAGTCGATCGTGGCGATCGGCTTCGGCGCGTCGACGCTCGCGGTCAACGGCTCGCTCGCGGCGGTCGTGATCATCGGGCTGGCGCTCACCGCGTGCCTGTGGTGGCTCTACTTCGGCGGCGACGACGAGCGCGCGGAGCGGGCGCTCCTCTCACTACCCCAGCTGGAGCGAGCGCAGGCTGGATTGCGGGCGTTCGGCTACTGGCATCTGCCGATGCTGCTCGGGATCATCGCCATCGCCGCCGTCGCGCGCGAGGCAACGGCGCATCCGTTTTCGTCACTGACGTGGGCACGGGCGGCGATCCTCGCTGCGGGCGTGACTGCCTACCTCGCTGGCGACGTTCTGTTTCGCGCCGAGCTTCGGATCGGCACGACGCGGTGGCGCGCCGTCGGCGCACTGGTCGCGCTCGCTGCGATCCCGGTTGGCGCGCGATCGTCGCCGTTTGCGGAGTCGTGCCTCCTTGTCGCGTTGCTGCTCGCTGTCATCGTCGTCGAACGGTTCTACAGCCCCATCGAGGAAGGAGCACCATGAGCACTCTGACCCCGCACATCGTCGTTTCGGACGCCGGCCGTGCAGCCGCGTGGTACGAGCAAGCGCTCGGCGCACAGGTAGGCGACCGTATCCAGTTCCCTGATGGGCGCTACATGCAGATCGAGCTTCGATTTGGCGATGCCCGCGTGATGATCGCCGACGAGTTCCCCGAGTTCGGCGCTGTCTCGCCCCTGACGCTCGGCGGGACCTACGGGGCGCTGACCCTGGCGGTCGACGATGCGAACGCGGCCTGGCAGCGGGCGCTTGCAGCGGGCGCGACCGAGTTTCATCCGCTGGAAGACGCGTTCTGGGGCGAGCGCCACGGACAGATCATCGACCCGTTCGGTCACCGCTGGGGCATCGCCCAGCGCCTCGAGGACGTTCCCGCCGATGAGGTGCAGCGGCGCGCGACCGCGCTCTTCGCGGGCGAAGCGGGCTGACGGCCTATCGGTTTATCGTTGGTCGCACAGACGCCTAGCATGAGGAAGGGGAGAGAGACCATGACCACATTGAAGAACCGGCCGAACACCGCACTTCTCGTCGTCGACGTGCAGAACGGCGTTGTCGAAGGTGCTCCGGCGCGCGACGCGGTGGTCGCGAACGTCGGCAGCCTGGTCGAGAAGGCGCGGCAGGAAGAGGTCCCGGTCGTCTGGGTCCAGCACTCCGACGAGGGGCTTGCGCGAGGGAGCGACGAGTGGCGGATCGTCCCCGAGTTGAGCCCCGACGACGCGGAGCCGCTCGTCGAGAAGAGCTACGGCGACTCCTTCGAGGACACTACGCTCGAGACCGTCCTGTCGGATCTGGAAGTTGGGCGGCTCGTTGTTGTCGGTGCGCAAACGGATGCGTGCATCCGCTCGACGCTCCACGGCGCGTTCGCACGTGGGTACGACGCGACGCTGGTCAGCGACGCCCACACAACCGAGGACCAGACAGCTTGGGGAGCGCCGCCGCCGGATCAGGTGATCGCCCACACGAACCTGTACTGGACCTACCAAACGGCACCGGGGCGGACGGCCGGCACCGTCGCGACGAAGGACGTCGACTTCGGCGGCTCCTAGGCTGGCAGGGTGGCGCCTTCGAGCTCGAGCAGGCGCCGCTTCACGTCGAGGCCGCCCGCGTACCCGGTGAGTGCACCGTTCGCGCCGAGGACGCGGTGGCAGGGCAGGACGATCGGGATCGGATTGCGATTCATGACGGTGCCGACCGCGCGGGCTGCGCGTGGGCGCCCGACGTTCGCGGCCAGCGTGCCGTAGGTGGACGTGCGTCCGTAGGGCACGAGCGCGAGCTCGCGCAACACCTCTGCGTGGAAGGGCGCGACCCGAAGGTCGAGCGGCAGATCGAACGACGTGCGCGAGCCGGCGAAGTACTCATCGAGCTCGCGACGCACCTCGTCGAGCGGCACGCGAAGCACGCGAACCCCGAAGATCGCTGCGAGATCGTCCTCGCGGCCCTCAGGGTCGAAGTAGATGCGCGCGAGTCCCCGCTCGGTGGCGGCGACCAGCAGGCCGCCGATCGGCGAGTCGACGATGTCGTAGCGCACGTCGACGAGCCCCTCGCGCAGTGCGACTTCCCGGAACCGTGCGTCGAGATCAGGTGTGACGTTCATGTGTCCTCCTCAGTCTGCGGACGCCGGACGAGGCCGCGGCACGCGCGGCATCCTCCGACGATCCGAGCGCGTCGGCGATCTGGGTGTAGGGGAGGTCGTAGCCGTAGCGGAGCACCACAGCCGCGCGTTCGGTCGGCGGCAAGTCGCCCGTCAGATGTTCGAGCTCGCGAAACGCATCGCGCCGAAGCTCCGTTACCGGCTCGGTGTCGAGCGGCAACTGAGGCTTCACACGCAGGTCGTCCATCGCGACATTCGTCGCAATCGTGAAGACCCACGCCCGCAGGTGTCTTCCATGCTCGAGCCGGCCGTACGCGCGCAGAGCACGCAGGAATGTCTCCTGCCAGGCATCCTCGGCACGCTGCCCGAGCAGCCGGCGCAAATATCCGAGCACCTCGTCGCGGTGGGCGAGGTAGAAGCGCTCGAACGGCGGTATCGGCTCGGTGGCCATGTTCCCCATCATCGACTGAAACGTGGCAGGGTGCCGAACTGTGAGATGCGCGGTCATCGGCCACGTGGAGTGGGTCGAATTCGCCCGCGTCCCGCACGTTCCGGCGCCCGGCGAGATCGTCCACGCGACCGATGTGTGGTCGGAACCGGCCGGCGGCGGCGCGGTTGTCGCGTCGCAGCTCCAGAAGCTCGCGGGCAGCTGTGACTTCTTCACGTCGCTGGGCGACGACGAGCTCGGGCACGCAGCAAAGGACCAGCTCGAGCGGCTCGGCATCGAGGTGCATGTCGAGTGGGCGCAGACATCTGCCACGCGGCGGGCCTGGGTCCACGTCGACTCGAACGGCGAGCGAACGATCACCGTGCTCGGCGACAAGCTCCTACCCGGCCGCCAAGCAGGGTTCGATGCTTACGACCTCGTCTTCTTCGTCTCCGGCACCGTCGAGGCCCTTCGCGCCGCTCGAACTGCGCGCTTTCTCGCCGCGACGCTGCGTGAGCTGCCGACACTTCGGCGCGCAGATGTCCCGCTCGATCTCCTGGTCGGAAGCGCCGCCGATCCCGGTGAGCGCCCCGACGGATCGCTCACAGCCCGTTGCACCGTGCTCACCGAGGGCGAAGCGGGTGGGACGGCGAACGGCGCCCCCTATGCCGCGGCGCCGCTGCCCGCCGCGGCGGTCGACAGCTACGGCGCGGGTGACTCGTTCGCCGCTGCCCTGGCCTTTGCGCTCGCGCGGGGCGACGAGCTTTCGACTGCGCTCGGGCTCGGCGCCCGCGCCGGCGCCGCCGTGCTGACGGGCCGAGGCCCCTACGCGGGGCAGCTAACGTCTCCCGCATGACCGCACGCGTCTCCTGGATCTCCTTCACGCCGGTGAAGGGGCTCGCGCTCGAGCACGTCGAGGAGACCGAGCTTCTCGAATCAGGCCCACAGGGCGACCGGCGGTTCTACCTCGTGGACGCCAACGACCGTCTCGTGAACAATAAGGGCGGGCGGCGTGGAGCCTTGCAGCTGATCCATGCCCGCTACGACGATGCCTCCGCCGAGCTGACGTTGCACCTGCCCGATGGTCGAGAGCTCAGTGGCCGCGCGACCGAAGGCGACGAGCTGCAGACGAACTTTCACTCGCGGCCGAAGCCCGCTCGCCTGATCGCAGGACCGTGGAACGAGACGCTCTCGGAGCTGGTCGGCGAGCCACTTCGACTCGTTGCTGCCGCGCTGGGCGCTCCCGACCGCGGCCGGGGTGGGGCGGCGACCCTGCTCGCGGCCGCATCGCTCGAGGCGCTGGCCGGCGAACTCGGCGTCTCGGAGGTCGACGGCCGCCGCTTCCGGATGAACTTCGGAATCGACGGGCTCGAGCCGCACGCCGAGGACGGCTGGATCGGGAAGCGCATCGCGATCGGCGCGGCCGTGGTCGTTCCACAGGGGAATGTCGGGCGCTGCGCGATCACGACGCAAAACCCGGAAACCGGCAAAGCCGACCTCGACACGCTGAACGCGCTCGCGGCCTACCGCGGCGCCCTGGAAACGACCGAGCCGCTTCCCTTCGGGGTGCACGCAGCAGTCGCGCAGACCGGCCGGGTCCGGGTCGGCGACCCCGTCAAGCCGCTCTAACGCTGGAAAAGCCGCGGTGGTCAGGCCGGGCGAAGCTTTGCCGCGATGGGGTTTACATGTGGAGGATAGTGGGGTAAAGTGGGGAGCAGTGGAAGCATGCTCCTCGGTGAACACGATCACACGCTCGACGACAAGAACCGCCTCACGCTGCCGGCCAAGTTCCGGCAGGCGCTTCGTGACGGCGTCGTCGTCTCGCGTGGCATGGACGGCTGCCTCTTTGCCCATGCCGCCGACGAGTGGCAGCGGCTCGCCGAGCGGATCCGGGCACTTGACCCGCTCAGCCGCGAAAGCCGGATGATGCAGCGCCACTTCTTCTCAGGCGCCGTCAACGCCGAGCTCGACAAGCAAGGCCGGATGGTGCTGCCCGCGTCTCTGCTCGAGACCGCGGGAATCGAGCGTGAGGTGACCGTCGCGGGCGTCTACGACCACCTCGAGATCTGGGATCGCGCGAAATGGCGCGTCCATCTGCACGAGGTCGAAGGGAGCGCGGAAGATGTTGCCGAGCGTCTTGCCAACTGAGTCAGACCACGTCCCTGTCCTGGCCGACGAGATCGTCGCCACTCTCGACCCGCGCCCGGGCGAGACTGTCGTCGACGCGACCTTCGGGGCAGGCGGGCATTCGTCCCTCCTTGCCGCGCGCCTCCGCGGTGAGGGCAAGCTGATCGCGATCGACCGCGATCCGACGGTCGCCCCGTACTTCGAGCGCGTCCGCCGCGAGAGCGGGGTGAAGTCGCGCCTGCTCCACGGCGAGTTCTCCGCGACGCTCCAGCAGCTCGCTGACAACGGTGTTCGCGCTGATGTCATCTTGCTCGACCTCGGTGTCTCGTCCATGCAGCTCGACCGCCCTGAGCGCGGCTTCTCGTATGCCGTCGATGCGCCGCTCGACATGCGGATGGATCCGAGCGCGAGCTATTCGGCGCGCGAGCTCGTGAACGAGGCCGGCGAGAAAGAGCTCGCCGACATCTTCAAGCGCTACGGCGAGGAACGCTACGCACGCCCGATTGCGCGCGCGATTGCGAGACGGCGCACCACGCAGCCGTTCGAACGCACCGGCGATCTCGTCGAGACGATCAAAGCATCGATTCCGGCACCGGCTCGCTTCGGCGAGGGACACCCGGCCAAGCGCGTGTTCCAGGCGCTCCGCATCGAGGTCAACGACGAGCTCGGTGCGGTCGAGCGCGCTCTGCCTGCGGCGCTCGAGATGCTGCGGCCGGGCGGTCGCCTCGCGGTGATCTCGTTCCACTCGCTCGAGGATCGAATCGTGAAGCGGTTCCTCCGCGCGCAGGAGCACGGCTGCACGTGCCCGCCGGACTTCCCGGTCTGCGTCTGCGGCTCCGAGCCGAAGCTGCGCGCGACGCCGCGCCGGGCGATTCGGCCGTCCGCGGCCGAAGTGGCCCGCAATCCTCGTGCGCAGTCGGCGCGCCTTCGGGTGGCGACGAAGGTTGGCTAGCTGGTCGCACGCCCAGCAGGCGGTCGTCGCCGAGCCGGTTCGCCGCCCGCGGACGAAAGCAGCGCCGAGTACGCGCCGCCGCTCGAAGGCGACGAAGGCCCGGGCGCGTGGTGGGATCCTCTGGATCGCGATCAGCGGGATTCTGCTCGCAGGCGTCGTATTCGTGAATGTGGCTGTGCTGCGGCTGAACCTGTCACTCGATTCTGCGAACTCTGAGCGCACAAAGCTGCACGCCGAGAACGCAGCACTCTCCTCTCAGCTCTCGAGTGAGCTTGCGTCGTGGCGCATCCAGAATCGCGCCTCGAAGGAGCTCGGGCTCGTCTACGCCGACCCCGGCAATTACGGCTACGTGAACCTCGGGCATTGAGCAGAGCCGCGATGAGCGACAGGCAGGCCAATCGCCGCATCCGCCTGCTGCTCGCGACTTTCGCTCTCATCTTCGCCGGCACACTCGCGCGCGCCGTCTGGCTCCAGGGCGTGCACGCCGCAGCGCTCGGGCAGATGGCCGAGCGTCAGCATCACGAGACGGTCGTCATCCCTGCCGGCCGCGGAACGATCTTCGACCAGACGGGCGTCGAGCTCGCAATCGGGGAGCAGACCGAGACGGTCTACGCCGACCCGCGCCAGATGGTGAACCCACGGGCCGTCGCCATCGCGGCCCATCAGCTGCTTGGCGTCGACGCGAATACGCTCTACCCGCAGCTGCTGAACAAACGCAGCGGCTTCGTCTACATCCAGCGGTTCGCAGACCCGAAAGCAGCCGCGAAGTTCCTCGACCGCCACTTCGTCGGCGTGAACGGCTACCCCGAAGAGCGGCGCACCTACCCGCAGCGCTCGGTGGGCGCGCAGGTCGTCGGTTTCGCGGGGACCGACAACCAGGGGCTCGGCGGCCTCGAGATCCAGTACAACAAACAGCTCGCCGGCAAGGCCGGGAAGCAGACGATCGTGCGCGACCCGTTCGGTCGCGCGATCGACGTGGTCAGCGCGACGCCTGAGCGCGAGGGGCGGAGCATCGTGACGACGCTCGATCACACGATCCAGGCGAACGCCGAGGCAGTGCTCCGGGCGACGATCGCCCAGTGGCATGCGAAGTCGGCGACCGCGATCGTCATGAATCCCAGTACGGGCGCCATCCTCGCGATGGCACAGGCGCCCGGGTACAACGCCAACGCCGCCACCCACGTCTCGTTCGCCCTGCAACGGAACCGCGCTATCACCGACACGTTCGAACCGGGCTCGACGTTCAAGCTCGTCACGATCGCCGGGGCGCTCTCGACCGGGATCGTGCAGCCCGACACGAAGTTCACACTGCCGTACTCGATCCCGGTGGCCGACCGCATCGTCCACGACGCGGAGCCGCGCGGGACCGAGACGCTGACGGTTTCCGAGATCCTGCAGCACTCCTCGAACGTCGGCGCGGTGACGATTGCCGAGAAGCTCGGCTCCTCGACACTCACGGACTGGATCGGGAAGTTCGGCTTCGGCAAGCAGACCGGCATCGATTTTCCCGGCGAGAGCGAGGGGCAGGTGCTGCCGCTCGACAAATGGTCCGGGTCGACGATCGGCAACGTTCCGATCGGCCAGGGCATCGCCGTCACGCCGATCCAGCTCGCGTCGGCGTACGCCGCGATCGCGAACGGCGGCATCTGGACGCAGCCGCACCTCGTCGAGCGGGTCGGCGGGCATACCGCTCGTCACTTCGTGCGGCGGCGCATTGTTTCGCCGGCCGTCGACGCCGTCCTGAAGACGATGCTGACCGGCGTCGTCGACGAGCACGGCGCCACCGGTAACGCCGCCGCGATCCCGGGTTACAGCGTCGCCGGCAAGACCGGTACGGCCCAGAAGCCGGGGCCGCACGGCTACACGACGGGGAAATATGTCGCGTCGTTCGTCGGCATGGTGCCGGTTGCGCATCCGCGTCTCGTCGTCCTTGTCGTCGTCGACGAGCCCTCGACGCAGATCTTCGGCGGCGTTGTCGCCGCGCCCGCATTCGCGCAGATCGCGAAGTTCGACCTGCAATATCTCGCGGTGCCTCCGGACACCCCGCAGACACTCACGAAGTAGCCAATCGCCCGTGGGTGTCGTGATCGTTGAATCGCGCGGCGAGTGGAGCCGTGAGTTCGATTCGCTTGCGGCTCGCATCGCCGGCGCGCTCGGGCCGCTCGCCGTGCGCATCGATCACATCGGCTCGACCTCGGTTCCGGGCCTCGCGGCGAAGGATGTGCTCGATCTCCAGGTGATCGTTCGTTCGCTCGAGCCGGATGAGGCGATCCCGGAGCAGTTCGCGTCGATCGGATTCACCTCGAAGCTCGGCGACCTGAAGCTGCGCGACCACGTGCCAACGGGCTGGACGGGCGACGAGTCGGCGTGGGACAAGCTCCTCTTCGGGCCGCCGACCGGCGAGCGCCCGAGCAACGTTCACGTCCGGGTCTCGGGTGCGCCAAATGAGCGTTATGCGCTGCTCTTCCGCGACTTCCTGCGTGCCAACGACCGCGCGCGGGAGCTGTGGGGAACCTTCAAGGAACAGCTGGTCGCCGAGGTCGGCGGAGACCGCGACCTCTATGTCGAGTTGAAGGATCCGGCAACCGATGTCCTGCTGACCGCGGCCGAGGAATGGGCTCGCGCGACCGGTTGGGGAGGCCCTGGCGGCCAACCCAGCCCACTCATCTACTCTCCCCGCCGATGGACCTGAACCGGCTCGCGAGCGCGATCGGTGCCGCGAACGCGCCCTCCGCTGAGATCCTCGACCTCGCCTACGACACACGACGGGTGGCCGCCGGGTCGCTCTTCTTCTGCGTACCCGGCGCGAACGTCGACGGCCACGACTTGGCAGCCGACGCCGTCGAACGCGGGGCGGTGGCACTCGTCGTCGAACGGCCGCTCGAGGCACGCGTCACGCAGTTGGTCGTCCCGAGCGTGCGCCGCGCGATGCCGCTCGCTGCATCGGTCTTCTTCGGCGCTCCCTCGGGCGAGCTCGACGTCGTCGCCGTCACCGGTACGAACGGGAAGACGACGACCGCGTTCATCATCGACTCGATCCTCACCGCCGCGGGGCGTCGGCCCGCCCTGCTCACGAACATCGAGCGGCGCGTCGGCGGCGAGGTGCTGCCCACGGGCTTGAACACGCCCGAGGCGATCGACCTGCAGCGGCTCTTCCGTGCGATGCTCGACGCCGGCGACCAGTCGTGCGCGATGGAAGCGACGTCGATCGCGTCTGCGAAGGGCCGGCTCGACGAGACCCGCTTCGCGGTGCTCGTCTTCACGAACCTGACGCAAGACCATCTCGACTTCCACGGCACGATGGACGACTATTTCGCCGCGAAGCGGTCGCTGTTCGAACAGGCGGACCACGCGGTCATCAACATCGGCGACCCGTGGGGACTTCGCCTCGCAGGCGAGCTCGACGGCGCACGGACGTTCACGCCCGACGACGACCTCGGCGGCGTCGCGCTGCGATTACGCGGACGCTTCAACCGCGCGAACGCGCTCGGTGCGATCGGGGCCGCGCGGGAACTCGGCATCGACGAGGGGGCGATCCGCGCCGGCGTCGAGGCCCTCGGTGGCGTGCCCGGGCGCTTCGAGTCGGTCGACGCCGGCCAGCCGTTCGCGGTGATCGTCGACTACGCGCACACGCCGGACTCGCTCGAGAACGTCCTGCGGACAGCCCGCGAGCTCGGCGGGCGCCTCACCGTTGTCTTCGGCGCCGGCGGCGACCGTGACCGCGACAAGCGTCCGCTGATGGGCCGGATCGCGGCCGAGCTCGCCGATCGTGCCATCGTCACGACCGACAACCCGCGCTCGGAGGATCCGGCCGAGATCGCGCGGGAGGTCGCGCACGGCACACTCGAGATCGTCCTCGATCGTCGCGAGGCGATCGAGACTGCATTTGCGGACGCGAACGACGGCGATGTCGTCGTCATCGCTGGCAAGGGCGCCGACACCGAGATGGAGCTTGCCGGCCACAGCGTGCCGTTCGACGATCGCGCCGTCGCGCGCGAGGTGCTTGCATGATTCCCCTCGAGCTGAACGTGCTCGAGCCGCTCGGCAGGGTGATCACGCGGCCCTGGACGGACGTCGTCACCGGGATGCAGATCGACTCGCGCCGCATCGAGGAAGGGGACCTGTTCGTCGCGATCGGCGGGGGGAGCGACTTCATCGAGCACGCAATCGCCCGGGGCGCAGGCGCCGTCCTCGTCCCGGCCGATCCGGTTGCGGCGCTCGCGGCGATTGCAGGCGAGGTGCGCTCACGATCCGAGGCCCGCGTTGTCGGCATCACGGGCTCGACCGGCAAGACCTCGACGAAAGACATCCTGCTTGCACTCTGCGCGCCACACAGGCGGACGATCGCGAACGAGGGCAACTACAACACCGAGATCGGCGTGCCGCTGACGATCTGCCGCATCGAGGAAGACACCGAGGTCTGCATCAGCGAGATGGGCATGCGTGGTCTCGGCCAGATCGCCTGGCTCGCATCGTTCGTGCGGCCTGACATCGGTGTGATCACGAATCTCGGACCGGTGCATCTCGAACTCGTCGAGACGATCGAGAACGTTGCGCGTGCGAAGGCTGAGCTGATCGAGGCTCTGCCGGCCGGGGGCATACTCGTGGTCCCCGACGAGCCGCTGCTCGAGCCGTATCTGACGCGAAGCGACATCTTCGTGCGCCGAGTCGACGCCGAGGCTCCCTTGCCGTTCGCGACGAACTACACGGCGCAGCACCAGCTTGCCAATACGCGGACGGCGATCGTCACGGCAGAGTGCCTCGACGTCCCGCTGCCCGAGCACGAATTGCACGTCGAGTTCTCGAAGTTGCGCGAGGAGGAGCGGCCGCTTCCCGGAGGCGGGCTGCTGCTGAACGACTGTTACAACGCGAACCCCGTGTCGATGCGCGCCGCCCTGTTGCATCTGGCCGAGCGCGGGGCGGGACGCCGCCGTGTCGCGGTGCTGGGCGAGATGGCCGAGCTCGGCGCCGGAGCGCCCGCGTACCATGAGGACGTGGGGCACCTGCTCGGGGAGCTCGGGATCGAGCATGTGCTGGCCGTCGGCGAGCTTGCGCGCGCGTACGGCGGCGAGTGGGTGCCAACCGCAGCCGACGCAGCAGACCGGATGCGTGCCGAGTTGCGGCCGGGCGACGTCGTGCTCGTGAAAGGCTCGCGCTCGGTGGGACTCGAGGTCGTCGCGGAGAACCTGGAGAGCTGATGGCCAGAGTCCTCGTCGCAGCCCTCGTCGCAATGATCATCGCCATTCTCGGTGGGCCGACGTTCATCGCGTTCCTGCGTCGCAACGAGTTCGGTCAGCACATCCGCGAGGAGGGCCTGCAGCACCACGCTCCGAAACAAGGAACGCCGACGATGGGCGGGCTGCTGATCATCGCCGCCGCGACAATCGCATTCCTGCCGCTCTCGGACTACACGCTGCCGGCGCTCACGATCTTCGGCACGGCGCTTGCCTGCGGCGCGATCGGTTTTCTCGACGACTACATCAAGCTGCGCCATCAGCGGTCGCTCGGTCTGAGCGGCCGCTGGAAGATGCTGATGCTCCTCGGGATCACGGTGGCGGTGGGCTACGCGACGCACCATCAGCATCTGAGTCACGACGTCTACGTGCCCGTTGCCGACTTCGCGATTCCACTCGGGCCGTTCTGGTACGTGCTGCTCTTCCTGATTATCGCCGGAGCGGTGAACGGCGTGAACCTCACCGACGGCCTCGACGGGCTTGCGGCAGGGACGTCGATCATCGCGCTCTCGGCGTTCACCGCGATGGCCGTGACGATCTACATCCGCTCGAGCACCGCGACGCATGGGCGGATCGAGAACCGTCTGGACGTCGCCTTCATCGGTGCGGCGCTGATCGGGGCCGCCGTCGGCTTCCTGTGGTTCAACGCGTTCCCGGCCGAGGTGTTCATGGGCGACACCGGTGCGATGGCGATGGGCGGTGCGATCGCCGCGATGGCGATCATGTTGAAGGTCGAGCTGCTGCTCCTCTTCGTCGGCGGCATCTTTGCGATCGAGGCGCTCTCCGTGATGCTGCAGGTGGTCTCGTTCAAGTGGTGGGGGAGGCGGATCTTCCTCATCGCCCCGTTACACCACCACTTCGAGATGAAGGCGTGGTCGGAGACGAAGATCATGGTGCGCTTCTGGATCCTCACCGCGCTCTCGTGCGCGGCAGGCTTCGCGCTCTTCTACAAGTACTTCCTCCAGTTCCGCGCGCACAGTTGAAGACCGTCGTCTACGGACTCGCGCGTTCCGGCCTGTCCGCGACCGAGCGGCTCCGGGAGCGCGGCGACGAGGTCGTACAGGTCGACAAGTCGCTCGGGAACGAAGACGATCTTTCGCTGCTCGACGGTGCAGAGCTGCTCGTGAAGTCGCCCGGCGTTCCCGGTGAGGCGCCGCTCGTCGTCGAGGCACGGGGGCGCGGCATTCCGGTGTGGTCCGAGGTCGAGCTCGGCGCGCGGCTTCTCGAGGGCGCGCGGATCGTCGGTGTCACCGGCACGAACGGGAAGACAACGACCGTCGAGCTGCTCGGCGCGATCTTCCGTGCCGCGGGCCGCGACGTGGCGGTTGCGGGGAACGTCGGCACTCCACTGACGTCGATTCGCCACGCCGACTGGGTCGTGTGCGAGCTCTCGTCGTTCCAGCTCGAAGATGTGCACGAGCTCGCCTGCGACATTGCCGTCCTGCTGAACCTCGAGCCTGACCACCTCGACCGGCACGGCTCGTTCGAGGCCTACCGGGACGCGAAGCTGCGGATCTTCGAGCGCGCACGCGTGCGGATCGTCCCTCGCGAGCTCGGCCTCGAAGGCATCGGGTTCTCAGCCGATGACGACCTGCCTGCGGAGCCGCTTCTTCGCGGCCGTCACAACCGCGAGAACGCTGCGGCGGCAACCGCCGCGGCGCGCGAGGCGGGGATCGCCGACGCAGCGATCGCCGAGGCGCTGCGGACATTCGCCGGCGTGCCACATCGCCTCGAGGTCGTGGGGGAGCACGACGGTGTGCGGTTCGTCAACGACTCCAAGGCAACGAACGTCGCGGCAGCGCGCCGAGCGCTCGCTGCGTATGCGGACGAGCCGGTGCATCTGATTCTCGGCGGGTCGTACAAGGGCGAGGACTTCGGCTCGCTCGCGGCTGCGATCGGCTCGAACGTCCGCTCAGTGCATCTGATCGGCGAGGAGGCGCCAAGGCTCGCCGAAGTGATCGTGGGCCACCTCGACGGGACGCTCGAACGGGCGGTCGCCCATGCCCTCGAGCTTGCAGCGGCCGGCGATGTCGTGCTGCTCAGCCCAGCGGCGGCGAGCTACGACCAGTTCGACAACTTCGAGGCCCGCGGCGAAGCGTTTCGTAACCTGGTTCGGTTTTAAACCAGGTTGCCGAGTTTCGGCCGCCCGCGGCACCTCGAAACTCATCAACCTGGTTGAACACCAAACCAGGTTGAAAACCCCCATCAACCAGGTTCCGCTCTTTGAACCTGGTTCGATGAGTCTCGAACTGCCGAGGACTCGGGGCGCCGCCACAGAAACCAGCACTGTGAAACGGCGCGAGCTCGATTCCAGGCTCCTGATCCTGGTCACCCTGGCGCTCGTTGCCTTCGGGCTCGTGATGGTCTACAGCGCCACCTCCGCCGCCGCGGCGGTCGGCGGCAAGGACCCGAACTACTACCTGAAGCGCCAGGGCATCTACGCCGCGCTCGGAATCGTGCTGATGCTCGTCGCGCAGCGCTGGGACTATCGGCGGCTGAAGGCGCTCGCGCCCATGTTCGTGCTCGCCTCGCTCGTGTTGCTCGCAGCTGTGCTCGTGATCGGGCCGGCGATCAACGGCGCCCGACGCTGGATCTCGCTCGGGCCGGCCGTCTTCCAGCCGTCTGAGCTGGCGAAGCTCTCACTCGCCGTTTGGGCGGCCGCGTACTTCTCCAAGCGACCGGCGCCACGTGACCTGCGCGAGCTCTGGCGGCCGGTCGGCGCACTCACCGCCGTCTTCTGTGTGCTGCTGATCCTCGAGCCCGACATGGGAACGGCCATCGCGCTGCTCGTGATGCTCGCCGGGATGCTCGCCGTTGCAGGTACTCCGGCCGGCACGCTTGCGGCGGCGATCGGGATCGCCTCCGCGCTCGGAACGCTTGCGATCTGGTTCGAGCCGTACCGCCGAGCGCGCTTCTTCGCGTTCCTCCACCCGTGGCACGACGCACAGGGAACGGGCTTCCAGATCGTCCAGGCGATGATCGGGATGGGTTCCGGCCACATCTTCGGCGTCGGCCTCGGGCAGGGGGTCCAGAAGATCTTCTATCTCCCGGAGGCACACACCGACATGATGCTCGCGAACATCGGTGAGGAGCTCGGGCTCGTCGGTGTCACCGCGGTGATCGCGGCGTACGGGCTCTTTGCCTACGCGGGCCTCGACATCGCGATGCGCTGCAAGGACCCGTTCGGCAAACGCCTGGCCGCGGGGCTCACGGTGCTCGTCTGCGGCCAGGCTGCGATCAACATCGCGGCGGTCATGGGCATCGCTCCGCTGACCGGAATCCCGCTGCCATTCCTCTCGTACGGAGGCTCCAGTCTCGTGGTCCTCCTCGCCGGAGTCGGAATCCTCCTTAACATCGCTCATCATGGCGGTACAGCAGCAGCTTCGGTGTCTGATCGCAGCCGGCGGGACGGCAGGTCACGTGTTGCCGGCGATCGCGATCGCCGAAGCGTTGACGGAGCGAGGCGTGCTCGTGACGTTCGCCGGGTCGCCGGAGCACGTCGAAGCGCAGCTCGTTCCTGACGCCGGGTACGAGTTCGACCCGTTCCGGATCGCCGGCTTCCCACGTCGTCCTTCGCTTTCCCTCGCGCGAGCGCTCCTGCTTGCCGGCGCCGCACCCCGTGCCTGCCGTGCGATCCTGCGCCGCCGCCGGCCGGATGTCGTGCTCGGCGGCGGTGGCTTCGTCGCCGGCCCGATGGTGTTCGCCGCGTCGACGCTCCGCATCCCGGCTGCTCTGACCGAGGCCGATGCGCACCTCGGCCTCGCGAACCGCCTTGCGGCACCGTTCGCGCGGCGCCTCTTCCTCGCGTACCCGGTCGAGACGCGCTACCGCGCGAAGACGCGCGTCGTCGGCCGGCCGATTCCCACGCGGTCCGCGCCCGTCGCGCAGGCAGAGGCGCGGGCGATCTTCGAGCTGCCGTTGGAGGGCGTCGTGCTGGGTGTGTTCGGTGCGCTGGCGGGTGCGCGCGCCCTCAACGATCTGGTCGCCGACACCTGGGGCTCGAACGGCCCGCCGATCCTGCATCTGACGGGTGCGCGGGATTTCGAGAGTGTGCGCCGCCGCGTCAGTCGCAGCGACTATCGGGTTGTCGCCCAGACGGATCGGTTCGGCGCCGCGATCTCCGCCGCGGATCTCGTGCTCGCACGCTCGGGCTCGACCGTGTGGGAGATCGCGGCTGCCGGACGCCCTGCGCTCTTCGTCCCATACCCGTTCGCAACGGCCGATCACCAGGCAGTCAACGCCCAGCATTTCGTGCACGCGGGCGGTGCGATCATGGTGCGCGAGCTCGATCTCGACGACGTGCCCGAGATCGTCCGGTCGCTGCTCGATGACCCTGCGCGGCGGCAGCGGATGAGCGAGGCGATGCTGCGCGCGGCACGTCCCGACGCGGCAGCCGAGATCGCCGACGAGCTGATCGCACTGGCGCGCCCGTGAGCGCGCCGTTCTCCGGCCGCCGGCTGTGGTTCGTCGGGATCGGCGGCGCCGGGCTGAGCGCCTACGCGCAGCTCGCGCGTGCGTGGGGCGCCGAGGTTGGCGGGTGGGATCGCGTCGACACGCCGTACCTCGAGTCGCTGCGTGACGCCGTGATCGAGATCGCACCGGAGCCGGTCGTCCCGGCCGGCTGGGAGATCGTCGTCTCGTCCGCCTATCCGGCGGTCCCGGGCCTGCGGCGCGCGGAGTTCCTGCGCGAGGTCGTCTCGGCGCGCCCGGCGATTGTCGTCGGGGGCACGCACGGCAAGGGTACGACCGCCGCGATGATCGCCTACGTCCTGCACGAGCTCGGGCACGATCCCGCCTGGCTGATCGGCGCTCCGGTACCGCAGCTCGGCTCGAATGCGGGATTCGGGGCCGGCCCGCTCGTGGTCGAAGGTGACGAGTCGGATCGCACCGTCTTCTCGCTCCCGGCGCACATCGCAGTGGTCACAAACGTCGAGCTTGACCATCACAGTGAGTTCGCGTCGCTGGCAGAGCTCGAGGCGTCATTCGACGCATGGCTCGCGACGGCAGGCTCGGTCGTGCGGGATGCCCCGGCGTACGACGGTGCCCTCGCTTTGCCGGGCGAATTGAACCGGCTGAACGCCGGTACGGCCCTCGCCGCGCTCGCGCTCGCCGGCGTCGAGCGCGATGCAGCGGCGCCAGTCTTGGCGCGCTTCACCGGCACCGGCCGGCGGTTTGAGGTGCACGAGCTCGACGGCGTGACGCTGATCGACGACTACGGCCATCATCCGACCGAGGTTGCGAAGACGATCGCAGCGGCGCGCGAACGCTATCCCGGCGCGCCGCTTCGCGTCCTCTTCCAGCCGCACCTCTACTCACGCACCCGACATCTGGCGGCCGAGTTGGCAGAGGCGCTCGCCGGCGCCGACGACGTCACGGTGACGGAGATCTATCCGGCCCGCGAGGAGCCGGTCACCGGAGTCACGGGGAAGCTCGTCGTGGACGCCCTCAGCGATCTTGGCGTGCTTGCAGCTTGGACGCCCCAGGTCGCCGACGGCGCCGCGCGGCTCCGGCGCCGCGCGGACGCCGGTGACGTGCTGCTCGTCGTCGGAGCCGGCGATGTCGACCGGGCCGTCGGGCTGATCGAGGGTGCCTGAGCTCCCGATGGACGAGCAGGTTGGCCTCGCGCGCTACACGACGATCGGCACCGGCGGTGCCGCGCGGTTCTTCGCGCGACCGCAGACTCTCGACGAGCTGGCCGAGCTCCTCCGTTGGGCCGCGGGAGAGGGAGTCGCAGTCGAGACGATCGGGCTCGGCTCGAACCTTCTCGTCGCTGACGAGGGTGTCGACGCGCTCGTGCTGAAGTTGGCAGGTGAGCTCGCTGCGGCGCGCGTCGAGGGCAACGTGCTGGTCGCGGGCGGCGGTGCGCCGAACGCGGTGGCGCTGCATCGTGCGCGCGCGGCCGGCCTCGGAGGCTTCGAGTTCGCCGCGGCGATCCCCGGCACCGCGGGCGGGGGAGTGCGGATGAACGCCGGTGCCTACGGGACGGACTGGCGTGAGGTGATGACGGAGGCGGTGGTCGTCGACGCCTCGGGCGCCCGCACGCTCACCCCCGACGAGCTCGACCTCTCCTACCGCCACTCGAGCCTCGGGCCGGGACAGGTTGTGGCCGAGGTTCGCTTCCAGCTCTTCCCCCGGCCGCCGGCCGAGGTGAAGGCGCGCGCCGCCGAGTTGCTCGGCAAGCGCAAGGCGACTCAGCCGACGAACAAGCGGACGTTCGGAAGCGTCTTCAAGAACCCGGACGAAGGGCCGGGTGCCGGGCGGCTGATCGAGGAGTGCGGGCTGAAAGGGCACCGGATCGGCGGGGCGCAGATCTCGCCGCGCCACGCGAACTTCATCGAGAACCCGGGCGGTGCGACGAGCGCCGACTGCATCGCGCTGATGGCCGAGGCGCGGCGCCGCGTGCACGAGCGGTTCGGGGTGTGGCTCGAGCACGAGGTGCAGTTCCTCGGCCCGCTCGAGCTGCCGCCGTCCGCGTAGGGGAAGCCACGCGCGCGGCGAATTGTGCGGGGTGGCCGCCCGAAAGAGGTCGAACTCGCGCGCCGCGGTGCTGCCGGCCAGGCGCGCCGTACCCGAGCTCGTCCGGCTGACTCCTTCCGGACGCTCGATTCTCGTTGGGCTCGCGCTCTTCGCGCTCGCGGTCGGGGCGTACTTCGGGGCACGTGAGACGAGCGTCTTCGCGGTCCGCACGCTCGACATCGCGGGTGGGACGCCGGCAATCCGCGCCGAAGTGCGCGCGGCGCTTGCACCTGACCTCCGGCGGAGCCTCCTGCGGATCGACGGCAGTGACCTCGAGCGCCGGCTGGCCCCGCTTCCCGACGTCCATTCGTTCCGGTACGACCGCGCGTTCCCACACACTCTCCGGGTCGTGATTCGCCCCGAGCGTGCCGTGCTCGTCGCGCGCCGGGGCCACGACGCGTTCCTCGTTGCCGCGAGTGGGCGGGTGCTGCGCCCGCTCACGCATCCGCGCCGCTCGAGCCTGCCGCGCCTCTGGCTGAAGAAGGACGTCGTGCTGCGCACGGGTGAGGTGCTGCCCGGCCACATGGTTGCCGCCCCTGTTGTGCTCGCGTCGCTCGAGGGCGCGCAGTTGCCCGGCGGCGTCAAGGACGTCCGGGTCGGAACCGGCGAGCTGACGCTTGATCTCGCGGGCGGCCTCGAAGTACGGCTCGGCGACCCGGGCGACCTACGCCTGAAGCTCGCGATCGCGCGGCGAATCCTGCGCTCAACCGGCGCGGCACTTGCCGGCGCGGGCTACCTTGACGTGAGTGTCCCGGAGCGCCCTGTCCTGTCCAGCAAGTCTCAAGTCGGAGGTTGAGCTTTATGGTTAGGAACATCGAGACTCGAGGTTTGCGCGTTGACAAGACAGGAAACCCCCCGTACGCTCCCGAAGGAAGGAGGGTCCCGACCGCCCCAACCCTGCAGTCAAGCTTGAGGTCGGGCCACACCCAATGAGAGACCGTTCCGGCAACTACCTGGCCGTGATCAAAGTCGTCGGCATCGGCGGCGGAGGCACGAACGCCGTCAACCGGATGGTCGACGCGGGGCTGACGGGCGTCGAGTTCGTCGCCGTGAACACCGACGCCCAGGCGCTTCTGATGTGCGAGGCCGACGTGAAGATTCACATTGGCGCGAAGGCGACGCGCGGCCTTGGAGCCGGCGCGAACCCCGAGGTCGGCAAGGAAGCCGCCACCGAGTCGCGCGATGAATTGAAGGAGGCGCTGAAGGGCGCCGACATGGTGTTCGTCACCGCCGGTGAAGGCGGCGGCACCGGCACCGGCGGCGCGCCGATCCTCGCCGAGATCGCGCGTGAGCTCGAGACGCTGACGGTCGGCGTCGTCACGCGGCCGTTCTCGTTCGAGGGACGGCGTCGCGCTCAGCAGGCCGAGCAGGGGATTGCCGACCTCGCTGACAAGGTCGACACCCTGATCGTGATCGAGAACGACCGGCTGTTGCAGGTCGTCGAGAAGAAGACGCCTCTCTCCGACGCGTTCAAGATGGCCGACGACATCCTGCGCCAGGGCGTCCAGGGGATCACCGACCTGATCACCGTTCCGGGAATCGTCAACCTCGACTTCGCAGACGTTCGCACGATCATGCGCGACGCCGGCTCGGCGCTGATGGGCATCGGCAGCGGCCAGGGCGAGAACCGCGCCGGCGAGGCCGCGCGGCATGCGGTTAGCTCGCCGCTGCTCGAATCGTCGATCGAAGGCGCGACCGGGATCCTCTTGAACATCAGCGGCCCGCCTGATCTCGGTCTGTTCGAGGTGAACGAGGCGGCCGAGGTCGTCACCGGCGCCGCCGACCAGAACGCCAACGTCATCTTCGGCGCCGTGATCGACGAGAACCTGCGGGACGAAGTGCGGGTGACGGTGATCGCGACCGGGTTCGGCACCCAGCGCCGCCGCCGCGGCGGACGCGCCGGGGCTCCCGGC
>JBAQHS010000110.1:0-2900 GCA_049288455.1 Gaiellaceae bacterium | reverse complement strand
ACCGTCGCCAGTCGCGACGGCCAATCAGACCGCCGCCCAGGCGCTGCGAACGTGTCTCGACCGGTGGAATCAGGGAAACATGCTCGGCTGGGGACCGACGTTAGTAAGCGTCTCGGTCCGTCGGCTCGACGCTCGCGAACAAGCACAGCTCGGGCTGCACGGTCGTGCGCTGCCGCGCTGTACGGTCTCGCTTGCCGTCCACTCGCCGCGAGATCCGCGCACCGGGTGCTCCGGCGAGTCGGTGATGCCCGGGTACCCAAGGTCCTGCGTCGATAGGCAGAGCACGTACCCCTGCGTCCTCGACACTGTCGGAGCCTACGAATGCGCCCGGATCGCGGACGGGTCGCCCCCGCTCCGGAACCCGAACGCTACGACGGACAAGCGCGGCGTCCTGAGACTCGACGTTCCCCTCAGGGGCACGCATGCGACGCCGCCGCTTGCGTGGCAGAGGCGCTATCCGCACATCGACGGCTTCATCAACCCTTGGACGCATGCAGGCAAGCTTCGTCAAGGGCTGACCTTCGACCCAGCGGGAGGATCGCGGCACTACCGCGGCGCGTGTTTCCGCGGCTCGGAGTTCACGTTCCAGAGGTCAGCGCTCCGCTGCTTCTCCGACGTCCAACTCGATCCATGCTTTGGACCAACGACGGACTGGAATGACGCGCGCAGTCCAATACTGCACCGGGATCTGCAATCGAAAGGTGCGCCACTTGCGTCGCTGCTGATCGTGTCCGCCTCGTCTTGGAGGCTCGCTCGGTCGGTGTCGTCGAGCGAGAGGTGCGGAGGTGCGAAGCGCGTTGGAGTGGGCGCAGGTGCGGACGTTGGCGGCGGACGGGGTCTCGCGGCGCGAGATTGCTCGGCGGCTGGGGATCAACCGGCGGACGGTCGCGCGGCTGCTGGCGAGGGATGAGCCGCCGCGCTACAGGCGCGCGCCGACGGGCTCACAGCTCGACCCGCTCGAGCCGGTGCTGCGGCGGCTGTTGGAGGAGTGGCCGCAGATCAAGGCGCCGCGGCTGACGGAGATCCTCCGCTGCGACTACGGCTACACCGGCTCGCTGCGGCTGGTGCAAGCGCGGCTGCAGGAGCTACGGCCGTCGCCGGTGCGGCCGGCGCAGCGGACGGGCTACCGGCCGGGACAGGTGCTGCAGCTCGACTGGGCGGAGATGCCGACGCGGCCGACGCTCGCAGGCCGTGAGCGACGGGTCTACGCACTGATCGCGTCGCTGCCGTACTCGGGTGCGCAGACCGCGTTCTTCTCGCTGGACATGACGATCGAGTCGTTTCTCGAGGGGCATGTGCGCGCGTTCGAGTGGCTAGGCGGCGTTCCGCGGGAGTGCGTCTACGACAACCTCCGCGCGGTCGTCGCGCGACGCGACAACGAGCAAGTCGTTTGGAATCGGCGCTTCTTGCACCTACGCGGCCACTACGGCTTCCACGCGACGGCCTGCACGCCGGCGACGCCGCGGGAGAAGGGCTCGGTGGAAGCGGCGGTGCGCTACCTCAAGACCGGCTTCTGGCCGGCGCGCCGCTTCGCCCAGCCGCGCGAGCTCGACGCGCAGTACGCCGACTGGCGCGACCGGACCTGTAACCGGCGCACGCATGCGACCGGTCGCTTTCCCGTCGTCGAGCGGCTCGCGGAAGAGCGGGCAGCGTTGCGGTCACTGTCGCCGCTGCGCTTCGACTGGTCGGGACATCGCTCGACGCGAGTACCGATCGATGGATATCTGCGCCATGGCGGCTGCTTCTACCGGGCGCCCGAGCGGCTGGTGCACGAGCGCGTGGAGCTGCGCTTCGACCGCGACCAGGTCTGGGTCATCCATCGCGGCGCGGAGGTCGCCCGCTACCCGCGCAGCTATGAGCAGGGCGTCTGGCTGCCGCCGCCGCTCATGCGCCCCGAGCCGCCGGCAGCGCCGCCGCCGTTTGTGCTGCCAGGACTCACGGTCGCGCCGCCCGAGCTCGCCGACTACGCGGAGCTGTGCGCATGACCAAAACAAAGGTCGGCGAGCGGCTCCCGTACCTGCTCGCGAAGCTGAAGGCGCCGAGGGTGCTGGAGCGGCTCGAGCAGACGGCGGCGCTCGCGCGCGAGCAATCGTGGCCGTACGAGCGCTTCCTCGAGACGCTGCTCGAAGCAGAGGTCTTCGCCCGCGACGCCTCCGGCGCTCGGATGCGCATCCGCCACGCCGGCTTCCCGGCGCTGAAGAGCCTCGACGATTTCGACTGGACCGCGCAGCCGAGCGTCGAGAAGCCGCTCGTGCTGCACCTCGCGCAGCTCGCCTGGATCGAGGAGCGCGCCAACGTCTGCTTCTTCGGTCCGCCCGGCACCGGCAAGACGCACTGCGCGATCGCGCTCGCGATCAAGGCCTGCGAGCGCGGCCACCGCGTCGCCTTCGCCACCGCCCAGGAGTGGGTCTCCCGCCTGGAGGCGGCGCAGGACCGCAACCAACTCGAGCAAGAGCTGCGCCGGCTCGAGCGCTACCACCTCTTGGTCGTCGACGAGGTCGGCTACCTGCCGCTCGAACGCCAAGCCGCCAACCTCCTCTTCGCGCTCGTCTCCCGGCGGTATGAACGCGGCTCGATCATCGTCACCTCAAACCGCGGCTTCGAGCAGTGGGGCGAGATCCTCGGCGACGCGATGGTCGCCGCCGCCCTCATCGACCGGCTCGTCCACCACGCGACCATGATCACCCTCAAAGGCAAAAGCTACCGCCTCCGCGAACGCGGCCTCGACGTCGCACCCGCCGCTCAGGCTCCATCGCTCCGCGACTCCGCCTGAGCGGCGGCGGTCACATCAGCATGTCAGTGGTGCACTTTTCGACTGCGCAAACTGGCGCACTTTTCAGCTGCGCTTGACACTGGAACCGTCGCGGTGTGGTCATCGCTTGTGGGTCGCCAGGGTGGAC
>JBAQHS010000109.1:0-34077 GCA_049288455.1 Gaiellaceae bacterium | reverse complement strand
TCGGCTGCGCTCGGCGGCGCGCTGCTGCGTCCTCGGTCGACCCGATAGAACACCGCTATCGGGTTCTCCCTGCGTCCTTGCATCGCACTCGCCGATCACACCCGAGCGGCGAACGGACATTCTGAGACGAGTTCCAGGTTCGGTTTTAACCTGGTTTCATGAGTTTCGGATTGCCGTGCGCGCCTCGAAACTCGGCAACCTGGTTGAAGAACGAACCAGGTTGCGGTGGACTACAGCAGCCAGTCGCCGTTGCGGATGATCGGCACGGCGTCGCCGCCGGCGGTCACGCCGTCGATCTCGAGCTCGCTCGAGCCGATCATGAAGTCCGTGTGGATCGACGAGTGGTTGACGCCGCGCGCGTGCCGCTCTTCCGCCGACTGCTCGCTCGCCCCGGGAACCGCCTGCACGATCGAGGCGCCGAGCGCGATGTGCGACGAAGCGTTCTCGTCGAAGAGCGTGTCGTAGAAGACGAGCCCCGTCTGGCCGACGCGTGAGTGGCCGTCGACGAGCGCGACCTCGCCGAGGCGCGCCGCGCCGTCGTCGGTCGCGGCGTGCGTCCGCATGACCTCTTCACCCGACTCGGCGTGGATCTCGGCGACCCGGCCGCCCTCGAAGCGAACCTCGAGGCCGCGGATGATGTTGCCCTGGATCTGGAGCGGCAGCGTCGACCGGACAGTGCCGTCGACGCGCCGGGCGTCGGGTGTGGTGAAGACCTCTTCGGTCGGCATGTTGGCGACATGCTTGATCCCGCGCGACTCGTCGAGCGCCGCCTGCCACTCGGAGTCCGGGTGGAGCCCGATCGTCAGGTCGGTGCCGGGGCCGCGATAACGCAGGTGGTCGAACCGCCGTTCGTTCAGTGACGTCGCTCGTGCCTGGAGGCGCGCGATGTGGTCACGCCAGGCCGCGACCGGGTCGGGCTCGTCGAGGCGGACGGCCGTGCCGACCGCGTCCCACAGGCGCTCCACGTCAGGCTCGCCGAACACCGTTTGCGCCCAGCCCTCGTTGGGGTACGCGACGATCGTCCAGTTACAGAGGCCGTCGGTCAGCTTCAGCGATTCCTCCGCCACCTCGCGCATCCGTGCCTTGCCGACACGTTCGCCGTCGAGGTCGGCGTACAACTCAGGCTCGGGGTTGCCGGTGATCGCGACGAGCGCCCCGCCCGTCTCGCCCAACTCGCGCAGCCGACTCACGAGCCAGGGTGGCGAGTACCCGAGTGCATCGTCGGCGGCCGCCGCGATGTGGGCGCGGCGAACGTGCTGGTCGGAGTAGAGAACGTCGACGTAGCGCGCCCCGCTCTCGTAGGCCTGGCGGGCGATTGCGCGGGCGAGCGGCGCGTGCTCGATCAGCGCGTTGACGCCGAGCGTCTGTCCGGGCTGCAGGTTGAGGCCCACCTGAACGGCAAGGCGAGCGTAGGTCTCGAGTCTCTGGTCGGCGGCAGTCACGGCGCGCAAGCGTAGCGACACGCGGGGTGCCGGCTGAAGGGAGCCGACGGGGCGCCTAGACTGACCCGCCGTGAAGCTGATCTTCCTCAGCGGTCTCGTGCTGGTCGTCCTGCTTGCCGGGTGTGGTGGCTCGGGGGGTTCGAGCCTGTACACGCTTCGGAAGACGCAGGCCTGCCTCACGGCCAAGCACATCGCTCTCGGCGGCACCCTCGACTTCGTCGCGACAACCGCGACCGGAGGGGCGCTACGCGCGCACCTGCCGCCGAACTTCGTCACGATCACGTTCGGAGCGACGACCGCCGACGCCGACAACATCGACCAGGCCTACCGAAGCTTCCATGCGAGCAACGTCGGAATCGACGACGTGCTGCGCGAGGATCGCAACGCGGTGCTCCTGTGGCACGAGCATCCGTCCGACGCGGACCTCGCCACCATCACGGCCTGTCTCAAGTAGCGCCTTCCTCGGCGAGGAACCGCCGGAACCAGAACGCGAAGACGACGAACAACACGATCGCCTGCTCGCTCGCCATCGTCACGCCTGCGATCTGCTGGTCGGCGAGCGGGCCGAGCCCCCACACCCGCGGTCGCGCGTCGACGTAGAACCCGTACGCGGGGCGTGGCAGCAGTGCAAGCAGTAGCCCGAGCGGTGAAGCGAGCACGAACGCCGCAAACGCATAACCGGCGCGCGCACCGGAGGCGAGCCGACGCGGCGCGTCCTGGACGAGGGGCCACCAGACGAGGATCCCCGTGCCGAAGTACGACGCGTGCTCGAGGTGCACGAGCCAGCTCTGGTGATGGAGTGCGGCGTCGAAGAGCGGCGGTGCATGCCACGCGAAGTAGCTCGCGAGCCACACCGGCAGCGCGACCGCGGGGTGCGTAAGGAAGCGCCAGATGCGCACCGGAGCCAGTGCATCCGCCATCGTGCCCGAGATCCCGAGCACAGCGAGCAACGGCGCCCACTCGGCGAGGATCACGTTCTGCAGCAGGTGGGCCGTGAGCAGGTAGTGCAGCCCGAGATGGTGCAGCGGCGTCCAGAAGGCGATCGCGAGCAGGCTGAGCGACCCTGCGTAACAGGAGATTCGCCACCGCGGCGCGCCGAGTCGTCCGACCGCGAAGAGATAGAGCAGCGCAAGCACCGGGATGACGACCGTCGTGTCGACATCCGCCTGCCAGGCGTAGGGCGAATGGAGATGTGCAATGAGCACCGCGGCAGCGTAGGCGTGCGGCGACTCGGACGGACAGAGCGGGCGGCGGGAATCGGACCCGCGTATTCAGGGTGGAAACCTGACGCTCTACCACTGAGCTACGCCCGCGTGCGCGACTAGCGTAGCCGCGGGCTCGTAGGGCGGATGCGCTAACGCAGCTTGTCGGCGAACGGCTCGAGCTCGCTCGCGTGCAGGCCGATCTCGCCGGCCTCGATTGCAGCCTTGACCTCGCGTGCCAGCGCGCGTGCTTCGCTTTCCTGATGCGCCTCGAGGACGGTCGAGAGGCTCGCGACGACGCCCTTGCCCTCGTGCAACTGGATGTCGACCGTCGTGAGGCCGCTCTTGTCGTCGAAGTACGGATCGTCGACGATTCCCACCCAAACGGTCACGGTGCCCCCGCCCGGCAGGGACGCATGCTCGATCACGGGTGAGGTGAGAAGGCTCACGGGAGGTTCAGGCTAACAACGTCCGACCCTCCCGTGATGCTCATGTGGTGACGCCTGTGCGCGTTGTCGACCTGCGGCCTCGCACCATCCTGCGGGTCCTCGTGATCGCGATCTCCGTCGCGGTCGTGCTCGAGGTCGTCTGGATTGCACGCGGTGTGCTCTCGTGGGTCGTGATCGCGCTCTTCCTCGCGCTCGCGCTCGACCCGCTCGTCGGTGTCATCCAGCGACGGGCTTCTCTCGGCCGCGTCCCGGCGATCGCGCTCACCTATCTCGTGCTGATCCTCGTGATCGCCGGCGTCAGTGCCACGTTCGTGCCGAAGCTCGTCGATGAGGTGAACGGCTTCGTCCAGGCCTCGCCGACGTACGTCCACGACCTCACCCACGGACGCGGGCGGCTCGGGTTCCTCGAGCGCAAGTACCACGTGGTCGAGAAGGTTCAGGCCCAGGTGAAGAAGGGGGGCACGGCGAAGGTACTCGGGCTGTCCGGGGCCGCGCTCTCGATCACGAAGAGCGTGATCACGATCATCGCCGCGACGGTGACGATCATCTTCCTGACCTTCTTCATGCTGCTCGAAGGTCGCGACTGGATGGAACGCTGCTACTCGCTCTTCCCGGAGGAGTCGCGACCACGCTGGCGTCGCGTCGGCCACGACATCTACAAGACGGTCGGCGGCTACGTCACGGGCAACATCCTGATCAGCCTGATCGCCGGCGCGTCGATCACGATCGTGCTGCTCGCTCTCGGGGTGCCGTACGCCGTTGCGCTCGGCCTGCTCGTAGCGGTGCTCGACCTGATCCCGCTTGCGGGCGCGACGGTCGCAGGCGTGATCGTGACCGGCGTCGCGTTCCTTCATACCGTCCCGGCGGGGATCATCGTGCTGGTCTTCTTCATCGTCTACCAGCAGCTCGAGAACCACTTCCTGCAACCGGTCATCTACGGGCGCACCGTTCAGCTTTCCCCGCTCGTGGTGCTGATCTCGGTGCTCGTCGGGGCGGAGCTTGCAGGCATTCTCGGCGCCCTCGCCGCGATCCCGGTCGCCGGCGCGATCCAGGTGATCGTGCGGGATCAGCTGGCGGCGCGACGCCACCCCGCCGTCGAGCCCGTCGCGGAGCCACCGCCGGCCTGACTTCCTTCCTTCAAGGTCTCAAGGATTCCGTGTCGAACGCCGATAGAGCGGCCATGGGAACCCGTGGACTTCGTGCTCTGCCGCTCCTCGCGCTCGTCGCGGTGCTCGGCATCCTTGTGCTGCCCGCGACGGCGACGTCGTCGCCGAACCGGCGCGCTGTGGCGCTCAGCTCGCTCGAAACCGGTGTTCTGCAGCAGCTGAACGCGATTCGCGCCCAGCATCACCTCGTGCCGCTGACGCTCAGCGCTCCCCTGACGGTCGCGTCGAAGCAGCACACGACCGAGATGGGGCAGGACGGGTACTTCGATCATTCCTCGCACGACGGCACCGCGTTCTGGAAGCGGATCGGCCGCTGGTACCCACAGACCGGCTTCCACACCTGGTCGGTCGGCGAGAACCTGCTCTGGTCGTCGCCGAGCGTTGATCCCGCGCGTGCCCTGGATCTCTGGATGCATTCACCGGAGCACCGGGCGAACATCCTCTCGCCCCGGTGGCGTGAGATCGGCGTCTCTGCCGTGCACTTCGTCGCCGCTCCCGGTACGTACGGCGGCGCCGAGGTGACGATCATCACCACCGATTTCGGCGCCCGCCGCTAACCGCAGACCGGGGTACGCTTGACCGGCGCGCCCGTAGCTCAGGGGAAGAGCGGCGGCCTTCTAAGCCGTTGGTCGGGGGTTCGAATCCTCCCGGGCGCATGCCAGCTAACGTCCTGACGTGGCCATCAACTGGCAGGAGACGACGCTCGAAGGGTCTCTGGCGATCGCCGAGACCACCGATGCCCGCAGCCGGTCCGACGAGATCGGACACCCGCTCGGCGAAGCGCGTTCGCTCGCTTCGGGAACGTACGTCGTGAAGACCGAGCTCCGGGGCGCATCGATCCTCAAGCCGACCGACAGCGGCGACATCGGTTCGGTCGGGACCGCGTACTACGGGCTCGAGGTCGACGGTGAGACGGTGTTCGTCCAGGCGGGCCGCGGTACCTTCAGCGCGCCCGCTTCCTAGATTTCCGCGCGGGAAGGCTGTCCGTTGCCGGCCGCCGATACGATGGGCGGCGCACGGTGGCGGTAGCTCAGTTGGTAGAGCCCCGGGTTGTGGTCCCGGTGGTCGCGGGTTCGAGCCCCGTCCGCCACCCTCCGTTCTGATCGTTAACCAAGAAAACTGTTAACGAGGTTCACCTTCGTCAGCTCCGCGGTGTAGGGTCGCTCCCGGTGCGGAGGGCAATCGTCGGGGTGGCGGTGGTCGTCGTGGTGCTCTGCGGCGCCGGGCTGAGCGGTGCGGCGCGTAACGCCGCCGGCGGGGCCAAGCCTCGCATCACCGGTTGGCTCAGCTTCGGGAACGGTGCGTCGCGGCCGGGCTCGACGACGGCTGCACTCGACCCGCGCACACTCGCGCCCAAATGGTTCCGCGCGACCGACGGGATGGTGACGACCCAGCCGCTCGTCGCCCGCAACGTGCCGGCCGCAGGGCAGCAGACGGCGTACGTGGGGACGAACGCGGGACGGGTGATCGCCTACGCGCCGAACGGCTACGTGCGCTGGCAGCGAACACTTGGCGCGCTGCCGAACTCGTGCTCGCAGCTCGCTGACTGGGGCATCGTCGGGACGCCCGTGATCGATCCGGTATCGCGCGCGCTCTACGTCGCCGACGGCTTCGGCCTGCTGCACGCGCTCGACCTCGTGACCGGGCTCGACCGCCCAGGCTGGCCGGTGCGCATCTACGACGACCCGTCCGCGGAGCTCGTCTGGGGCGCGCTCTCGGCGGTCGGCGGCTCGATCTACGTCGGCACCGGCTCGTACTGCGACCGGCCGATGGTCGGCAAGCTCATCCGTGTCGAGATTGCGACCCGGCGCACGACGACCTGGTCGGTCGTGCCGCCTGAGCTCGGCGGCGGCGGGAGCATCTGGGGCTGGGGCGGCCCCGCCTACAGCGCGCAGCGAAACGCGCTCTTCGTCGTCACCGGAAACGCATTCGAAGGAGGCACGAACACCGGTGCGGCATTCGACGAGGCTGCCGGCTACGGCGAGCAGCTCGTCGAGGTCTCGACCGACCTGCACGTTCTCGCCGCGAGCCATCCGACCGACGTGCCGGGCACCGGCGACTTCGACTTCGTCGGCTCGCCCGTGATCTTCACCCCGCCGGGCTGCGGTGAGCTCGTCGCAGCCGCCAACAAGAACGGTCACGTCTACGTGTGGAGCTCCGCCGCGATCGCCGCCGGGCCGATTGCCGACGTTGCCCTGCAGGCGACGTCGCCGGAGCAGCCGCTGCTCACGCAGATCGCGTACGACCCGCGAACGGCCTCGCTCTACGCGTCGACCTTCACATCGCTCATCCGCATCGCCGTCGACCACTGCGTCGGGGCCCACGTCGCGTGGAAGGTGCGCTATCCGAACCCGACGCTCGAGGGTTCGCCGACCGTCGCGGGCTCGCTCGTCTGGGTCGCGCTGTCGGGAGCACCGGCCCACCTTCGTGGGTACGACGCGCGGACGGGACAGCTCCGCTATGACCGCGCCGTCGGCGGCATCTCGTTCGCCCCGCCGGTCGCGAGCTCCGGCCGGCTCTTCGACGGCGCCGACCACGGGTTCGCCGACCGTTCGGCGACCGTCGAGCGCGTGCCGGCCGGGGCTTCGCGTCTGCGTGCATACACGAGCTGGAGCGACAAGCAGCATGGCTGGCAAAGCCGTGAGGACGGGGTCTACGAGACGGCCGACGCCGGTCGCACCTGGCGGCGGATCTACGGGGCGAGCGCCCAACGGGTCGTGCGGCTCTCGACCACACGCGGCGTGATCAGCGTGGGGAGCGGAGCGACCAGCTGCGACTGCCGCGAGCGCCAGCTGTGGACGAGCGACGGCGGGCGCACCTGGCACGAGACGAGGGCGCTCGGCCCGGACTTCGTCGGTCGCGGCGCCGACCTCTACACGTGGTCGGGCAGTGCCCTGCGGCGGGCAGCCTGGCCGCCGCGCCGCTCGGCGCCGCTTGCCACATTCGCGAAGACGATCGCCGACGCTGCGCCGATTCCCGGCGGCGTCGCCGTCCTGCTCACCGAGTCGGGCCGCAGCTGGGACAACAATGCGCGCATCGTCGAGCTGAAGGGCGATTCTGAGGCGACGATCGCGCTGCCCGATGAGCCGGGGCACGTGCTCGCGCGGGCGCTCACGGCGGACTGGCCTGACCTGACGGTGCGCACGTATGTCTTCACCGACGACGGCCGCAGGACCGTGAGCTGGCGCTCGACCGACGGCGGCAAGAGCTGGCGCGCGGAATGACGGCGCTAAGCTCTGTCGGCTCGGCCCCGTAGCTCAGCGGACAGAGCGGGAGCCTTCGAAGCTCCGTGCGGTGGTTCGATTCCACCCGGGGCCATTCACCGGCACGCGGAGCCGAAGCGGCTCACTGCGCTTAACCCGTCCGCAACAACAAACGGGCGGGCGTGGTGTCTCAGCCGTCGATGAAGCGCGCGCTCCTCGCCCTGCCCCTTGTGCTCGCCGCCTGCGGGGGCCACGCCTCGCCGACGTCGCACGCGGATCCCGCGTCGTTCACGGTGCACCGGTATGGCCGCGGGGCGCTGCGCACGTGGATCTTCGTGCCCGCGGCGAAGCCGAAGCTGATCGTGCTCTTCGTGCACGGGCTCGGCGACCAGCTCGAGACGACCCCGTATCACCACCGGCCTTGGCTCGAGCATCTCGCGCGCGAAGGGTACGAGGTCGTGTACCCCGCGTACGAAGCGACACCGCTGCAGAACGGTGCGCTGAAGCACCTCGTGCAAGGGCTCGCGACCGCCGCCGGCCACGTCCCGCCGGGCGTGCCGGTCGCGGCGATCGGGTACTCGCGCGGCGGGCGCCTGGTGGTCGACTACGCGAGCATCTCGTCCGCAACCGGTCTCGTGCCGGGACGGATCTTCAGTGTCTTCCCCGCGGGCACGATGGACACTCCGCTGAACCTCGAACCGCTCGACGGTCGCACGAAGGTCTTGATCCTCGCGGGCGACGCTGATCAGACCGTCGCGAACATCGGCGCGAACCAGCTGATCACACAGCTCGCGATCGCCGGCTTCCCCTACGCGGACGTGCACTTCGAGGTGGTTCGCTCACACGGATTCTTCGTCGCCGACCATCTCTCGGTGCTGCGCGACGATGCCGGCTCGCGCCAGGCGTTCTGGGCGCGGGCCGACCGCTTCTTCGCGCCGCTCGCCGCCGCGGGATAGCCGCCCGCCGTCCGAGTACGCTGTCGGTCACCTCGCGGGTGTGGCGGAACTGGCAGACGCGCCGGGTTTAGGTCCCGGTGGGCTTCGGCCCTTGGAGGTTCGACTCCTCTCGCCCGCATTAGATCCAGCTAGGGAAGCGTTCGCAGCACGTCGTCGAGCGCTGATCGCTCCTTGCGCGGTGGTTCGCTCACTGCGGGCCCGAGGTGGATCAGCCCGACGACCTGCTCGCTCGGCTCGAGCTCGAGGAGGTCGCGCACCGCCTGCTCCTCGAACGCCGCCGGCGTGCGCCAGTACGACGCGAGCCCGCGTGCGGTTGCTCCAAGCAGGACGGCATAGACCGCGCACGCGGTCGCATGCAGGTCCTCTTTATCGGTGCGCGGGTCGCCCGAGAGGAGCGCGGTCGCGAGGACGAGCGTCGGAGCACGCCCGAGCTTCATCGCCTCTTTCTCACCGACCGCTTCGTCGAGCTGCCGCCGTGTCTCGCGGCCGAGCAGGCGAAAGCGCCAGGGCTGGGTCAGCTTGTGGTTCGGCGCGAAGCGGGCCAGATCGAGCAGTTCGCGGACGTCCGCCTCGTCGACGGGCTCACGCCCGAACTGCTTGTGCGTCCTCCGCGAGCGAATTGCGGTCTCGACGTCCACGGCCCAGCAAGCTACAGGTCTGGTTCAATGGCCCGACCTCATGAATCCTGCCGTTGAACAGCTCTCGGACGACAAGGTCAAGCTGACCGTCGACGTCCCCGCCCACGATGTCCACCATGCGGTCGAGCACGCGGCAAATGATCTCGCTGCCACCGTGCGCATCCCAGGCTTCCGCAAGGGAAAGGTCCCGAGGCCGATCCTGATGCAGCGCGTCGGCAAGGAGCGTCTCTACTCGGAGGCGGTCGAGAGCCACATCAGCGGCTGGTTCTGGAACGCCGCCACGCGGGCACGGGTGAACCCGATCGCGCAGCCGGAGTACGAGTACGAGCTGCCGGCGAGCGAGAGCGAGGACTGGAGCTTCTCGGCGACCGTCGAGGTGCAGCCGAAGCCCGAGCCCGCCGACTGGACGCAGCTCCAGGTCCCGAAGCACGAGGCGGAGGTGCCCGCCGAGGCGGTCCAGGCCGAGCTCGAGGCGCTCCAGAAGACGGTCGGTGAGCTCGTGCCGGTCGAGGGGCGCCCGGCCGAGGACGGCGACACCGCAATCGTCGACCTGATCTCCGAGGACGGCTCCGCCCAGCGCGACTATGTCGTCGACCTCGGCTCGGAGCGTCTCGTCGAGGAGATCGAGAATGGCATCCGCGGCCTTTCGACGGGGGAGAGCCGGGAGATCGCCTACGAGCTCGCGGACGGAGACCGACGCAGCGCTTCGGTCACGCTCAAGGACTTGAAGCAGCGTGTGCTGCCGCCGCTCGACGACGAGCTTGCGAAGGCTGCTTCCGAGTTCGACACACTCGACGAGCTGCGGAGCGAGATCGAAGGCCGCTTGCGCGGGGAGGTCGAGGAGGAGCTCGACGGGCTGTTCCGTGCGGCGGCGGTCGACGAGCTCGTGAAGGCGACGAAGTTCACCGCGGCGGGACCGCTTGTCGAAGCGCGCACACGCGAGCTCCTGAATGGTCTTGCGCGCAGCTTGCAGGCGCGCGGCATCGACGCGAACGCCTACCTGCAGCTGACGGGTCAGTCACCCGAGGTGCTCGAGGCGCGCCTGCGCGGCGAGGCCGCGATGTCGGTCGCGCGCGAGGTGGTGCTGGAGGCGGTCGCCGACAAGCTCGGCATCCAGGTCTCGGACGACGACATTCGCGCCGAGTTGCGTGAGGCCGGCGAGACCGACGAGGACATCGAGCAGTTCGTCGCCGAAGGCGGCGCCGATCGCGTCCGCGACGACATTCGACTCAAGAAGGCCCTCGACCGCGTCGCGGCCGAGGTGCAGTCGATCGCGCCGGAGTTGCACGAGGCGCGCGAGGCGATCTGGACGCCGGAGCAGGAGCAGGCGTCCGAGACCCCGAAGCTTTGGACCCCCGGCAGCAAGGAGTAATTGAAATGCCTTTGATCCCCATGGTGGTCGAACAGACCTCGCGCGGCGAGCGCGCGTTCGATATCTACTCGCGCCTGCTTGCCGAGCGCATCGTCTTCCTCGGTACCCCGGTCGACGATCAGATCGCGAATCTGATCATCGCCCAGCTACTGCATCTCGAGTCCGAGGATCCGGACAAGGACATCTACCTCTACATCAACTCGCCGGGCGGCTCCGTGTACGCAGGTCTCGCGATCTACGACACGATGCAATTCGTCAAGCCGGACATCCAGACGATCTGCGTCGGCATTGCGATGAGCATGGGCTCGCTGCTGCTTGCCGGCGGCGCGAAAGGGAAGCGCATGTCGCTGCCGAACTCACGGATCCTGATCCATCAAGTGTCCGGCGGGTTCCAGGGCCAGGGCACAGACATCGAGATCCAGGCCCGCGAGGTGATTGGCCTCAAGCGCCGCCTGGAGGAGATTTACGCCCACCACACCGGCAAGTCCCAGGAGGATATTTCGCGCGATATGGAGAGAGATTTCTTCCTCAGCCCGCCTGAAGCGGTGGAGTACGGGATCATCGACACGGTGATCACGAACCGTGACATGACCCGCAACGAGGCCGCTGCTTAATACGGCTGATCTAGCCGTTTGGGCAAATCCGGGGTAAAAGGAGATCGGGATGGCGCGCGCGAGCGAAGGAAACGAACAGCTTCTCTGCAGCTTCTGCGGCAAGTCGCAGCGGCAGGTCAAGAAGCTCATTGCCGGTCCAGGTGTCTACATCTGCGACGAGTGCATCGATCTCTGCAACGAGATCATCGACGAGGAGCTCACCGCGCCGAGCTCACTCGATCTCGAGAACCTGCCGCGCCCCACTGAGATCTACGCCGAGCTGAACGAGTACGTCGTCTCACAGGAAGAGGCGAAACGCAGCCTCGCGGTCGCGGTCTACAACCATTACAAGCGCGTGCAGATGGGCGCCGAGGACGGCGAGGTCGAGCTGCAGAAGTCGAACATCATGCTGCTCGGTCCCACCGGTTGCGGCAAGACGCATCTTGCGCAGACGCTCGCACGGATTCTCAATGTTCCGTTCGCAATCGCGGACGCGACCGCGCTCACCGAAGCCGGGTACGTCGGTGAGGACGTCGAGAACATCCTGCTCAAGCTCATCCAGGCCGCCGACTTCGACATCAAGAAGGCCGAGACCGGGATCATCTACATCGACGAGGTCGACAAGATCGCGCGCAAGGCCGACAACCCCTCGATCACGCGCGACGTCTCCGGCGAAGGCGTGCAACAGGCGCTGCTGAAGATCCTCGAGGGAACGGTCGCGTCGGTGCCGCCGCAGGGCGGCCGCAAGCATCCCCACCAGGAGTTCTTGTCGATCGACACCACGAACATCCTCTTCATCTGCGGCGGAGCGTTCGCCGGCATCGACAAGATCATCGCCAAGCGCGTCGGCAAGAACGCCGTCGGGTTCGGTCGTCAGATCTCGTCGAAGCGCGACGCGCAGAGCGCCGAGCTGCTCGGCGACGTGATGCCCGAGGATCTCCTGAACTTCGGATTGATCCCCGAGTTCATCGGTCGCCTGCCCGTCCTCTCGGCGGTGCACCAGCTGAAGCGCGAGGATCTCGTCCAGATCCTCACCGAGCCGAAGAACGCGCTTGTGAAGCAGTACCAGCGGTTCTTCAACTACGACAACATCGACCTCGTCTTCACCGACGATGCGCTCTGGTCGATCGCCGACAAGGCCCTCCATCGCGAGACCGGCGCACGCGGGCTTCGCTCGATCATCGAGAACGCGCTCCTCGACGTGATGTTCGAGCTGCCGTCGCGCAAGGACGTCTCCAAGTGCGTGATCACGAAGGAGACGATCGAGAAGGGCCTGAAGCCGACCCTCGTCACGAGCGCCGGCGCGGACGTCGAGCCCGACGAGCTCGCAGAAGAATCCGCGTAGCGGATTCCTCTAGACCGTCGGCGCTGCCGCCAGACGAGACCTCGGATTCGCCCTGGGCGTTTGCGCCCATCCTCCCGGGCCTTGACACGTCGACGTCTTGGCCCCAAACTCACACCTGAATCGGGTCTCAGGTTCGGGGGCTCAGAGCGACATCTCACAGGAGGAAGTTCATGCGCCACCGCTTCACGAGGGTCCTGCTTGCGGCGGGCCTCTTCATGCTGCTCGGCGGCACGGCGACGGTTGCAGCTCGGTCCCATCACGCGGCTGCGTCGTCGTACAACGTCGGGATCGTCTACTCGCGCACCGGCCTGCTCGCCGCGTACGGCGCCGAGGAGGTCGAAGGCTTCAAGCTTGGCCTGAAGTACGCCACGAACGGGACGAACAAGGTGAACGGCAAGTCGATCAACGTCACCTACGTCGACGACAAGACCGACGCGGCGACGGCGGTCAACGCCGCGAAGGATCTCATCGGCCAGGGCTACAAGATCATCGGCGGCACCGACTCATCGGGTGTCGCATTGCAGGTCGCCCCGCTCGCCGCGCAGAACCACATCCTCTACATCTCAGGCCCCGCGGCCTCTGATGCCATCACCGGCGTCAACAAGTACACCTTCCGCGCGGGCCGGCAGACGTTGCAGGACGTCTACACGGCGAACTCATTTCTGCAGGGTGCCGGCAAGAAGGTCGTCGTCTTCGACCAGGACTCGGTGTTCGGACACGGCAACTACGCCGCGGTCAAGGCGGTCCTCGGTGGTAAGGGCCACACCGTCACCGAGGTCTCGGTGCCGCTGACCGCCACTGACTTCACGCCGTTCGCACAGCAGGCGAAGAACGCGAACCCTGACCTGGTCTTCGTCGCGTGGGCCGGTACGACCGCAGGAGCGATGTGGAAGGCGCTCGACCAGCAGAACGTGTTCACAGGGACGCAGATCGTCACCGGCCTTGCCGAGCGGGCAACCTGGGCGACCCTCGGTGACCAGGCGACGAAGATCCACTACCTGTCGCACTACGTCTACACCGCGCCGAAGAACAAGGTGAACGACTGGCTCGTGCAGCAGATGCGCAAGCGCAGTCAGGTGCCGGACATCTTCACGCCTGACGGCTTCGTGATGGCGCAGATGATCGTCCACGCGCTGAAGACCGCCGGCGGAGACGACGTGGACAAGATGGTCACCGCGCTCGAGGGTTACAAGTTCCTCGCGCCGAAGGGCATCCAGGCGATTAGGCCGCAAGACCATGCGATGCTGCAGCCGATGTTTCGCGTGCAGCTCGTCTCGAAGAACGGACGCCTCGTGCCGCAACTCCTCGGCACCGCCACCACCTACGCCACGGCGCCGCCTGTCGTGGCGATGCGCGGGTAACGAGCAGCACACTCGCGCGTGAGCGCAACCACCCCGATCCTCGCAACAAGGAACCTCGGGCTCGACATCGGAGGGGCAACCATCCTCTCCGGTGTCGAGCTCGACGTCCGTGCTGGCGAGCTGGTCGCCGTGATCGGGCCGAACGGCGCCGGGAAGACGACGCTGTTCAACCTCATCTCCGGGCTCCTGCGGCCGACGTCCGGCACGGTTGAGCTTTCAGGTGTCGACATCACCCGGCAGCCGCCATTCCGCCGGACGCGGGCGGGCCTCGGGCGGACGTTCCAGGTCTCGAATGTCTTTCCGCTCCTTTCCGCGCGGGAGAACGTCCGGCTTGCCGCCGAGGCAGCACTCGGCGGGACGATGCGGATCTGGCGGCGCGCCGCGTCGTTCAGAGCCGCCGTCGAAAAGGCGGCGTGGGCGCTCGATCGGGTCGGGCTCGGGCCGCGGGGGGCCGTGCTCGCGGGGGCGCTCGCCCACGGGGACAAGCGAAAGCTCGAGCTGGCGATGGTGCTGGCCGGCGATTCGCAGGTGATCCTGCTCGACGAGCCGATGGCGGGTGTCTCGATGGAGAACGTCCCGGAGCTCGTCGACCTGATCCGCTCCGTGCACCTTGACGAGGGCAAGACAGTGCTTCTGGTCGAGCACCACATGGAAGTCGTCACCGGGCTTGCCCAGCGCATCGCTGTCCTCCATCACGGCAGCCTCCTCGCAGTCGACACGCCCGACGCGATCATGCGCAACGAGACCGTGCAGCAGGCATACCTGGGCGAGGCGCTCTAAAGTGCGCCCACCCGGAAGTTCCGCGCACCCTGGCGGCTGCAAAGCTGCGCCGGGCTGCGTCCTCGGTCGCCCCGTTAGAACACCGCTAACGGAGCTCCCTGCGTCCTTGCCCTGCTTGCTTTTCGCTCGCCAGGATCATCACGGAACCCCCGGGCAGGCGCACGAGTGACGCCGCTGCTCGCGATCAGGGACCTGCACGTCCATCTCGGTGAGGCACACGTGCTCCAGGGTGTGTCGTTCGACGTGCCTGAAGGAGGAGTCACGGCGCTGCTCGGGCGCAACGGGGTCGGGAAGACAACGACGCTACGTGCGTTGATGGGGCTCGTCGAGCGGCGCGGAACGATCGAGCTCGACGGGCTTGACGTCACCGCAGCTGCGACGCACAAGATCGTCCGGCGCGGCGTCGGCTACGTCCCGGAGGACCGCGACGTCTTCTCATCGCTGACCGTCGACGAGAACCTTCGGCTCGCCGAGCGCGATCCAGAACCTCGCTACGAGCTCGTCTACGAGCTCTTCCCGGAGTTGAAGGAGAGAGGCAGGCAGCTCGCCGGAACTCTTTCCGGGGGCCAGCAGCAAATGGTCGCGATTGCACGCGCGCTCCTGAACGGCAATCGCGTGCTGCTCGTCGACGAGCCGACAAAGGGCCTGGCGCCGCTGCTCGTCACCGAGGTTGCACGGGTGCTTGCGCGCGTGTCCGAGCTGACGACCGTGCTCCTCGTCGAGCAGAACCTTGGCGTCGTGCAGCGGGTCGCGCGCGACGCGGTCGTCCTCGACACGGGCCGTGTAGTACACATCGGCCCGGCCAAGGAGCTGCTCGCGGACAAGCCGATGATCCAGCGGATGCTCGGAGTTGGAGCAACGTGAGCACGTTCGTCCTGCTCACGATCACGGGCTTCGGGCTCGGGGCGATGTACTTCCTCGTCGCGTCGGGACTCTCGTTGATCTACGGGCTGATGGGCGTGTTGAACTTCGCGCACGGCTCGTTTCTCGCTGTGGGGGCCTACGCAATGTGGTTCACCGAGTCACGACTCGGCGGTGTCGCCGAGTTGCCGCGGTTCCTGATCGGCTCGCTCGCCGGCCTTGCTGCGGGCGGGCTGTTCGCGGCACTCGTCGAGCTCGTGCTGATCCGGCCGCTCTACAAGCGTCACATCGAGCAGGTGCTCGTGACGGTCGGCCTGAGTCTCGCGACGACCGCACTGCTCGTTGCGATCTGGGGCAACGACGCCCGCGCCGTGCCGGCGCCGGCGTGGCTCGGCAACACCACGTCGGTGCTCGGGGCGTCGATCCCGAACGACCGATTCGTCGAGATCATCACGGCCGGTGTCGTGCTCGTCGCGCTGAACGCATTCCTGCGGCGCACGCGTTACGGCCTGATCATCCGCGCCGGAGTCGAGAACCGCTCGATGGTGACGGCGCTCGGGATCGACGTGCGCCGGGCGTTCACGCTCGTCTTCGCCATCGGTGGCGTTGCTGCCGCGATCGCCGGGGTGCTCTCGAACGTGTACTTCGCGACCGTCGACCCGTCACGTGGCACGTCACTTCTGATCTTCGCGTTCATCGTCGTCGTGATCGGCGGCCTCGGCTCGCTCCGCGGCACGGCGATCTCGGCGATCGTCGTCGGCCTCGTGCAGCAGTACGCCAACTACTACGCATCCTCGGGTCTCGGCGATCTCAGCGTCGTGCTCCTGCTTGGGATCGTCCTGCTCATTCGTCCTCGCGGCCTCTCGGGGAGCTTCGCATGAGGCGCATCGCAATCCCCGTCGTCGTTCTCGTCCTGCTCGCGCTCGTGCCGAGGGTGACGCTCGACATTCCCTACGTGTTCAAGAGCTCGATCAACACGCCCGGCACTTTGCAGCTGCTCGCGCTCTGTCTCCTCTTCGGTGGGCTCGCGATGACCTACGACCTGCTGTTCGGTTTCACGGGCCTGCTCTCGTTCGGGCATGCGTTGTACTTCGCGGTCGGCGTCTACCTCGTCGCAATCGCGATCACGAAGTGGCACTGGTCGTTCGGCGCGGCGCTTGCCTTTACGGCGCTCATCGGCGTCCTTCTACCCCTCGTCCTCGGCGCCGTCTCGCTGCGCGTGGGCGGCATCGCATTCGCGATGGTGACGCTTGCCTTCGCGCAAGCGGGCTCGATCCTCGCGTTCAAGAACCCGCACGGCTGGACGGGGGGCGAGGAGGGGCTCGGGGCCGATTACACGAAGCTGCCCGACGGCCTCGTCGGCATCTTCAACACGAAGCACCTCTACTGGGTCGCCCTCGGCTACGTGGCCATCGTGTTTGCGATCGTCCAGTGGGCGGTCGCCTCATCGCCGGGACATATCTGGCAGGCGATCCGTGAGAACGAGCTCCGAGTCGAGGTGCTCGGGCTGCGCCCGTATGCGTACAAGCTCATGTCGTTCGTGCTCGCGTCGTTCCTTGCGACCGCCGGTGGCGTCGTCTACCTGCTGCTGCTCGGCGGCGCGACGCCCGACGTCACGTCCGCAAACTTCACGCTCACATTGCTCGTGATGGTGGTGATCGGCGGCACCGGCACGCGCTTCGGCGCGCTTGTCGGCGGTGTGCTCTACACGTGGGCCAACCAACGGCTTGGCGACGCATCGTCGTCGCATGCGGTCTCGTCGCTGCCGAACGTGCTGCGGACGCCGCTCGAGCAGCCGCTCTTCGTCCTCGGTGTGCTTTTCATCCTCGTCGTCTTCTTCGTGCCCGGCGGCCTCTCGCGCATCGGGCAGGTCCGGCGCCCGCGTACGCTCCAACGTCTTCAGGAGGCGATGCAACGGTGAACATCAGGTGGGAGGAGCAGGGAGCGGGAGCGCCGCTCCTCTTGATCCAGGGCCTCGGTTACGGACGGTGGAGCTGGGCGCCTGTGGTCGGCGGCCTGGCCGAGCGCTTCCGTGTCATCTGGTTCGACAACCGCGGGATCGGCGACTCCGACAAGCCGGCTGGCCCGTACACCGCCGCACAGATGGCAGGTGACGCGCGCCAGGTGCTCGACGAGGCCGGCGTGGAGCACGCGCACGTCCTCGGCGCGAGCCTCGGCGGCATGATCGCGCAGGAGCTCGCCGTTTCTGATCGGGCGCGGGTCGACAAGCTCGTGCTCTGCTGCACCACGCCCGGCGGGCCGGCAACGGTGCCGATGCCGGACGTGACGGTGCAGCTCCTTGCCGAGGCTGCGACGCTCGAGCCAGATGTCGCGCTGCGCCGGTTCGTCGAGAACGCACTCGGCAACGCTCCGCCCGAGACGCTCGTCGAGGACCTCTACCGTTTGCGTCTCGCGAATCCCCCGGATCCGGCCGGCTGGCAGGCCCAGGCGGCGGCAGGCCTGACCTTCGCCGGGGTCGACGGCCAGATCGCGGCGCCGACCCTCATCCTCACCGGCACCGACGACAACGTCGTCGACGAGCGCAACGCGGACGTGCTCGCACAGCGGATCGCGGGCGCGCGCGTCGAGCGGTTTGCCGGTGCCGGCCACCTCTTCTTCTGGGAGCAGCCCGACCGGTTCGTCAAGATCGTGACGGAGTTCCTCGGATGAATGAGCTGACGATTGACAGGATCATTCGCGATCGCGCGCGAATCAGTCCTGAGCGCGTGGCAATCGACGAGGTCGGTCGCACGTGGACGTACCGCGAGCTCGACCGGCGCTCCGACGAGTTGGCGCGCGGGCTCGCCCAGGGCAGCCGGGTCTCGACCCTGACCGGCAACACGGGCGAGCACGTCGCGCTGATGTTTGCGTGCGCGAAGGCCGGTGCGATCCTGCATCCGATCTCATGGCGGCTCGCGCCCGCCGAGATCGCCTACCAGCTCGACGACGCCGAACCGGCGGTCTTCCTCGTCGAGGAGCCCTACCGCGAGCTCGGCGCTGCAGCGCTGGCACTCGCGCGCGTGCGCCCGGCGCTCGAGCCGGCAAGTAACAGTCTGTTACAAGGAAACGCTTCGGACACGGATCCGTTGCTCTTGATCTACACGTCGGGCACGACCGGCAAGCCAAAGGGCGCGCTGCTCACCCACGCGAACTGCTTCTGGACGAACCTCTCGTTCGACCTCGCGACGGGCGTCCGCGCTGACGACGTCGTCCTCCAAGTGCTGCCGCAGTTCCACTGCGGCGGCTGGAACGTGCAGTCGATTCTTGCGTGGTGGAAGGGCGCGCGGCTGATCCTCGAGCGCGGTTTCGACGCGGCGCGCGCGCTCGACCTGATCGAGCAGAAGCGTGTGACGACGCTGATGGGCGTGCCGGCGAACTATCTCTTCATGGCGCAGGAGCCTCGATTCGCCGCTGCCGACCTCAGCGCACTGCGACTTGCGGTCGTCGGCGGCGCGCCGATGCCCGCGGCGCTGCTCGACACCTGGTCGACGCGCGGCGTCGACATCGTGCAGGGCTACGGGCTGACCGAGGCCGCGCCGAACGTCCTCTGCCTCGACCCAGGTGACGCGCGCCGGAAGGCCGGGTGGGCCGGCAAGCCGTACCCCTACGTCGAGTGCGACCTCTCGGAGGAAGGCGAGTTGCTCGTGCGCGGACCGAATGTGTTCGCGGGTTACTGGCGTGACGATGCCGCGACGAGCGCCGCGTTCCGCGACGGATGGCTCATGACCGGTGACGTCGCGGAGCGAGATGCCGAAGGGAACTACCGCATCCTCGGCCGCGTGAAAGACATGATCGTCTCCGGCGGCGAGAACATCTACCCGGCGGAGGTCGAGTCGGTACTGCACGATCACCCCTCTGTCGCTGACGCCGCGGTTGTCGGCGTCGAGGACGAGCGTTGGGGAGAGATCGGGGTCGCGTTCGTGGTGCTGACCGAGCCGGCCACCGAAGACGAGCTGCGCGAGCACTGTCGCGCGCACCTCGCCCGGTTCAAAGTGCCGAAGAGTTTCCACGTCGTCGAGGACCTGCCGCGCAACTCGATGGGCAAGATCCAGAAGTCGCGCTTGCAGGTGACCGCATGACCGATGTGGTGGTTACGAACGTCGACGGCCGGCCACTCTCGAAGCGCGGGCTCGACACTCGCCGCCGGCTGTTGGACTCGGCCGAGCGCGTGTTCGGCGAGCTCGGCTACCACGATGCGTCGGTGGTGAAGGTCGCCGAGGCGGCGGGCGTCGCGGCGGGCACGTTCTACCTCTACTTCGACTCGAAGAAGGCGATCTTCGACGAGCTCGTCATCGACCTGAACCGGCGCGTCCGACACGCGATGAAGGAGGGCTCCTCACGTGGCTCGAGCCGGCTCGAGTCGGAGCTCCTCGGCTTCGAGGCGTACTTCCGGTTCACCTCGGAGCATCCCGCGCTCTATCGGATCATCCGCCAGGCCGAATTCGTCTCGCCCGAGATGCTCCGCTACCACTACGACCGCCTTTCGGCCGGTTACATCGAGGCCCTTCAGGCTGCGATCGACGCCGGTGAGATCGGCGCGCTCGACGCCGAGGTCGCTGCGTATGCGCTGATGGGGCTCGGGGAGATGATCGGGATGCGCTGGATCCTCTGGGGGGACGGCAAGCCGATTCCTACGCGTGTCTGGGACGAGCTCGAACGCCAGATCCGCTGCATTCTCGAGGCGAAGCAGACGTGAGGACAGTCGGCCTCGTCGCAACCGCTTCGTACCTGCCGGAGCGGTGGCTCACCGCTGCGGAGATCGGCGAGCAAGCCGGGATTCCCGAGCAGGTGATTGTCGAGAAATTCGGTTTGCGGGGCAAGCACATCGCCGCGCCCGACGAGCACGTCAGTGATCTCTCCGTCCGCGCCGCGGAGCGGCTGCTCGCCGAGGCCGAGCTCGACCCGAAGGAGATCGACGTCGTCCTCTACTACGGCTCGATGTACAAGGACTACTCCGTTTGGCAAGTGGCACCCCACATTGCTCATCGCATCGGCGCGACGAACGCGTTCGCGATCGAGTACGACAACGTCTCGCATGGCACGTCGATCGCGATGCGCGTCGCGCGCGATCTGCTGCGCGCCGAGCCCGAGCTGACGAACGTCCTGGTCGTCGCCGCCTGCCGCGAGTCGTATCTCCTCGACTACACGAACGAGCGGGCGCGCTTCATGTTCTCGTTCGGTGACGGTGCCGTCGCAGGCCTGCTCCGCGGAGACGCCGACCGCAACGAGGTGCTCGGCGCGCACGCGATCACCGACGGCGCCTACTCGCTGCAGGTGAAGGTGCCCGGCGGCGGCTCGGTCGATCCGGATGGCTATCGCTTCCTCGACGTCGCTGACCCCGCCGGGATGAAAGGGGGCCTCGACCAGGTGTCACTGCCGAACTTCGTCGCGGTCGCCCGCGGCGCGCTCGAGCGCTCTGGGCTGACCCTCGAGGATCTGGCATTCGTCTGTCCACTGCATACGAAGCGCTCGATGTTCCTCGCATTGCTCTCCGAGCTCGGGATGAGGGAGGATCAGGCCGTGTACCTCGACGACACCGGGCACATGAGCGGCGTCGACCCGCTGCTCGGCCTCGACCGTGCAGTGCGCGACGGGCGCGTCCGTGACGGCGATGCCGTGCTCCTCCTTTCGGCCGGTACCGGCTACACGTGGGCTGCCTCGGTCGTGCGCTGGGGGCAGGTCGCATGAACGTGGGGGACGTGTACGGGCCGTCGGCCTGGATCGACGTGCCGCAGACGAAGATCGACGCGTTCGCCGAGGCGACCGGCGACCATCAGTGGATCCACGTCGACGCCGAGCGCGCGAAAGAAGGCCCGTTCGGCACGACGATCGGGCACGGCTATCTGACGCTCTCGCTCCTGCCCGCCGCGTCGTACGAAGTGGTGCCGCGCCAGGGCGGCATGGGGATCAACTACGGCCTCAACCGTGTGCGCTTTCCCGCGCCCGTCCCGGTCGACTCACGCCTGCGAGCGACCTTCGAGGTCAAGGAGGTCGACGAAATCGAGGGTGGCGCCCAGGTGACGATGACCGCGACCGTCGAGCGCGAAGGTGGCGAGAAGCCCGTGTGCGTCGCCGACGTCGTCTTCCGCTACTACGGGTAGCCGATCGTGGCCAGGGCGGCACTCGTTACCGGCGCGCGCGGGGGCATCGGCTCGGCGATCGTCGAACGCCTGGGCTCGGATGGCTGGGACGTCCACGGCGTCGATGTCGAGGACGCCGACCTGACCACCCGCAGCGGGAACGAGCAGGTCGTGGCCGACGCGCTCGAGCGGTTCGGCCGGCTCGATGCGATCGTCCCGAACGCAGGCTTCCAGCACGTGTCGCCGGTTCGCGACTTTTCCGAGGACCGATGGGACGAGCTGCTCGCTCTCCTCCTGACCTCGCCGTTCCTGCTCGCGAAGTACGCGTGGGATGCGCTCGCGAGCTCGGGTGAAGGGCGGATCTGCGTGATCGCCTCCGCGCATGCGCTGACGGCATCTCCCTTCAAGGCGGGCTATGTGGCCGCGAAGCACGGTGTGCTCGGGCTCGTGAAGACCCTTGCGCTCGAGGGAGCGGAGGTCGGGATCGCCGCGACGGCCGTCTGCCCCGCGTACGTGCGGACGCCGCTCGTCGAGGCGCAGATCGGCGATCAGGCGCAGGCGTATGGCGTCCCCGCGGAACGCGTGCTCGAGGACGTGATCCTCGAGCGGCAAGCGGTCAAGCGCCTGCTCGAACCGGCCGAGGTCGCGGACCTGGTCGCGTTCCTGCTCTCCCCCTCGGGTGCGGGCATCACCGGCGTGCCAGTGCCGATCGACCTCGGCTGGACCGCGCGCTAGCGCCCAAACAGCGCGAGATCAGTCGAGTTCGTGGTCGCGCTCGCACCACTCAGGGCACGTGCACTCGACGACCTCCCAGCGCGGGCGCGGCTCCGGGCGCTCCTCGGGCGGGGCGGAATCGGCTGCTTGCTGCGGGTTTGACGCCATCTCCAACCTCCTTGGGATCCAGGATGGAACGATTCTAGGCACATTCTGGATCCCAGTCAAGGCAATTAGCTCCGTTGACAGGCGAAATCAGGCAGTCTAGGATCCAACAATCCTCGACCTCTCGCCTCAGGAGCTGGCATGAATATCGAATCTCGGATCCAGGAGCAGGCACAACAGCTGAGCGCCCAGTGGGCCGACGACGAGCGCTGGGCCGGTCTCACGCGCCCCTACAGCCCGGAGGAGGTCGTGCGGCTGCGCGGCTCGGTCGTCCCCGAGTGCACCCTCGGCCGGCTCGGGGCCGAGCGCCTCTGGCGCCTGCTGACGAGCGGCCCGTCCGAGACCTCGCCGGGCTACGTGAACGCGCTCGGTGCGATGACCGGCGGCCAGGCAGTGCAGATGGTGAAGGCCGGGTTGCGTGCGATCTATCTCTCCGGCTGGCAGGTCGCCGCGGATGCGAACGCCGCAGGCGCCACGTATCCGGACCAGAGCCTCTATCCGGCGAACTCGGTGCCGCAGGTGGTGCGGCGGCTCTCGAATGCGCTCCTCCGCGCCGACCAGATCGACTGGTCGGAGGGCCACAACGGCACCGATTGGCTCGCGCCGATCGTCGCGGATGCCGAGGCCGGCTTCGGCGGCGCGTTGAATGCCTATGAGCTGATGCGCGCGATGATCGAGGCGGGAGCGGCCGGCGTTCACTTCGAAGACCAGTTGGCTGCCGAGAAGAAGTGTGGGCACCTCGGCGGGAAGGTGCTCGTGCCGACATCGCAGTTCATCCGGACGCTCACCGCGGCGCGTCTCGCGGCGGACGTGCTGAACGTGCCGACCGTGCTCGTCGCGCGGACGGACGCGCTCAGCGCCACGCTCCTGACGAGTGACATCGACGAAGCCGATCAGGCATTCGTCACCGGTGAGCGCACATCCGAGGGCTTCTTCCACGTCAAGGACGGTCTCGCGGCCGCGATCGCCCGGTCGCTCGCCTATGCGCCGTACGCGGACGTCCTGTGGTTCGAGACTTCGACGCCCGATCTCGGCGAGGCGCGGGAATTCGCGGAGGCAATCCACGAGCGCCATCCCCGGAAGCTGCTCGCCTACAACTGCTCGCCGTCGTTCAACTGGAAGAAGGCGCTCTCGACGGACGAGATCGCCGGCTTCCAGCAGCAGCTCGGAGAGTGGGGCTACGCGTTCCAGTTCATCACCCTCGCGGGTTTCCACTCGCTGAACGCCGGAATGTTCGAGCTTGCCCGCGGCTACCGTGAGGCCGGAATGTCTGCCTACGTCGAGCTGCAGGAGCGCGAGTTTGCGATGGAAGACGACGGCTACACCGCCACGCGGCATCAGCGCGAGGTCGGTGCGGGATACTTCGACCAGGTGATGCAGGCCGTGTCCAAGGAGTCCTCGACGCTCGCCCTCCACGGCTCGACGGAGGAAGCGCAATTCGCGTAACCGCAGACGTCGTCTCGACCGAGGCGCTCGCGTTCGTCGACCGGCTCCACCGCGAGCTGAATCCCGAGCGCGAGCGTCTGCTCGCGGCGCGCGACGACCGCAAAGGCGAGCGGCCGCAATTCGTGCGGGCACCGTCCGACTTCACCGTCGCGCCGGCGCCTGCCGACTTGCAGGACCGGCGCGTCGAGATCACCGGGCCGGTCGATCGCAAGATGATGATCAACGCCCTGAACTCGGGAGCGAAGGTCTTCATGGCGGATTTCGAGGACGCCAACTCGCCCTCGTGGGAGAACGTGGTCGACGGCCAGCTGAATGTTCACGACGCGGTTCGTCGAACGATCGAGCTCGAGACCGGGGAGAAGAGCTATCGGCTGAACGACGAGACCGCGACGCTCGTGATTCGCCCGCGCGGCTGGCATCTGGTCGAGCGCCACCACGTCGTCGACGGTGCTCCGGTCAGCGCGTCGCTCTTCGACTTCGGGCTCGTCGTCTTCCACAACGCCCGCGAGCAGCTCGAGCGCGGAACCGGCCCGTACTTCTATCTGCCGAAGCTCGAGTCGCACCTCGAGGCTCGGCTCTGGGCGCAGGCATTCGCGCTCGCGGAGGCCGAGCTCGGGCTGCCCGCCGGCTCGATCAAGTGCACCGTCCTGATCGAGACGATCCTCGCAGCGTTCGAGATGGACGCGATCCTCTACGAGTTGCGCGATCACTCCTGTGCCTTGAACGCGGGACGCTGGGACTACATCTTCAGCTGCATCAAGAAGATGGGCGCGGTGCTGCCCGACCGGGCTCAGGTCACGATGACCGTTCCGTTCATGCACTCCTACACCGAGCTGCTCGTCAAGACCTGTCACGCACGCGAGGCGCACGCGATCGGCGGCATGGCCGCATTCATCCCCTCGCGGCGCGATCCTGCGGTCAACAAGATCGCGCTCGCCAAGGTGCATGAGGACAAGGAGCGCGAGGCGCGCAACGGCTTCGACGGCACGTGGGTCGCGCATCCCGACCTTGTTCCGGTCGCGCTTGCCGAGTTCGATTCGGTGCTCGGTGACCGGCCGAACCAGGTCGACCGCAAGCGCGACGAGGTGTCGGTTGACGAGGACGACCTGCTGAACTTCGAGATCCCCGGCGGCGAGGTGACCGACGAGGGCCTGCGGGTGAACGTGAGTGTCGGTGTGCGCTACCTCGACGCGTGGCTGCAGGGCGTCGGTGCCGCGGCAATCGACAATCTGATGGAGGACGCCGCGACCGCCGAGATCTCGCGGGCGCAGGTCTGGTCGTGGGTCAAGGCTGGGCGCTTCGACGAGGCTCGCGTGCGCGAGGAGATCGCGAAGGTCGACGCCGCCGCGGCCGCGAAGGAGGTCTTTGCAGATGTCGCGCTCTCGACACCCTTCAAGGATTTCCTGACGACGACGGCATACGACCGCCTCCCGTGAGCCTCGAGAGCACGAAGGCCGATGACATCGCCGTCCTCATCGAGGAGGCGATCGTTTCGGGCGAGATCGAGCCCGGAGCGGTGTTGCGGCAGGAGCAGCTCTCCGAGCGGTTCGGCGTGTCGCGCACGCCGGTGCGTGAAGCGCTCCGGCGGCTCGCAGCGCTCGGACTTGTCTCGTTCGTCCCGAACCGCGGAGTGCGAGTGCGCGAGGTCTCGCGCGAGGAGCTGCGTGAAGCATTTCTCGTGCGCGCCGAGCTCGAGGCGCTTGTCACCGAGCTTGCCGCACGCAAGCTCACGGCCGAGGCGCTCGCCGAGCTCGAGGAGTGCGAGAAGCGATTCGCCCGCCTGACGAAAGAGGTCCGCTCACGCGAGCCGGGCGGCGACCGCCGCTCGCTGATGTCGAACTGGATGCGAGCGAATCACGCGTTCCACGATGTGCTCTATCGCACCGCCGACGCGCCCTACATCGAGTCCGTCGCGAAAGCTGCACGCCGGAGCTTCGCGGGCACGACGATGTGGGCTCCGCTCGACGACGGGCTCGATTTGCTCTACGAGCGCAATCAGGCCGAGCACCGTGCGATCCGCCAGGCGCTCGCCGCCGGCTCGATCGCGGGGGCGCGGGAGCTGGCGCACGAGCACGTCATGCATTCGTTCGAGCTCTTGCAGTCGATCCTCGCACACGTCGCCGTCGACTTCGCCCGCGCGCCCGCTGGGTTTTGACTCGCGCCTAACCCGCACGCCGGTCGAGAAGCCGGGCGACGACCTCGCCGGCCGAGCGGATGTGGTCGCTCATCTGCCGTCGTGCGTCACCGCCGTTCCGCGCCTCGATCGCCGCCAGGATGCGGCGGTGCTGCTCGACGTTCTCCTCGAGCAGGTGCGAGCTGTGACTGAGCGCCGCCCAGGTCAGATCGCGCGGAAAGCTCTGATGGAGGTGCGCGATTGCCGCGAGTAGCTGACGGTTTCCGGCAGCCTCCTGGATCACTCGGTGGAAGAGGTTGTTTGCGCGCTCCCATTCGCTCTCGATCGACCAGTCGCTGTCGACGCCACGGCGGCGGCTGTCGATCACCTCCTCGAGCGAGTGGCGGAAGAGCTTTTCGGCATCGCGCAGGGAGTCGAGCTGGCTGTCGAGCAGCCGGGCGACCGCCAGCTCGGCCGCGAACCCCTCGAGCTCGGCCCGGACCGCGTAGGCCTCGCGGACGTCACGCGCGTTCGGCCCGCGCACGACGGCGCCGCGGTTCGGCTCGACGAGCACGAGCCCGCTCGACTCGAGCTTGCGCAACGCCTCACGCACCGGCGTCCGGCTGACGCCGAACTCCGTCGCGAGGGTTTCCTGCCGCAGCCGTGTGCCCGTCGTGATCTCTCCGCTCAAAACGCGTGACTGGATCGTCGCCGCCAGGCGATCGACCAGGCTCGAGCGGTCGGCCATTGCCCTCATCGCGGCAGAGCGTCGCGCACGAGTCGGACGGCCACGGCGCCGAGGAACAGGGCGAACACGAGCTTCAGCACGTGGGCCGGCAGCGCGAGTGCGAGCAGCGCGCCGAGGACGCCGCCGGCAGCCCCGAGCACGCCGAAGCGGAGCGCGAGCCTGAGGTTGCCGACGCCGCGCCGCTGCAACACGATGCTCGCGACGATCGCCGTGGGGAGGACGACGAGCAGGGACGTCGCCTCGGCGGCGTGTTGGTTGAGGCCCGCGACGAGCGTGAGGAAGGGCACCATCATGATCCCGCCGCCCACGCCGAGGAGCCCGGCACCTGCGCCGGTGAAGAGCCCGAAGGCGACGAGCGCTGCGTAGAGCGCGATCCCTGTCACTGCCGCACCAGCATCAGAATCGACACGGCGCCGAGGAAGAGCCCGAAGACGAGCTTCAACGGTCGTTCCTCGATCCTCGCCAAAGCGGACGCTCCGATGCGCGCGCCGACGATCGCCCCGACGGCGAGAGCCACCGCATCGGAGAGGCGCACCTTCCCCGCGGCCCCGTAGATGAGGACGCTCGCCAGGCTGATCGGGATGATCGCGCCGAGCGAGAGCGCATGCGCGTCGCGTTGCCGGTAGCCGGCCCAGAGCACGAGGAGGGGGACCATGACGACGCCGCCGCCCACACCGAGCAGGCCGGAAAGAAGACCGCCGAGGATGCCGATCGCGAGCAACCGAGCGTCAAGCCCGGCGAAGCGTCCGCTCGCGGCGGGACCCTCGGCAGCCACGGACGCGCGCTCGCTCACGCTTCGAGGCTAGCAGTATTTGGATCCATTTGACAGTATGTTGGATCCATAATAGCCTCTCGGGGATCCAGAGAGCGCATTCGCTCGTAGGAGCAGATGTCGTGCAGACACCTACCAGGGGGAACGACATGAACAGAATCCGCGCGCGCGTTGCGGTCGGGCTGATGCTCGCCGTCGCGGTCGCGCTCGCCGCCCTCACCGCGTCGGCCCGCTCCGCGGCGCCGCCTGCGCTGAAGAACGGTGGCACGCTCACGATCGCGCTCGAATCGGATCCGGACGCGCTCGATCCCACGCTCGCCCGGACGTTCGTCGGCCGGATGGTCTTCGCCGACATGTGCGAGAAGCTCTACGACCTGAACGCGAAGCTCGAGATCGTGCCGCAATTGGCGGCTGCGCTCCCGACGTTCTCCGCCGACAAGAAGACGGTCACGATCAAGATCCGCACCGGCATCAAGTTCAACGACGGTACGACCCTCGACGCCGCCGCGGTGAAGCAGTCGCTCGATCGCGACCAGACCCTGAAAGGCTCAGCGCGCGCGAGCGAGCTCTCGCCTGTCGCATCGATCGAGACGCAGGGCAGCTCGACCGTGATCCTGAACCTGAAGACGCGCTATTCGCCGATCACGGCACAACTCGCCGATCGGGCCGGGATGATCATGTCGCCGAAGGCGCTGAATGCGCTTGGTGACAAGTTCGCGACCAACCCTGTCTGCGTCGGCCCGTTCATGTACAAGGACCGTTCCGCCGGCGACCACATCACGCTGACCAAGTCGCCTTTCTACTACGGCAAGGCAAAGGTCCATCTCGACACGATCGTGTGGAAGATCATCACCGATCCGGCGGCACGGGCTGCGAACCTTCGCTCGCACGACGTCAACGTGGCCGAGGGCCTCGCCTCGACCGACCTCCAGTCGATTGCTCACGACAAGTCGCTGCGGCTGTTCAAGTCGACCTCGATCGGCTACCAGGGCATCACGGTGAACATCGGCAACTCGAGGGGGCTCGGCAAGCTGCCATACGCGAACACCGGCACGCCGATCGCCAAGTCGTCTGACCTGAGGCAGGCGTTCGAGCTCGCGCTCGACCGGAAGGTGATCAACAAGGTCGTCTTCGGCGGCACGGTGAATCCCGATTGCTTCCCGGTTGCCCCCGGGACGCCGTGGTACGCGGCGACGAAGGGGATCCCGTGCAAGCTGACTGCCGACGTGGCAGGTGCGAAGGCCGCGTTCAACCGTTCCGGAGTCTCGCCCGGGGTGACCGTGCACTTGATGCTCGGCACCGACCCGGTCGCGGCACGGCTCGGCCAGGTGATCCAGTCGATGGAGAAGCCGATCGGCTTCAACGTCGTGCTCGACCCGACCGAGTTCGTCACGTCACTGAACCACGAGGACGCAGGGCAGTTCGAGACGTTCGCGATCGGTTGGTCCGGCCGCGTCGATCCCGACGGCAACACCTACAACTTCCTGCAGACGACCGGCTCGCAGAATGACAGCGGGTACAGCAACGCGGTGGCCGACCGCGCGCTCGACAACGAGCGCAAAGCCGCGTCGGCGGCGGCACGGCTCGTCGACTTCCACGCGGCGCTCGCCCAGGCTGCGAAGGACCGTCCGGTCATCTACCTCTACCACCCGGTCAACCGAGACGCCGAGGCGACGAACGTCGGCGGCGTCCAACTGTTCGGCGACGGACTCGTGCGCGTGGCCTTCGCCGGCTTCAAGAAGTAGCGACAGCGAATCGAGCGATCATGGGCGGCTTCCTCCTGCGCAAGGTCGGGGCCGCCCTGATCGTTCTTCTGCTCGCAAGCATTCTGGTCTTCGCCGGCGTCCGGGCGATCCCCGGCGATGCGGCGATCGCGCTCGGCGCCGAGAACCGGGATCCTGCAGTGCTCTCGGCGATCCGGCACAAGTACTGGCTCGACCGGCCGCTGCCGGTGCAATACGTCCACTGGCTCGGCCTCGCGGTGCGCGGCGATCTCGGAACCGACCAGCGTGAGCTGTCCGTCTCCCGCACCATCGTGCAGCGGCTGCCGATCACGCTCGAGCTCTCGTTTCTCGCGATCATGATCGGGACGGTGATCGGCGTCGGCGCCGGGATCCTCGCCGCGGTCCGGCACGGAAAGCCCTCCGACTACGCTGCAACCACCGTTGCACTCGTCGGGCTCTCGGTGCCGCACTTCTGGCTCGGCATCGTGATGATCATCTACTTCGCCGTCACGCTGCACTGGTTACCCGCCGGCGGCTATGTCTCGTTCGCGCACAGCCCCGTGCAGAACCTCGAGCACATGCTCATGCCGGCGATCGTGCTCGGGACGGGCCTGTCGGCAGTGCTCATGCGGCAGATGCGTTCGTCGATGCTGAGCTCGCTCGGCGCCGACTACGTGCGGACTGCACGCGCGAAGGGCTTGTCGGAGTGGTCGGTCGTGGGAAAGCACGCGGTGCGAAACAGCCTGATCACGGTGACCACGGTGGTAGGCCTGCAACTCGGCGCGCTGATCTCCGGAGCGGTGATCACCGAGCAGATCTTCGTCATCCCGGGCTTCGGGCGACTGACGATCGACGCCGTCAACCAGCGCGACTACGCGCTGCTGCAGGGAGTGGTGCTCGTTGCGGCCACCGGCTACGTCGTCGTCAACCTGCTCGTCGACCTCGCGTACTCACTGCTCAACCCGCGCATTCGCGTCTCGGGGTCGGCATGAGCTACGTCGATGCGGCCTCCGTCGCGATCAACCCGCGCGCCCGCCGACGCCGGCTCCTGCGCAAGCGGTTCCTGCGTCGGCCGCTCGCGGTCATCGGCCTGATCGCGGCGCTCGTCTTCATCGGCGCCGCGATCCTCGCTCCGGCCGTGGCGCCGTACTCGGCATCGGCGACAGATTTCAACGCGACGCTCGTTCCGCCATTCAGCCACGGCCATGTGCTGGGGACCGACGAGCTCGGCCGTGATGTGCTCTCGCGGATCATCTGGGGCTCGCGGGCCTCGATCCAGGCGGGCGTGCTCGCAACGCTGCTCGCGATGGTGATCGCCGTGCCGATCGGGCTCATCGCGGGTTACTACCGCGGCTGGATCGATCCCGTGATTGCGCGGCTCACCGACGTACTGCTCGCGTTCCCCTTCCTGATCCTCGCCGTCGGCCTTGCTGCGATCCTCGGCCCGTCGCTCACGAACGCGACGCTCGCGCTGGGGATCGGCGCCGTGCCGGGCCTGATCCGAATCGCGCGCGGCGAGGCGCTCGCGCTACGCGAGGAGGACTACGTCCGCGCGGCGATCGCGAACGGTGCCAGCGACGCCGGCATTCTCGCGCGGCACATCTTCCCCAACATGCTCTCGACGCTGATCGTGCAGGCGACCGTCACGATTCCCGCTGCGATCATCGGGGAGGCGGTGCTCTCGTTCCTCGGCCTGGGCGTCCAGCCCCCGACGCCGTCCTGGGGCGTCATGCTCGCGGACGCGCAGTCGTATGTCTCGCAGGCGCCGAGGCTCGCGCTGTTTCCGGGCATCGCGATCTTCGCGTGCTCCCTGTCGTTCAACCTGCTCGGCGACGGCCTGCGCGACGTCCTCGATCCACGGACAACGCGTTGAGCCTCCTCGACGTGCACGACCTGTCGGTGCGCTTCGACACCGACGACGGTGCGGTCTACGCGGTCGACAAGCTTTCGTTCTCGCTCGAGGCGGGCCAGGTTCTTGGCATCGTCGGGGAGTCGGGCTGCGGCAAGAGCGTCAGCGTGATGTCGCTGCTGCGCCTGCTCCCGCCGACGGCCCACGTGACCGGGAGGGCCGACTTCGACGGGGTCGACCTGCTGGCCGCGCCGCTTTCACATGTTCGCCACGTCCGCGGGCGTGAGATCGCGTTCATCTTTCAGGAGCCGATGACATCGCTGAACCCCGCCTTTCGCGTCGGCAACCAGATCGCGGAGGTGCTGCGCCGCCATCTCGGCCTCGGCCGCGCCGAATCGCGCCGCCGGTCGATCGAGCTGCTCGACCTCGTGCGCATTCCGGCGCCCGACCGGCGGGTCGACGAGTACCCGCATCAACTGTCGGGCGGCATGCGGCAGCGCGTGATGATCGCGATGGCGCTCGCCTGCGATCCGAAGATCCTCATCGCGGATGAGCCGACGACAGCGCTCGACGTGACGATTCAAGCCGGCATCCTCGACTTGCTCCGCGACATCCGCGAGCGGCTTGGGACCGCGATCGTCCTGATCACGCACAACCTCGGCGTCGTCGCGGATATCGCCGACCGGGTGCTTGTCATGTACGCCGGGCGGAAAGCCGAGGAGGCGCCGGTGCACGAGCTCTACGCGCAGCCGCAGCATCCGTACACGATCGGCCTGCTTGGCGCTGTGCCGCGCCCCGGCGGGGCGGTTGCGCAAGGGCGGTTGAAGGAGATCCCCGGACGCGTCCCTTCGCTCGCGCAGCTCCCGACCGCATGCGCGTTCGCGCCGCGCTGCCCTCGCGCCGACGACCTCAGCCGGTCGAAGGTTCCCGACCTGCGCGAAGTACGGCCCGATCATCTCGTTGCGTGCTTTCACCCAGGCGGCGACTGGGAGGCGGAGTGAGCGAGAACGGCTCGCCGACGCTCGAGGTCGTCGACCTCGTCAAGCATTTCTCGGCCGGGCGGGGGCTGCTCGGCGGCGGTGGCACCGTCCACGCGGTCGATGGTGTCTCGTTCTCGATCGCCCCGGGTGAGCTCCTCGGGCTTGTCGGCGAGTCGGGCAGCGGCAAGAGCACGGTCGCGAACTGCGTCATCCGCTTGCTCGAGCCGACCGCCGGCTCGGTTGCGCTGAAGGGGCGGGACATCACCCACCTATCGCGTCGTGAGTTGCGCCCATTGCGCAGCGAGATGCACATGGTGTTCCAGGATCCCTATTCGTCTCTGAACCCGCGCATGTCGTGCGGTCAGATCGTCGGCGAACCGCTGCGAGTGCAGCGTCTCGCGCGCGGCAAGGCACTTGACCAGAAGGTCGTCGACCTCTTCGACCGCGTCGGCTTGCGCGCGGAGCTGCGCTTCCGCTATCCGCACGAGCTGTCGGGCGGCCAGCGCCAGCGAGTCGGCCTGGCGCGCGCGTTGTCGGTCTCTCCGACGCTGCTCGTCGCCGACGAGCCGGTGTCAGCGCTCGACGTGTCCGTGCAGGCTTCAATCCTCAACCTCCTGCGTGACCTGCAGCAGGAGATGGGCTTCTCGTGCCTCTTCATCACGCACGACCTCGCGACCGTCGAGTACCTCTGTGACAGAGTCGCCGTGATGTACCTCGGGAAAGTCGTCGAGCTCGCGCAGACGCGCGACCTCTTCGCGGCTCCGAAACACCCGTATACGCAAGCATTGCTCTCGGCCGCGGTCGTGCCGGACCCGGTGGTGCAGAAGAAGCGAACGCGCGTCATCCTGCAGGGAGACATTCCGAGCCCACTTGCGCCGCCGTCAGGGTGCCGCTTCCGCACGCGGTGCCCGCTCGAGCATGAGTCGGCGCCGACGTCGACCGACGTCGATCCACCGCTCCTCGACGTGGGTGGCGGCCACCAGGTCGCTTGCCATCTGGTGCGGCCGGGCGGACACGCGCCGCGGCTGATCGATACGGCAGAGTTGACCGCATGACGTTCACGACACGCCCCGAACTTCGCGGCTCGTTCGGCGCGGTCGCGTCGACCCACTGGCTCGCCTCTGCAAGTGGCATGGCGGTGCTCGAACGCGGCGGCAACGCGTTCGACGCAGCGTGCGCGGCGGGACTCGTGCTGCAGGTGGTCGAGCCGCACCTGAACGGACCTGGCGGGGACCTGCCTGCTGTCTTCTGGGCGGTCGAGCGCGGCGAGCCGCTCGTGCTCTGCGCCCAGGGTGTCGCGCCGGCCGCAGCGACGATCGAGCGTTACCGGTCGCTCGGGCACGAGCTCGTCCCGGGCACCGGCCTGCTGGCCGCGTGCGTGCCGGGGTCGTTCGGCGGCTGGCTGCTTCTCCTGGAGCAATTCGGGACGTGGCGGCTCGCCGACGTGCTGGAGTTTGCGATCGGCTACGCCGATGGCGGCTATTCGGTCGTGCCCGGCATCACGTTCACGATCGAGCGGTCCGAATCACTCCTGCGCGGCTGGCCGGGCTCCGCCGACCTCTACCTCCCCGCGCCGCAGCCCGGCTCGATCTTCCGCAATCCGCAACTCGCCGCGACCTGGCGCCGCCTGCTCAACGAATCACGGGGCGGCTCGAGGGAGGCGGAGATCGAACGCGCGCGCCGGGTCTACTACGAGGGTTTCGTCGCCGACGAGATCGACCGCTTCTCGCGCGAGCAGGGCGGCCTGATCACGGGAGACGACCTGGCCGCCTGGCGCGCGACGCTCGAACCGCCGGCGACCGTCGACTACCGCGGCCTCACCGTCTGCCGGACGAGAGCGTGGGGGCAGGGACCGGCCGGGCTGCAGCAACTCGCGCTGCTCGAAGGATTCGATGTCGGCGCGATGAGTGAAGCCGAGCTCGTGCACGTGACGACCGAGTGCGCGAAGCTCGCGTTCGCGGACCGGGACGCGAACTATGGCGACGCCGATGTGCCGCTCGACCGGCTCCTGTCGCGTGCATACGCCGACGAGCGCCGCGTGCTGATCGGCGAGGACGCAAGCGGCGAGCTGCGGCCCGGCCTCGGCACGCTGCCGTCGCTCGTCGCCGCGCCTGACGC
>JBAQHS010000108.1:0-9021 GCA_049288455.1 Gaiellaceae bacterium | reverse complement strand
GCTTGACCCCGTAGGCGCAAGCTTCTCCGTGCCCCCGTACGACTCCGACTATCCGCCGGCGAACATCACCGATGCAGTCACGTTTACAAGCGTCGGGTCTCTCAAGCTCGCGTGCAACACGACCTACGACGACAGCGGCAAGAGCTACATCTACGGAACGATCACCGCCATCAGGGTCGATCAACTGAACTGACCGCTCGCAGGAGCGACTGCGTAAACCAGCCAATCCTGTTCCGGTCGAACCCGGTCCGGCTCAGGAGGCCCTGTCGGTCTTGGCGTGAGGAAAGGCGTCTGACCTCATCGAGCGCCTCCATGAAACGGCACGCCGAATGAGGCCCGCGCGAACGGGCCTCATTCATACCGTCGATTCTGCGTGCCTACGAGCGAGTCCAGTCACCGGCCCAGACCTGGCTTTCGCCGTCGCAGCGCTTCGGGCCGGCGAGCGAGATCGTGAGCGCGTCGCCGTCGACCGACCATCGGTATCGGACGGGCTGGAACGGCTCGTCGCACCAAATGTTGCCTTCGTGGGAGTCGTGGTTACGAGTCGCGATGCCGCCGCGTGCTTCGAGCGTGGCTGCCGACAGGTAGGCGACATCGACCAGCGCGCCGTGCCCGCTGGGGTCAAGGATGCGCCAGCCAACCTTGTCAATCGACAGCGTCCAGCGGCCTGCCCGTCCAGAGGTTCCGGCCTCAGCGCTGCTGACCATCCGGGTCCAATCCCCCGCGAGTTTCGTGGGTGGCGGTTTTGCAATTCCGACGCGCGCGCTCGACGAAACGGTGGCGCGGGTGTGGTCCGTTGCAATCGCTACGACGCTGAACTGGTGTAAGCCCGGCCGAAGCCACGTGGTGACTAGATAGTTGCCGTCGTAGCCGTAAGCGTACGGTGGGTGGCGCTCGACCCATTTCAGCTGACCGTCGATGAGGAAGTCGACTTCGCGGATCTTTGCTTCCGGCAGGCTCGGGGTGCCGAGCCAGTGGATGCGGTGGGGAAGGATCGTTTTCCCTACAAGGGACGACCTGACGCTGAACGCTCCTCGCACCGCAGCTCTCGGGGATGGACTGAGTACGGCTGTCGCAACGACCGCGACGGACGCAGACGCGAGGATGACGGCCGACCGAGCTGTGCCGAGGCGACACGTACGCGTAGCTCTGAAGATCATGTTGCTCCTCTCGGACCGTGCGCTAGGCGCCGGTCGTGGACGAAGATCACGCCGAGTTGGTGGTTTGTGACCTCGCCGGTGTCGCTGACGAGGAAGTTGGAGGTGATGAAGCCTTCGGCGTCGGCGAACTGACCGTCTCCGCCCACGACTTCGTGGATAACCACGCCGTGTCTGAGGTTGGGGTCCGGGCAGCCGGTGAGCCGCCCCGCGCAGGCGCTGCGATATCGGACGATGTTGCCGGAGCCGAATACGATCGTTCCTACTTCGAAGAAGCTCGAGCTCTCGCCGAGCAAGAGCTCGGCTTCGGCCGCCGCCTCTCCGCCTCCGGACTCGTCGAAGGCGGAATGGATGCCGTCGGGCCCGATGGTGGTGGCGAGCGTCGAGGTGGGGGCAGTGAGCCGGAATCGAAGCGCTCTCGGGTCGTTCGATGTCACGCGTCCGCGGAACTGCAGCGAATAGGCGAGCGGTTTCATCACGGCGACCGTAATCGTGCGCTGTAAGCCACGGTGCTCGCGCCCGGGAAATCCCTAACGGCCACCGTTGTTCGGGTCTAGGCTCGAGAGATGCTGATCGCACGCGAGCGCGAGTCCGCGCGGATCGACGAGGCACTCGACGCGGCAAGGCAGCGGCGAAGTGCCGCACTCGTAGTCCGCGGCGAGGCCGGGATCGGCAAGAGCGCTCTGCTGGACTCCGCGATTGGTCGGGCGAAGGACATGCGTGTGTTCCGGGCGCTCGGAGTCGAGTCGGAAGTCGAGATCGCGTTCTCCGGCCTACACGAACTGCTTCGGCCAGCGCTCCCGTTGATGGGAATGCTTCCGGACGCTCAGGCGGCCGCACTCGGGGCAGCACTAGCGCTCGGCGGTAGTGCAGCCGCCGAGCCACTGGCAACGTTCAGCGGTGCCTTGAGTCTGCTCGCGGCAGCCGCCGACGAGCACGCTTTGCTCTGCGTGGTCGACGACGCACCTTGGCTCGACGAAGCCTCGGCTGCAGCGATGGCGTTCATCGCACGCCGATTGGATGCGGATGGAATCGCGATGCTCTTCGGCGTACGCGAGCCCGACGTGCGAACCTTCGCGCCTCCGGGCGTTCCAGAGCTTCGGCTGAGTGGACTCGCCCGCCCCGCCGCGAGACGACTGCTGGCCGCACAACTGCCGGCGGGCGCTACGGCGCTCGTTGCCGATCAGATCATCGAGCTAGCGGGCGGAAACCCGCTCGCGCTGACCGAGTTGCCGCAGTCCCTGACGGCGGCGGAACTGCTCGGGACCGTGCCGGTTCAAGAGCCGTTTCGCGTCGCCACCGCGGTATCGCAAGGATTCCTTCGCCGCGCGACGCGCTTGCCGGACTCGTCGCAGCGAGCGCTCCTCCTCGTGGCGGCAAGCGATGTAACCGACCTCCGAGTGGTTACGCGCGCGCTCGCGTTGCTCGACCTCGACGCGAGCTCTCTCGGACCGGCTGAAACGGCGGGTCTGATCACGCTCGGCTCGACCGTAGGCTTCTCTCATCCGCTTGTGCGCTCGGCGGTCTATGGCGCCGCTGCCGATGGGGAGCGAAACGCCGCGCACCGGGCATTGGCGGAGTCCGCGGAGGAGCCGGATCGACAGGCCTGGCACCTCGCGTCCGCGACGCGAGACCCGGATGAGACTCTCGCGTCGCGACTTGTTGACGCTGCGGAATCGGCGCGACGGAGCGGCGGCGTGTGGGCGGAAGCAAAAGCGCTTGAACGAGCAGCACGGCTCACTCCCGATCCGAGCGCTCGCGCGAGGCGCCTCGCACGCGCGGGCGATGCTGCTTATCGTGCTGGCCGGCTCGAGCGCGCCGACTCACTACTCGAGGAAGCAATCACAGGCGGACTCGAAGCGGATGAGTTCGCACGAGCACAAGCTCGGCGCGCGTACATCCGCGTCGAACGCGGCGAACTCGATGACGCTCTACGCCTGATGATCGAGGGAGCGGACCAGCTTGAAGCCGCCGATCCAAATGCCGCGGCGACGCTTCTCACCAACGCCGCGACCGCCGTGCACCACCGGCTCGAGATTCCACGCTCACTCGAGCTTGCCGAGCGAGCATGGCAGCTCGCCGGCGCCGCAGCCGTCGACGACCCCGAGTTGTGCCACATCGTCTCCTTCCAGCGACTGTTCGCCGGTCAAGTGAGCGAGGCGATGGACCTTGGTTGGCGGTGCGCTCAGCTCGTCGAAGACGACACCGAAGGTCGCATCGTCGTCGCGGACGCCGCTTCGACACTGCTATACGCGGGCGAGGTCGATGCAGCACGTCGCCTGCTCGAACGGGCCATTGTCGCGAGCCGGGCTGCGAATGCGCTCGGCGACCTCGGCTACAGCCTCTTTACGTTCGCGCAAGTCGAGTGGTACAGCGCCAACCTCGAGCGTGCATACCACCTAGCGCTGGAAGCCGCTCAGATCATCGAAGAACTCGCGATCCCGCAAACATTCGACGATTGCCTTTCGCGTCTGGCGATGTTCGAAGCAGTGCTTGGGCGCGACGACGACAGCCGCGACCATGCACGCCGAGCGCTCGACTCGTCGATGCGACTAAATGATCGGAAAAACGAGGTGCGAGCGCGAAGCGCTCTCGGCATGCTCGCGCTCTCGAACGGTGACGCGGAGACGGCTCTGACCCAACTTGCGGCCGCGGTCGATGCGCTCGAGACGGGCGGCGCCGGCAATCCGAACCAGTTCCGCATCCACGCCGACCTCGTCGAGGCATACGTCAGGCTCGGGCGGACGAACGAGGCACAACCGGTCGTCGCGTCGCTTGAGCGACACGCGCAGGTGACAGGGATCACGTGGACACTCGGCGCGGCCATGCGCTGCCGTGCGCTTGTCACGTCCGACCCCGCAACCTCAGAAGCCGCGTTTGCGGAAGCGCTTGGGCATCACGAGACATGCGGGGCCTTCGAGCACGCGCGGACGCAGCTCTGCTTTGGCGAGACCCTTCGCCGCCGTGGTCTCCGACGCGATTCGCGCCAGCACCTTGCAGCAGCACTCGAGACCTTCGAGCGACTTAAAGCCATCCCGTGGGCGGAGCGAACGCGTGCTGAGTTGCGCGCATCCGGAAAGACGGTGCGGCGTCGCGAGCCGGCGGAGCAGGATCAGCTAACGCCACAAGAACTGCAGATCGCCAACCTTGTCTCGCAAGGCAAACCGAATCGCGACATCGCGCAAATCCTCTTTGTCAGCCCGAAGACCGTCGAGTTTCACCTCACGAGGGTCTACCGGAAGCTCGAGATCCATTCGCGCTCCGAACTCGTACGGCTCCTGACCACCGGTGAGAGCGATACGAACGTCCAAGTGCGAGACGACCGGTTCCAAAAGCACAGCATTTAGTTGCGTGATCCGAGCTGCCGGTTCGCGGGCCGGCCGGTTAACGCAGCCAGGCCTGGTCGGCAATAAAGTCGCCAATCGGGCTCCCCTCGAAGTTGCGGAGACGCTTCGACACGAACTCGGGCGGGTGTTGCTCGACGGTGGTGGCCCACCACGCACGATCGACGAGTTCGCGGTCGATCCGGCTCCACAGAGCGGCCGCCCGCCCCGGGTCGACCAACTGGAGCTCGTCGGCTCGTCGCATCTGCCGGTCGAGAGCCGAGTCGCAGGCATGGCCCGGGTCGAAGTCACCGTGGCCATAGAAGCCGTGGCAGCCAAAGAACCCCGGTACGTATGCCGACGGTGCAGGGTAATTCGGGACCCAGTCGAGCCCCGCCCCCACCTGCATGCGCCTGCTGAGACTGTCGTTCCAATCGCCGAAGCGGACAAGGTGAACGCTCGCCCGGTACCCGAGCGAGCGGAGGACGGAGGCGACGTAAGCCGGCACGCCGTGCGGGATGTAGGGAAAGTCCGAGGAGCCCCAGACGACGACCCGCTCGCCGCGTGTGCCGGAGGCGGCGACAAGCCGCCGCGCGAGTGCAAGGTTGGGCGCCGTCCAGCGGCCGTCCTGATTTGGATGCAGGGTGTAGGGGCAGTAGCGCTGGAAACCGAGCAGCCCCGACACAAGCGTCTGGCACGACGGCGTGGCAACCGCGGGGCCGCCATACAAGCGCACGATCACACGTCGGTCGAGCGCGTAGCTGAGCGCGCGCCGGACGCGGACGTCGTCGAAAGGGGCCTTCGGGTGCATGTTGACCGCGTCGACCGCGAGTGTCGGATTCGTGTGCAGTTGCGCCGGCCGCTCGACCTGGAGCCGACGCACCTCGGCGGCCGGGAGTAGCCCGAACACCCAGTCGGCGCGACCCTGCTCCACCTGCGCGATCGCCGCTTCGGGCGAGGCAACGAAGCGCCAGACGATCGCATCCGGATTGCCGTCCGGTTGGGCGGCATGCGACCACTCGTGGAAGAAGGGGTTGCGTTCGAAGCGGACTTCCTGCCGGTCGGAACGGACGATGCGATACGGCCCGGTCCCGGGGACGGCGGCCGTGCGCACCTCGTGCGACGGCGTGCCCGGCGGGACAGGCGCTGCGAACGCCTGCGAGGTGAACTTGAACAGGAAGTCCGGGTCCGGCCTCCGGAGCCGGAATGAGACTGTTCCGCCGGCGTCGTCGGCGCGGACGCCGCCTGAGAGATCACAGGGCACACCCTTTCGACAACGCTCGGCGCCGACGAGACCCGAGAAGGCGCCAGCGCCAGGAGAGCCGACCTGGAACATCCGCTCCATCGAACGGCGGAAGTCGGATGCACGAAGCAGACGGCCGTCCGAGTAGCGGATCCCGCTGCGCAGCTGGAACGTGTACAGCCTTCCGCCGGCGGTCGGCGCTGGAAGCGAGATCGCCAGATCGGGAACGAGCCGGAGTCCCTCCGGGCCCGGAGCCGCCTCGAGTGCGACGAGTCCGTCGTACGCGAGACGAGCGAACTGGAACGAAAGCGCCTCAGTCTGGACCGCCGGGTCGATCGACCGGAAACGGCTTGTCGAGACAATCGTCAGCGTGCCGCCACGGTGAATTCGCGGGCTCGGCCCACCGCCGACCCAGACTCGGTGACCGGCGATTGCGACCGCACTCGGCTGTCCGCCGACAACGATCGTGTCGACTACCCGATCGTCGCTGGGGTCGATCCGGGAGAGGTCGCCCGAGTGCTGGTTCGCCACCCAGACAGCGCCATCGGACACCGCGAGCGCCACGGGGCCGCTCCCGACCGGGATCGTATCGACGACCTGGCCCGTACGAGGGTCGATCCTCGAGACGGTCGAGTCGAGGCTATTGGCGACCCAGAGTGCGCCCTCGCCGAGCGCGAGCGCTGCCGGTCCCTGCCCGACGTGAACGATCACCTCGGTCACGCCGAGCTTCGGGTTGACGCGCGCGACGAGTCCGCTGTCATGGTCAGCGACCCAGACCGCTCGTCCTCCGACGGCAAGCGAGGTCGGGCGGAGGTCGAGCGGCAGTGTCAGTTCCCGCTTGCCCGTACGAGGCGAGACCTCGACGAGGGAATGGCCGGTGGTGTCGGCGACCCAGAGACCGCCTTGGCCGAAGCCGAGCGCAGCCGCGTTTCCGATCCCCAGCGGCAGCGTCTGCGTCACCCTCTCAGCGTCGGGGTCGATCCGGGCGATCGTGCCGTCGATCGTGCTCTCGGCCCAGATCGCGCCCGCACCGACGACGACGCTTCCCGGTTCGCCGGCGAGCGGGATCCGGTCGGAAATCGCACCGGTGGTCGCGTCGACCCGTAGCAATGCCTGGTCGCGCGGGTCGGCGAGCCAGAGCGAGCCGGCGCCGAAGGCGATCGCCTCCGGCTGCGCCGGCAGCCTGCTCCCGAGCACAGCCTTGCCCGACTCGACCGAGACGGCTGTGAGGCCGCTTCCCACACCGTGGCCGACCGTGGACGGTTCACTCGCCCTTGTCGCGAGGACAATGCCGAGCACCAGCCCGATGACAACGATGCCCGCCGCGGCGAGGGCGGCGTGAGGGCGGGGGCGAACACGCCGTGCTCCGGGTGAGGGCCCGGGTGTCACCGGTCCGAGGGTCGAGTCATGGGCGAGGATGTCGTGCTCGAGCTTGCGCAGCGTCGGGCTCGGCTCGAGGCCGAACTCCTCAACGAGGTAGCGCCTCGCCTGCCGATATGCCTGAAGCGCGTCCGCCTGACGCCCGGAGCGGTAGAGCGCGAGCATCAGCTGGCCCCGCAACCGCTCACGCAATGGGTGCTCGGCCACGAGCGATTGCAGTCGTGGGACCGCCGCAGCGTGTCGACCAAGCGCGAGCTCGGCCTCGATCTCATCCTCGACGGCAGCCAGTCGGCACTCCTCCAGCCGTTGGGCCTCCGCCTGCGCGAACGGCTCGTACTCGACGTCCGCGAGTGCCGACCCCCGCCAGAGGCCGAGCGCCTCCCGAAGGAGAGCCGCGGCCTGCGCCGGTGGGTCATGCGCGAGCGCGCGCCTTCCTTCCTCCGCGAGTCGCTCGAAACGATCGAGGTCGAGCTCGTCGAAGCCGACCCTCAGCATGTAACCCGGCGGTCGCGTCACAAGGATCTGCTCCCCGCCGGCGTGGAGGATCTTTCGCAGGCGCGAGACGTAGGCCTCAAGGCTGTGCGACGCGCTCTCCGGCGGCCGCTCGCCCCAGAGGCTGTCGATCAGACGGCCGCGGGAGACGACTTCGTTCGCATGCAGCAGAAGCACCGCCAGCAGCGCTCGTTGCTTCGCCGTCCCGAGCGGCAAGGGCGCGTCGCCCCGACGGACCTCGAGCGGCCCGAGGATCAAGAACTGCATCAGGACGCCTAGCTAAGCACGCTCCGGCGGAGCCTTCCAGCCTCAGATTTCGAGGTTCTGCGAGCCGCTGCGAGCGATCGTCGAGCGCGCGGTGCGACCCTCTCCACTATGAAGACGCTCCTCGTCACCCTCACGCTCGCCGCCGTCGCGGTCGCGGCAGCGGCAGCGTCGGCACGAATCGACTCACGCGTCCGCTCCAGCCTCGACGGCAAGTCGGCACTGCCCTACAGGATCGCCTGGAATGCGTATCCGTCGGCGCCGAGCAGCCGAATCAAGGAGGTCGACTTCCTCGTCGACGGCACGATCCGTTGGATCGAACAACACCCGCCGTACGGGTATGCCGACGGAGACGGCTTCGTCACCAGCTGGCTCGGCACGGGCAAGCACCGCTTCACCGTGCGTGCGGTTGAGACGGACGGTGCGCGCTCATCCGACACCGTCGTCGCGGTCGTTCACGCCGCGCCCGAGCCGCCGGGCCAACTCTCCGGCAACTGGCACCGAACCGTCGACACGAGCAGCCTTCACAACCCGCCCGGTGTCGAGAACCCCTCGGGCACGTACACCCTCACTTTCGACCGGCGGTCGATCCGCGCGCAGTTCCCGGGCCAGTTCGTTCCTGCCGGGCCGAACTCGAGCGTCCACAACGGGCACGGCTGGATCATCGACGCCTACGGCGTCTACAGAGGCGCGACAATCACGATCGCCGGTGCCGTCAACTACCACGTCCTACATGACAGCGATCAGCAGGGCGGCTTCTGGTGCGGACCGAAGAACCCTGCCGTCTACCGTTGGATCACCAACGGCGACAAGCTCACCCTGAGCCCGATCGGCGCCGACCGCTGCGCCGGGAGAAAGCTCATCTGGAGCGGAGACTGGACACGCGGTTGAGGCCGCCAGGCCGCACCTCGCCCGCAATCAGTCCCGCCTATGCGACATCTTTGGTCCGCAACAGCGTCACCGACGCCACGCCTCGGCGTTCCTACTCCGCGTCCTTACGGACGAATGCGGATGATCGTCTTCCCCTTGATCCGCTCGGTCGGGTTGAGGGCCGCGACGGCATCGTCGAGGGTCGCGACGTTGCCGATGTTCGTTCGCAGCCGGCCATCCCGGACCCGCTGAACGACCTCACCCAGCTGTGCACGATCGGACTCGACAACGA
>JBAQHS010000107.1:0-14190 GCA_049288455.1 Gaiellaceae bacterium | reverse complement strand
GCCGCGGACTGCCGGCTCGAAGATCGTCTCCCGCTCCGCGTCAGCGACGCCTGGGCCGTCGTCGTCCACCGAGAAGACCACGCTCGAGCCTTCGCGCGCGACCCCGACGCGCACCGCACTGCGCCCGTACCGGCACGCGTTCTCGACCACCGGATGCAGGATTCGCTCGGCGAGATCGCGGTCGACCCCAACCCGGACCCGCTCGCGGGGCGAGTCGAGCGCGAGATCGACACCGCGCGAGGTCGCTTCGTCGGCACACGCGGCAACGATCGCCTCGGCGATCTCCTGGGCGTTCGCGACCCCCTTGGGCTTCGCGGTGTGCTGCGCGGCTGCGACGAGCGCATCCACGATGCGGGCGATCTGCTGCGCGTTCTCGAGGACGACGCCCAGGCTTTCGCGATACGCGGTGGTCGTGCGGTCGCGACGAAGTGCGACCTCCGCTTCCGCCATCAGCTTCGCAAGCGGCGTGCGGAGCTCGTGCGAGAGCTCCGCCGAGAACCGCCGCTCGTGGCGCAGGCTGGCCGCGAGGCGGTCGAGCAACGCGTCGAGCGTTGCACCGAGGCGTGTCAACTCGTCGTGCGGGACGCCGAGACCGAAGCGACGATCGAGGTCCTGCTCGCTCCACGCCGCGGCCTGAGCGGTCATCTGCGCAACCGGGCGCAGTGCCGAGCGCAGCAACCACCAGACCGCGCTCCCGACGATGACGAGCAAGGCGACAAAGAACGTGATCGACGCGGCGAGCGCCCTGCGGCGCGTCTGCTCGTATGGCGCGAGCGAAAGGCCGGTCACAAGCGTCCCCACGCGCTGACCGCCCGACGAGATCGGCACGGCGTAAAGACGGGTATCCGTGTCGTGAACGTTGAGCAAGCGGGCCGGCCCGCCGGCGAGCGAACGTGCCGCGTTCTCGGTTTCCTGCCGCACCCGCGGTGCCTCGACGAGCTGCTGACCACGAAAGATCCAGACGTGACTCGAGCCCAGCGTGTCATCCGTCGTCTCTGTCACGTGCAGCTTCCCGTTCTCCACGCGAATCAGGCCCAGCTCAGCCGCTGCGCGCGCACGCAGGAATGCGTTCGCGTCGCGCGACGTGCTTGAAGCAAGCAACAGGTTGAACCCGAATGTCGCTGCGCCGAGAGCGAGCGCAAGGGCAACCACGACGATCAGCAGCAGCCGCGTCCGGATGTCGCGAAGCGGACTGACGCGACTCATTCGAGCGTGTATCCGACTCCGTGCACGGTCGTGATACACGGCGCGCCGGGAAGGGTTGCGAGCTTACGGCGCAGCCGTGCGACGTAAGCGTCGAGGGTGTTGTCGCGGACGCGCGCGCCGTGCGGCCAGCCGGTCTGGATGAGCTCGCGCCGCCGCACCGCTGTTCCCTTGCCGGCGATCAGCTTCGCGAGCAGCCGGAACTCGGTCGGCGTCAGCGAGACTCGCTCGCTCTCGGTCGAGGCCACGTGGGCTACGGGGTCGAGGCGGAGCCCGCCCGTCTCGATCGCACCGTCGACGCCCGCACGGCGAAGGAGGGCGTGCAGGCGAGCGACGAGCTCCGCGAACGCAAACGGCTTCGTCACGTAGTCGTCGCCGCCGGCCGTGAAGCCGGTAACACGGTCGGTCAAGGCGGCGCGAGCGCTGAGGAAGAGAATCGGCAGCTGCATGCCGCGCGCTCGCAGCGCCTGGCAGACGTCCCGGCCGTCCGTGTCCGGCAGCCCGATGTCGACGATCAGGAGATCCGGTTCCTCAGGCCCGATCCGCTCCAGCAGCTCGGCGCCGCTGCCTGCGCCGACGGTCGTAAACCCCTCTTCCTCGAGGCCGCGGAGGAGCACCCCGCGCAGGTCGAGATCGTCCTCGACGATCATCACCTTTGGCCCCGTCACGAAGACGAGCGTAGCGTCAGAATCGGGCCAGACCGCCGATGCGTTCAGACCTTCTTCAGCCTCTCGCTCTTAGGCTCAACCGGTGAACGGTGTCCGTGCCGCCGTCGTGACGGCTATTCCCCTCTCTCCGCCTGTTGCGGCGGCGGCATGTGACCAATCCAAGTGAGGCAGCACCCGTGAAACTGACCACCCAGTCTCAGCCGCTGCGGTGCGCGGTCGCTGCCGGCGCCGGCGCGGCCGGGCTCGTCTGGCTCGGGCCACCCGGCGCAGATCTCGCGGCGCACGTCTACCAGCGCGCAATGTTCATCCAGCACGGTTTCGCGCTCTGGAGCAACTACTGGTACGCGGGCCACTACAGCTACATCACGTACAGCCTTCTCTACTACCCGCTCGCCGCGGTGGTCGGGATCAAGCTGCTCGCCGTGCTCACGTCCGCGCTCGCCGCGGCCGCGTTCGCAACCCTCGTGCGCACGGAGTGGCCCATCGCCGGCCCCTGGCCCGCGCGTGCGTTTGCATTCGTCGCGGCGGCGTCGGTGCTGACCGGCGCGTTTCCCTACGCCCTCGGACTGGCACTCGGACTGCTCGCGCTGCGCGCTGCGCGCGGTCATCCGGTCCTCTTCGCCGTTCTGCTCGCACTCACGTTTGCCGCGAGCCCTCTTGCTTTCGGCCTGATCGCACTGCTCCTCCTCGCGGCAGCCGTTGCCACGCGGCCGCGACTCGGAGCCCGGGCGGCGACGGTGATCACGCTCGCCGGACTCGGCGCCGTCCTGTGGCGGATCTTCCCTGACAATGGACGATTCCCGTTCTCCCTGGCCGAACTCGCCGCGAGCCTCGTGTTCTGCGCGCTCGGCGCGATCTTCACCTGGCAGGTGCCGGCAGCGCGGCTGCTTCGCAGTTTCTTCGTCATCTATGCGGCCGCGTGCATGACGTTCTTCCTCATCCCAACCGGGATCGGCGAGAACATCGTTCGGCTGCGCTTCATCGCTCTACCGATCGCCGTGCTCGCGCTGAGTCTCCGTCGCTTCAAGCCGGTGCTCCCGGCGATCGCGACGCTCGTGCTCGCGGCCTCGTGGAACATCACACCGCTTGCGTGGAGCTACGCGCACCAGTCCGCCGATCCGTCGGCGACCGCGGCCTACTGGCGACCGGTGACGCGTTTCTTGCGCGGCCACCTCCGCCCGTCCTACCGCGTCGAAGCCGTCGACACGAGCGGGCACTGGGAAGCCGTCTACCTGCCCCAGGCAGGGATCCCGATCGCGCGCGGCTGGTTCCGGCAGGACGATTTCCCGGAAAACGCACTCCTGTACGACAAGCTCGGGCCGAAGGCGTACCTCGACTGGTTGCACGCCCTGGGCGTTCGCTACGTCGTGCTGACCGACGCGCCACTCGACTACAGCGCCCGCGGCGAGGCACGGCTGATCCGCAGCGGCCGCAGCGGCCTGCGTGCGTTGCGCGAATTCGCGCACGCGACCATCTACTCCGTACCACGGCCACGCGGGATCATCACCGGCGCGGCAGGTGCACGAGTCACGCAGTTCGCGTCCGCCGCGATCGCCGTGAGCGTCCCGCGCGCCGGCAACTATCGCATTGCGGTCCGCTACTCGCCGTACTGGCACGCCAAGGGCGCGTGCGTCGACCGCCGGGCAGATGGGATGCTCGGGCTCGACGTCGAGCATGCCGGGCACGTGAAGATTGGATTCGCCGTCACGGCCGGGCGCGCGCTCTCCGCAGGCGCGGCCGCGACGCATACCTGTCCGTAGCCCGCGCCTGGCATCGTGTCGGCGGTGCGCATCATCCTCAGCCTCACCGTTGCGCTCGTCGGGCTTGCGACCGCCCCGGCGAAACCGCCGGTCGTGCAACGCCCCATTCCGTTCGGCGCTGAGCGACGCAGCGAGACGGTCGCCTACGCACGCCGCCACTATGGCCTCGGCACCTGGCGCCTGCAGCGTCCGCAGGTGATCGTCGAGCACTACACCGCGAGCAACTCGTTCTCGTCAGCCTGGAACACCTTCGCGTCAGACGCGCCCGACGCCGAACTGCACGAACGGCCGGGCACCTGTGCGCACTTCGTCATCGATCGCGACGGGACGATCTACCAACTCGTGCCGCTCTCGACGATCTGCCGTCATACGGTCGGTCTCAACTGGACGGCCATCGGCATCGAGCACGTCGGCACAAGCGACGCCTCGATCCTCGACAACCGGCGGCAGCTCGCATCGTCCCTTGCGCTGACGCTCTGGCTGATGCACCGCTACGACATCTCGCTCCCGAATGTGATCGGGCACAGCGAGAGCCTGACGAGCCGCTACCACCGCGAGCTCTATGCACCGTGGCGCTGTCAGACACATGCTGATTGGTCGCACGCCGACATGCTGGTGTACCGGGCGCGACTCGCGGCACTCGCGCGGTCGCGGCACGTCGCGGTTCTACGAAGCGGAGGCCCGGTTGCCTCGCGCTGCTAGCACGTCGTCGACCTGAGCGATGTCGATTCCTCGCGCGGCGAGGAGCACATACAGGTGGTAGACGAGATCAGCAGCCTCCTCGACCACGCGCTCGGCACTCTCATCGAGCGCGGCGACCGACACCTCGACCGCCTCTTCGCCGACCTTGCGCGCGCAGGCGCCGATGCCCGCCTGGAGCAGCTCCGTCGTGTACGAGCCGGCCGGTCGTTGCGCAGCTCGCTCGGAAATCGTGCGCCAGAGGGCGGGCGCAAAGCACGAGAGCGAGCCCGTGTGGCAGGCCGGCCCGGCCGGCCGCACCCGCAGGAGCAGCGCATCGCCATCGCAGTCGTCGCGCAACTCCTCGACGGCAAGCGTGTTGCCCGAGGTCTCACCCTTGCGCCACAACCGCTCGCGCGAGCGGCTCCAGAACCACGCCTCCCCCGTTTCACGCGTGAGCCGTTCGGCCTCGTCGTCCATCCACGCGAGCATGAGCACGCGGCCTGAGCCCGCGTCTTGCACGATGGCAGGCCGCAAGGCACCGGTCATCTGACTGGCACCCCGAGCTCGCGCAACTCCGCGCGCAGCGACCCGAGCCGCGCTGCGTCCTCGTGCAAGATCGACGCAAGCAGCGCCGCCTGAGCGACGCCGAGCGCATCTGCGACATGCCGCGCGTTGCCGGCACCGCCCGACGCGATCACCGGAATGTCGACTGCTGCCGCAACCGACGCGGTCAGTTCGAGGTCATACCCCGCTCGTGTTCCGTCCGCGTCGATCGAGGTGAGCAGCACCTCCCCCGCGCCACGCTCCTCGGCTTCACGCGCCCAGGCGACTGCATCGCGTCCGGTCTCGGTCGTACCGGCGCGCGAGCGCACACGGCCACCTTCGACGTCGATTGCAATCACGACTGCCTGCGAGCCCAGCCGGTCGGCGAGCTCCGAGAGAAGCTCGGGCCGCGCGAGGGCCGCGGAGTTCACTCCGACCTTGTCCGCCCCCGCAGCGAGCAGTTCTTCCGCGTCGGCGTATGAGCGGACACCGCCGCCGACCGTGAACGGGATCGCAAGACGCTCGGCGACGTGGCACACGAGGTCGACGAGGGTCCGGCGGCCGTCGACGGTCGCCTGCACATCGAGGAAGACGAGCTCGTCGGCACCCGCGTCGGAGTACGCCTCACCCAGCTCGACCGGGTCGCCGACGTCCCGCAATTCGCGGAAGCGGACGCCCTTCACGACGCGACCGCCCGCGACGTCGAGGCACGGGATCAGACGAGGGAGAGGGATACGACCTCCTCGAGGTAACGCGCGCCGGCCGGCCCGCTCTTCTCCGGGTGGAACTGGCAGCCGACGAACGCGCCGAAGCGGACTTCCGCAACAAGATCCTCCGACCACGCGGTCGCATATGGCGACTCGGCGGCGTACGAATGCGCAAAGTAATACGCCTCGCCGTCATCGACCGGGGCCCAGCCCATGCGTGGGACGCGACCCGTGCGAATGCGGACCGCGCGCCCCGAGACGAGCCCGAGCCCGGGAACGCCGCCGTCCTCCTCCGTCTCGGCGAGCGCAAGCTGCAGGCCGAGGCAGATGCCGAGGATCGGCCGGCCGTCGGCCATCCGCTCCCGCAGCGCGACGTCATGCCCGCGTTCCCGCAGGCCCGCCATCGCAGTCCGGGCGGAGCCGACACCGGGCAGGACGGCGAGATCGGCGGCGAGCGCGTCCGGCACGATCTCTGCGCCGAGCCGCTCGAACGCAAGCGCGACCGAGCGGACGTTGCCTGCGCCGTACTCGCAGATCGCAACCTTCACAGCAGTCCCTTCGTCGACGGCAGCCCTTCGCCACTCGTCGCAACGGCCGCGCGCAACGCGCGCCCGACCGCCTTGAACGCGGCCTCGGCGACATGGTGCGGGTCGCGTCCCGATGCGTCGACGTGGATCGACGCTCGCGCGGCCTGTGCGATGCTCGCGAGCATGTGCGTCGCCATCCCCGGGTCGTGCTCGAGGTTCAACTCGGCATGGGCTCGGCCCCCGAGGTCGACGGCTGCGCGCGCGAGCGCGTCGTCCATCGGCACGACGGCGTCGCCGTAGCGCGCGATCCCGCGGCGATCACCAAGGGCGGCGTCGAGCGCCTCGCCAAACGCGATCGCCGCGTCTTCCGCCGTATGGTGGTCACCCGTCTCGAAGTCGCCCGCGCCTTCGAGCACGAGATCGAATCCGGCGTGGAATGCGAGCTGCTCGAGGAAGTGGTCGTAGAGTCCCGCACCGGTATGCACGCGCACGCGACTCGCGCCGTCGAGCGCAAGCCTCGTGGCCAGCCGGGTTTCTGCGGTCGCCCGCAGCGTCCGTGCCCGCCGTGCGCCGCGCGCTGCGACTGGCGAGGGCCGGTCGAGAATACGGGCGAGCGCTTCGACGAGTGCGTCATCATCCTCGCGGTCGAGCATCGAGGCGCGGATCGCGTCCGGATACGAGCGCACGACCATGCCTTGCCGCAGGAGCGCCTCCCCGAGCGCGTGACCGTCGTCGACCGGCACGTAGAGGAAGTTTGCGTGCGATTCGGCGGGCGACAGCCCAAGCGCGCGCAGCGCCGACGCAAGTCGCTCGCGTTCCTCGAGAACGTCCGACACGTCGGGAGGCGTGGCGAGCGCGGCGACGGCGAGCGCCGCCGACAGCGATGAGACGGGCGCAGGCGCCTGCCGCGCATTCAACTCCGCGGCCACGTCGGCTGCGGCGAGTGCATAGCCAATGCGCGCACCCGCGAGCCCGAAGGCTTTCGAGAAAGTGCGAAGGACGATCACGCCGTCGTCGAGGAGCGGCAGCGCGGTCTCGCCGCTGTACTCGTAGTACGCCTCGTCGACAACGAGTGGCCGAGCACTCGGCAATGCGTCGAGCGCGCCGGTTGGATTGTTCGGCCGGCACGCAAAGGTCAGCACAGGGTCGATCCCCGTGATGCTCGCACCTGCGAGCTGCCCCGCGATCCGGAAGAGCGGATAGGTGGGCGCGTCGGGGATCGCGATCGCATCGCCCGGGCCGGCATAGGTACGCGCGCAGAGCAGGATCAGGTCGTCGGCTCCGGCGCCGAGAACGACATTCTCGGGCTCGACACCGGCGTACGTCGCGATCGCAGCGCGCAATTCGGGGTAACCACCCGCCGGGTACCCACTGACGCGGGCCAGCGCCCCGGCGATCGCTCCGGGCCGCGTGGAGGGCACGGGCAACGGCGGCGTGTTCTGGTCGAACCGCAACACCTGGGACGCGTCGATCCCCGCGAGCCGCGCGACCTCGGTGGTCGGCGCGGCCCAGCTGTATTCGCGGAACTCGGGTGCGAGGCTCCTCATCGCTGCACCGCCGCCGCGTGTGCGGGCATGCCTTCGACCGCGGCGAGCGCTTCGACCGTGGGCCGGATTCGGGCGAGCCCTGCCTCGGTAAGCCGCTGCACGGTGACGGGCTTGAGGAACGTCTCGAGCCCAAGACCGCCGACGGATCGCGCCCAGCCGTTGGTCGGCAGCACGTGATTGCCGCCCGTTGCGTAGTCACCGGCGGGCACGGGCGACCACGGTCCGACGAAGATCGAGCCGGCGTTGCGGACCTCGCCGGCGTAGCGTTCGGCGTCGCCGAGCAGGACGAGATGCTCGGGCGCGATCGCCTCCGCCTCGGCGAGCGTCGCGACGGTCGTGCAGACGGCTTCGTGGCCGTGCTCACGCTGCGCCGCCAGCTCGAGCTCGACCAGACGGGAATCGCCGTCGCCGAGCACCACCACCTCCGACGGACCGCCGGGCAGGTCGATCGCGACATCGCGCGAGACCTCGAGCTTCGCCTCGTTCACGTACGCGTTCCCGGGCCCGACGATCTTGTCGACACGCTCGACATACCCGAGCCAGCCGATCGCCTGCGGACCGCCGAGCGCCCACACCTCCTCGACGCCGAGCAACTCGGCCGCCGCGGCGATGAGGCCTGCACCGGCCGGAGGTGTGCACACGACGATTCGGCGCACCCCCGCCTCGAGCGCGGGGACGACGCACATGACGAGTGTCGAGACGAGGCCGCGCGGAACGTAGACGCCGACCGTGTCGAGGGCGACCCAGCGGCGCTCGAGCACCACGCCGGGCTCGACCTCGAGCGTCACATCGGCCGGCCGCTGCACGGCATGCCAGCGGCGAACGCGATCGGCGAGCTCGAGCAGCGCCTCACGGGGCAGGCCGGTCGCGTCAGGCACGGCGCGTGCCGGCTCGACGCCGTCAAGCTTCAACGCCCACTCGCGCACCGCATCGAGCCCACGCTCCTTCACCGCGGCGGCGATCGTCACGACGCCATCCGCTCCACCGGCACGATCAGGATCGATGAGCCGCCGGCTGCTTCCAGCTCGGGCAGGAGGCGCCAGATCTCAGCGGCCGGCACGAGCGCGTGCACGGCGACCGTGCCCGGTTCGGCGAGCGGCAGCACGCTCGGGACGCGTGGACTGACGAGCGCCGTGATCGCGGGGAGCGCCGACTCGGGCGCGTTCAACATGAGGTACCGGTGATCGCGCGCCTGCACGACGGCGCGGAGCATCGCTGCGAACGGCGCAGCGACTTCGTCGTCGCGCGCGACGAGGACGGCCTCCGACTCGAGCAGGACGCCGAGAGAGCGCAGGCCGTTCGTGCGCAGGGTGTTCCCAGAGGAGACGAGGTCGACGATCGCATCGGCGAGGCCGAGCCTCGGCGCGATCTCCACCGAGCCGGTCACGTCGACGAGTGAAACGTCGACCGGAAGCAGCTCGCGCGCAAGCCGTGGATACACGGTGGCGACGGTCGCGCCCGCGAGCTCGACGAGGGTCTGGATGCTCGACTCTTCCGGCACTGCAGCCTCGAGCCGGCAGCCGCCGAAGCCGAGGCGCAGCAGCTCGTGAACGGCCGCACCGCGCTCGCGGACCAGGTCGATGCCGGTGATTCCGCAGTCGACGACGCCGTCCTGAACATACTCGGGGACATCGGCGGCGCGGACGAGCAGCACCTCGACGGGTGCGTTCCGGCACGGGAAAGCAAGCGCGCGGTCGCCGGGCTGCTCCGGGCCAAGACCTGCGTCCTCGAGGAGGTGGAAGGACGGCTCGCGCAGCCGGCCTTTGACCGGCACGGCGACCCTCAGGAGGCCGGACGGTCGAGCGCCAGCCGGTAGCCGCCCTCGCCGTGGCGCAGCCAGTGCGCCACGCGGGTCACCGTCGTCGTCGAGGCGCCCGTCCGCTCCGCGATCTCCAGGTACGGCAGCCCCTGTTCGAGCAGTCGGACGACCTGCCAGCGGTGCGACATCGCCTCCAGCTCCGAGAGCGTGCAGAGATCCCGGAGGAACCGCTCCGCCTCCTGCTTCGTCCGCAACGAGGCGATCGTCGCGAACAGCTCTTGCATCTCCTTGGTGCGCCATGGGTGTCGTGTCCTGTCCGGCATTGTGGATTCGCATGTTAGCACGCTAACATGCAGGTATGTGGTTCGAGCAGCGGATCGAGGTGATCCCGGCGGTCGACGTCCTGGGCGTCGAAGCCGTCCGGCTGCACCAGGGCGACTACGAGGCGGTCGTCGAACGCGCCGAGAGCCCTGTGCGGCTGGCGGAGCGCTGGGTCGCGGCGGGCGCCAGGCGGGTTCACCTCGTCGACCTCGACGGAGCACGCTCGGGCCAGGTGCGGCTCGAGCTCGTCCACGCCGTCGTGTTGAGCGCAGCACCGGCGCGCGTGCAGGCCTCGGGTGGGATCCGCACCCTGGCCGATGCGCGGTCGCTGCTCGATGCGGGCGCCGACCGGGTCGTCGTCGGCACGGCGGCGTGGCCCGACCCCACTCCGTGGCTCGAGCTGGGCGACGCCTTGGTGCTTGCGCTCGACGTCCGCGACGGCGAGGTCCGCGCGGCGGGCTGGACTGCGGGCACCGGCGTCTCGTTCGCCGAAGCGCTCAACCGTGCCCGGGGCGCCCGCGTTCTCGTGACGGCGATCGACCGCGACGGCACGCTCGCCGGGCCCGACCTCGAGCTCGTGGGCAAAGCCGCGGCCGCCGGCCTGCGCGTCCTCGCAGCAGGCGGCGTCCGCTCTCCCGCCGATGTCGAGGCGCTCGCCTCGGCGGGCGCGGAAGCCGCCATCGTCGGCCGGGCGCTTCTCGTTTAGCTCGGCCCGAACGGCCACGGCCGGTGTCAGACACAGCTACGAACTGTCCACAGCAAGGACATGTCCAGGAGCCGCTTTGAGGGCCTGGGAGGCGGAAAGACTCGTCTTCGGCGGACAGGTGGCTGTGGAGCGTTCACAACGGCACGGACACGTCCGCTTCGGCGTCGCGCCTACTCGCCCGCGACGTCTCGGCGGAGGAAGACGAGATAGCCGGCCGCGAGCGGGATCGCGACATAGAACGCGCAGACCCAGAGCGCACGGATGACCGGGGCCCAGTCGGCGGGTGTGCGCAGGAACCCATGCCACGCCTGGAACTGTGTGCCGAGGAGATACGGGCGGATCGACTCCGTGCCGGGCAGCACGCCGAGCAGCTGCATCAAGAGCGCCCACATGAGCGTGCCGACCACGGCGGAGGCGCTGTTGCGTGTGACGGTCGAGAGCAAAAGGCCGAACGCCGCAACGCCGGCCATCGGCCACGCGTAGAGCGCGAGGCTTGCCATGAGCAGTCCGAGCGCATGCCACGCAGGGACGGCGGTACCCGAGAGCGACGTCAGGTCGTTGAACCCCCACGCAATGCTGGCGGCGATCACTGCGACCGCACCCATGGCGAAGATCACGAGCACGGTGTAGGTGAACGTCGCGAGCACCTTGGCCGCGTAGATCTCGCCGCGGTTGCGGGAGCGCGTGAGGATCGTCTTCAGCGTCCCGTTGTGGCTCTCGGCCGCGACGACGTCACCGGCGACAAGCGCCGTGATCAGCGGGAACGCCCAGATCGACATGAAGAAGAGGACGACAAACGGCGTCGCGAGCCCGGTCTCGCGGATGTAGCGGCCGAGCGGAATGTCGTTCGGGCCGCCCGTCTGGATCGTCAGCACGACCACGAAGACGAGCGGCACGAGCATCGCCGCGCCGAGGCCGAGATAGGTGCGCTTCTGCGCGAGCAGCTTCAGCACCTCCCACTTGTAGACGCGAATCATGCGACCGCCTCGTGGTCGTCGGTCATGCCGAGGAAGAGCTCCTCGAGTGTCGCCGTGTGCGGGACGAGCGCCGAGATGCCGATCCCCGCTTCGCCGAGCGCGACGGTGGCTCCCTCGATCGCTGCAACCTCGGCCTGGAAGCGAAGCTCGTCGCCCACGACCTGAACACCGTCGAAGCCGCGCGCGAGCAGAACGGCGCGTGCACGGCCTGGGTCGGTCGTCGCCAGCCGGTAGGTCCCGCCGGCACTCGACAGCAGCTCCTTGAGCAAGCCCTCGTAGATGATCGTTCCCCGCCGAATGATCGCGACGCGATTGCAGAGCTCCTCCACCTCGGCGAGGATGTGGCTCGAGAGGAGGATTGTGATGCCCTCGCCCGCGAGCCGCTTCACGAGCTCGCGCATGTCGCGCATGCCGGCCGGGTCGAGACCGGTCGTCGGCTCGTCGAGCAGGAGCAGCTTCGGGTCGCGCAGCAGGGACGCTGCGATCCCGAGGCGCTGACGCATTCCGTGCGAGTACCCACCGACGCGGTCCTTCGCCCGGTCGCGCAGCTCGACGACGTCGAGCACCTCGTCGATGCGGCCCGCGCTCGCGCCACCGTCGAGGTCGGCGAGCAGTCGCAGGTTCTTGCGGCCCGACATGTAGGGATAGAAGCGCGGGCCCTCGACGAATCCCGCGACGCCGTCGAGCGCCCGCGCGCCGTCGACGATCGGGTCGCGGCCGAAGAGGCGTGCCGTTCCCTCGGTCGGTCTGATCAGGCCGAGCAGCATCCGCAGCGAGGTGGTCTTGCCCGCGCCGTTCGGCCCGAGGTATCCGAACACGTCGCCGCGCTCGACGGTGAGGTCGACACCGTCGACCGCCGTCAGCTCGCCGTAGCGCTTGACGAGTCCGCGCGCCTCGACGGGCGCTGGGTCGCTCACTTCAGCGCGCGCGCCGCGGACTCGGCCGCCCCGGAGGGCAGTGAACCTGCGAGCACGAACGACACCTGGCCCGCATCCCAGCCGAGCACCGTGCCGAGCTGCGTGGAAAGTTCATGTGCCGTGACACCGTCGAGCGAGACTGTCGGCAACGCGTTCAGCGGCGAGCTCGCGCCGCTCCCGCCGTTCGCGCCCGCCGTGTCCTTGGCGCGCTCGAGCACGACGATGGCGCCGAGCCCTTCGCCGTACACCACGACAGCGGCTTTCGAGTCCTGCGGTCCGACGAGGCTGACGTCCTGCCGCGGCAGCCCGACGAGCGTATCGGGCGCGACGACCGGGAACGAGACCGCGGCCTGCACCGCCGGGAGCCCGGTGACGGCCGGCGTGTTGGAGCCGCCGGAGCCGCCGCTTGCCTGGGAGGAGAGATCGACGATCTTGGCGCCCGCGGGCGGCGCGACGACGACATCGGAGTCGGGAACCGCTCCGAAGCTGATCTCCGTCGCCGTCAGGGCGAGCGCCGGCGCCGTCGAGCCCTGCGCGTAGATTGCAACCTTCAGCGGAACGCCGTGCGAGGCGTCCCATGCGAGCTCGGCTGAGCCGAGCAAACCGCCGTCGTGGCTCGGCGAGACGTTCACGGTGTAGGCGGGCTCGTGCGCGACGTTCGAGGGCTGCGCATCGGAGACGTTCCAGTGCTTCGCGAGGTCGGCGAGGAACTTGGAGATCTCGTCGAGCGACGGCGCGCTATGCGTCGTCGAGCCGCTGTCGGCGGCCTGCTTCGGCAGGTCGACGGTGTACGCGGTGTTCGACGACGCGTCGTAGACCGTCAACTTCGTGTCGTTCCAGACGACCTGCACGTCACCTGCATCGGACTGCAGCTCGAGCCGACCGCCGTTCGCGTTCAGCCAGAGCCGGCCGTCCGCGCCGGACATGAGCGCTGATCCGGCGGCGCCGACGAGCGCGCCGGAGGGGAACAGGTTGTTCGTGAACGTGATCCGCGCGGTGATCCCGGCCGGTGCAGTTGCGGAGACGGCGTCGTGCAACGCCTGCGCGAGGGGCTCCGGCGGAGGCGTCGGCCCACTGCCGCCACCCGCAGCCACGGCGATCGCAGTTCCGCCCGCGAGGACGATCGCAACAGCGCCGATGAGGGCGATGAGTCGGCTGGTCGGCAGTGTGCGGAAGAGCTTCACGGGCGTCCTTTCTTCGAGATGCTTCAGTGAGGTCTAGCGCGCCGTGTCTGAAGCATTCCTGAGGGCCGGCAGGTCGATCGTGAACCGCGCACCCACGGCGGTCGCGACGCCGCCGTGCCGCTCCGCCGTCGCGCGCACGATCGCGAGGCCCAGACCCGAGCCTCGTCCGTCCGGTTGCGCACGCCAGAAGCGCTCGAACGCGCGTCCGGCGTCGGCCGCGCTCAGTCCTTCCCCCTCGTCCTCGACCGAGAGGAGCGCGCGGCCGTCCTTCTCGTCGGCCGTCACGGTGATGCGCCCGCCTGGCGGCCCGTGACGCCTCGCGTTCTCGAGGAGGTTCGCGAGCGCACGTTCGAGGGCGGCGCGGTCACCATGGACGCTGACGGGCGACAGGCGCAGGTCGACGTCGGGCGCCGCAACGGCGCGCGCAAGCTCGTCGAGGCGAACGTCCGCGCGTGGAGAGGTCTCGGCCTCTTCGCGGGACAGCGCGAGCAGGTCGTCCGCTAGCCGGACGAGCCGCTCTGCGTCAGCCTCGAGATCGACCACCAGCTCGGGCGTCGAGCCGTGCCGGGCAAGGTGCGCGACATTCCCGCGCAGCGCGGTCAGCGGTGTGCGCAACTCATGCGACGCGTCCGCGAGGAACCGCCGCTCCTGCTCGCGTGATCGATCGAGGCTGTCGAGCATCGCGTTCAG
>JBAQHS010000106.1:0-1845 GCA_049288455.1 Gaiellaceae bacterium | reverse complement strand
GGCGAACGCGTCCGGCCGCGCCGGGCCGAAGACGCGCAGATAGCGGCGCGCGAGCTCGCGGGCGGCCGCCGGCGCCTCGATCTCAGGCGCCGGCACCGTCCAGACGGTGGGCTGTCGCGCGCCTTCCCAGCGAATCGCGAGCGTGCCGGTGAGTGCGGCGTAGCGCAGGTTGTTGCCGTGTGTCCCGAGCGCCTGCCCGACTTCGCCGTACCCCAGTTTCCGCCCACCGAGGAAGTCGTGAGCGCGCGCCGCGAGGTCGTCGGCCCGATCGCGGATCATGCCCTGGTCCGGCAAACGTCCGAGCGTGAACACGGCATGGTCGCGCGCGGCGACGACATACACGTGGTAGCGCGGCCCCCACACCTGCGCGAGCGAACTGTCCTCCAACGCCGCCGAGTTGACACCTTCCACCCGCGCGTGGATCGAGAGCAGCGCGGCTCGCGGCATGCTGTCCTGGATCCCGGCCCAAGCTGCTTGCCGGAGCGAACGCTCACCCGCCGGAAGTCGCCGATCGAGCGCACCGACGCGCCGCCTGAACGCGAGGATCTGCGCTCGCGTGAGCTTCAGCGGCGCCGTCATCCCCCCGGATCGTAAGCGGCAGTGCGCCGATCATGCGGCTTGCGGGCCACTCGGTCCGGAAGGAAGCAGGTCGCTGCCCGGGGCCTCGAGCACCGTCGCGAGGCTGCTGAGTGCGCTGCGCGTTCGTGCCTTGACGGTCCGGGGCGGGATGCGCAGTCGCATCGCGATCTCCGTCGGCGAGAGCTCACTCCAATAGACGAGCTCGATCAGCGTGCGATCGTCGTGCGGCAGCCTTGCGAGCGCGCGGTGGACGCGCCGCCGCAGGGGGTCCGGCTCGAACGGCTCGACGTTCGGTGCGGGGGCGGGCCTACACACGACCCCTGCCCCGACCAAGGTGGGAGGGCCGGGGCAACGCCCAGGCCCTCCCGACGACGCGCGGTCCCCCCATGTCAGTTCGACGAACCGAAGTGCACGATCGCCGAGCCACAGCCGACTCCCTGAATCCACACGTTCTGGATGCCGTCGAGCTCGGGAGCGAGGTCGCTCTCGGAGACGATCAGCTTCGCCTGGAACGACTCGTCGTTGCCGTCGCCTGCGCGGTAGAAGTCGGACTGCAGGACAACGGTGCCGTCTCCCGTGACCGCGGTCTTCTGCGTTTCCCCCGCGTCGCCGGTGCACTTGAAACCGCTGCTCCGCAGGACCTCTTCCGTGTCCCAGCGAACACCCTGGCCGGCGAGGCAGCCGTTCAGAGGAACGTTCCCGACGACGTTTTCGGTGCAGCGGAAGCCGCCGCCCGAGTGACCGAAGCCGGTGTCGAAGTTGAACGCGCCACCACCGGTGAGGGAGACGGCTCCGGCGGGAAAGCCGCGGATGTCTGCGGCGTTGAAGCCGAAGCCGCTCTGGCCGGCGTTCGCCGCCACGGCCGAGGCGGCAAGCGCAAGAGCTGCGGCGGCGAGCGCGAGAATCGCCCACCGCTTGCGGGTCGTCGAGCGGAACATGTGAATCTCCTTTCGGGCTGGGTCACCGCAGGCGGCGGCCCCAGCAGCACTGGGTTGTCGCGATCAAGAATCGACGGGTGCGGCGGCAGCCGCCTCACGGAGCGCCCGTGAGAAACCCCGTGATCCGCGAGGGCTAAAGCGCGCGGGCGAGCTGCGAGCGCGAGCCGATCTCGAGCTTGCGGAAGACGCTCCGCAGGTGCGTCTCGATCGTGTTCTCGGTCAGGAAGAGCGCCTGGGCGATCTCGCGGTTCGTCATCGCCTCGGCTGCTAGGCGAGCGACACGGAGCTCCGACGCGGTGAGGTGCGTGCGGCTCTCGGTCGGGTCTCG
>JBAQHS010000105.1:0-9028 GCA_049288455.1 Gaiellaceae bacterium | reverse complement strand
TCCGCACTGCCAGCTTCGCGACGGTGCAGCTCACGCTTGCGACCCCGCCGGTGAAAGCCGCCGTTCACCACACACACCGCGGCCCGTTCCACTGGCTCGGGCAGGCGCTCCTCTGGCTCGGGATCGGTGCCGTCTACCTGCTCGTGCTCGCGATCCCGGTCGCGCTTCTCGGCTCCCTCGTCTTCCTCGGCGTGCGCACCATGCGCCGCCGTCGCGAAGACGCGCTTCTCAGTCGGACCTGATCTGTGCGAACACGCGGAACGTGGGCTCGCCGACCGGCAGCTCGTCGAACTCCGGGTTGATGCAACCGAGCTCGTCTGCCCGCGACTCGTAGGTTCGCTCGATCTCGGCGCGGCACATCGGCAGCGGCCGCTGCATCGCGCGAATCGCACCGAAGCCGGGCTTGTGATTCTCGGCGGCGCGAAGCATGTCGAGGTCGATCTCGACGTCGTACACCTTCTGCATGCACCCGACATACGTGTGCCCCCACGCCTCGTACGAATAGACGAACGGGCAACCCCGTGAGAGGCATGCGCCGGGGTAGACGACCTTGTCGCAATGAACGCCACAGCGCCGGCATTCCATCTCGTCCTGAGGGCGAAGCGGAAGCGCCGGGGCGGCGGTCTGCTCGGGGGTCATACCAGCATTGTCCGAGCGTTCTCGGACGACCGCAAGACTTGACTTTCGCCCTCTATCGCGCTAGTCGCCGAACCGCATTCACCACGTCCATCGCCGTGAACGCCATGAAGTCCGGCTCGATGCCCGAGGTGTTGTCGTCTGCTCTGAACCACAGTGCTTGGACCGTCGTCATACCCAGGTTGGCCGCTCCCTGCACATCACCTGCAAGGCTATCTCCGACGTGCATCGCGGCGAGCGGATCGACGCCGATCTCGTCGAGCGCGCACATGAAGATCTCCGGCGCAGGCTTCGCGAATCCGACGTCGGTCGAGAAGACAACAACGTCGAAGAGCTGCGACAGCCCGAACGCATCGAGATCCGCACGCAGGACCCGGCCGGGCTCCGGCCATGAGTTCGCGACGATCCCGGTTTTCAGCCCGCGTGACCGGAGAGACTCGAGCAGCGCCTGCGCAGAGCCGAGCACCGCATGTGCCGGTTGCCACACCGCGTGCTCGGCGTCGATGAACCGCTCGACCTCGTCATCCGAGAGATCGCCGAGCAGGCTGCGGAGGAGGTCACCGTAGTCGTCGCTCGTCGTTGCCTGCTCGAGCACGAGCGGCCTGTAGCGATCGGTGAAACCGCTGTCGTCCTCGCGCCCGATCGCGGCCAGCGCGGCCTCGTGGCCTGCAGCGAGCAGGTCGTCGTCCCACGTGAACTCCACGAGGGTGTTGGTCCAATCGAAGAGAACTGCTTCCAGCACGGCGCGGCTAGGCTAGCTGTGTGGCGCGAAGGATCCTCTGGGCATCGCTCGCCCTCACTCCGGTCGCCGTCCTCGCCCGTTTTGCCTTCCACGCCGGACCGACGACGCTCTTCGTGCTGGCAGCGCTCGCGCTACTCCCGCTCGCCTGGCTGATCGGCGAAGCCACCGAGCATGCTGCTGAGCACACGGGCCACGGCGTCGGCGGCTTCCTCAATGCAAGCTTCGGCAACGCTCCCGAGTTGATCATCGCGCTGTTCGCAATCGCCGACGGGCTACCGAACGTCGTGCGCGGGACGATTGCAGGCTCGGTCGTCTCGAACATCCTGCTCGTGCTCGGTGTCGCGATGATCTTCGGTGGCGAGGGCAAGGTCGATGCGCGCTCGCTGCGCTGGCAACTCTTCGCTGTGCTCGGCGCCATGGTGCTGCTGCTCGGCCCGTCGGTGCCGCGCTGGACCGGTGGCCCTAGCCGGCACACGCTGTTCGTGATCACGATTCCCGTAGCGGTAGCCCTCCTCGGCGCCTACGTGTTCATCACCGTACGCAACCTGCGCATTCACCGCGAGACGGAACGAGCCGATGCGAACGCGCATGCCTGGTCGCTCCGCAAGGCGCTCACCCTGCTCGCCTGCGCGACAATCGCGACCGCGTTGATCTCCGAGATCCTCGTCCGTTCGCTGGAAGCATTCGGTCACGCCGTCGGGCTCAACGAGTTCTTCATCGCCGCGGTGATCGTCGCGATCGTCGGCAACGCAGCGGAGCACGGTGGGGCGGTCGTGATCGCCCACCGTGGCAACACGCGACTCGCAACCGAGATCGCGATCACGTCGTCGATGCAGGTCGCCCTGTTCGTGGCGCCCGCCGTCGCTCTGCTCTCGGTCCTTGTCGGCCAGGGTCTGCCACTCTCGTTCCGCGTCGTCGAACTGGCGACGATGGCCGCCGCAGCCGTCTTCGCCGCGGTCGTCGTGTGGGACGGCACGTCCAAGCGCTGGGAGGGCTTCATGCTCGTTGCGGTCTACGGCGCCGTCGCCGTGACGTACTTCTTCAGCTGATCGCAACGCCGCTACAGCAGCGAGAACGGCTCCTGGGCGCGCGTGAACGCATAACCCGCCCAGATCATGCGGTCGCCGTCGCGGCGCAGCCGCTCGCCGCGCTCGCGTCCCTTCGCTGCGATCCAGCCGTCACCGTCGCGAGCGAACGTCGTCTCGCCCTTGCCGGGCGCAGCCGTTGCAACCCTCGAGCGCAACGTCTCCCCTTGCCACCAGAAGACGAACTCGTTGCCCTCCGACCACCAGCGGCCGAGAAGCGGCCGAACATCGTCGGGCGGCTCGCCCTCGGGATGCCACGTCTCGATCTCAGCCGGCCAGAGCTCGATCGTCTTCGCCGCCAGCGTGAGCGCATGCAGGTCCATGTTCCCGCGCGTGCCGGAGTTTGTCAGTGCCGCAGCGCCGGTCTTCGTCACTCGGTCGACGCAGATCCCCGCGAGGTGGCCGGCCATCGCGCCGCCATGCCCGGCGTAGATCCGCCCACCGTGGTTGTAGAGCATCAACCCGAGCCCCCAGGCAAGCGCCCAGTCGGCCGGGTCGTACATCACCTGCGGGAACCACATCTCCTCGACGAGCTCGGCGGCGAGCACGTCGTCGTGGCCACTCGCGAGGAACGACGCCCAGCGCCCGAGGTCGCCAACCGTCGACCACAGCTGGCCGGCGGCTGCGGTGCCGGCCATATCGGTCTCTGCTTCCACCCACACGGTGCGCGCATACTCGTCGACGAGGTACCCCTGCGCCGCAGGCGCCTGGGGCAACCAGGTCGTGCGCTCGAGCCCGAGTGGCTGCAGGATCCGCTCGTCGACGTAGCTCATGTACGGCCGCCCGCTCTTCCGCGCCACGACCTGCCCGAGCAGCGCGAACGCCAGGTTCGAGTAGTGGTGTGACTGGCCGGGCCGCAGGACGAACTCGACGTCTCGCATCGACGCGATCAGATCAGCCTCGGTGGGCGATTCACCGGTGACGAACATCTCGCCCGCCTCACGCTGCAATCCCGACAGGTGCGCGAGCAGCCGCCGGATCGTCGGAGAGCCATTCTCGATCCCTTCGATGTGCTGCTCGAGGCGGTCGTCGAGATCGAGCTTGCCCTCGGCGCGCTGCTGCATGATCGCGACAGCGGTGAACGTCTTCGTGATCGAGCCGATGCGGTACTGCGTCTCGGGCGTCGCGTCCCGAGCTTCGGCGTAGTTCGCGCTGCCGACCGCACCCGCCCAGACCGCCTCGCCGTCGCGTGTCACCGCAGCCGCCACCGACGGCAGCCTGTCGGCCTGCCGCTCGGCGAGCAGGCGGTCGAGCGCGGCAGCAAGCTCGCTAGGCGCGGACATGCGCCTCCAGCGCTTGCGGAACGGCGGCGGCGGCCGTGTCGATGTCGTCGTCCGAGAGATCCATGTGCGTGACCGCGCGCAGCGTGCCGGGCTTCGTCGGTGAGAGCAGCACTCCGTGGCCGCGCAGGCGCTCGAGCGCGTCGGCCTCGGCGAGCCCGAGCGCACGCACGTCGACCTGCACGAAGTTCGACTCGACGAGCTCGAGGTCGACGGGAAGACCGGCTTCGGACCAGGCTTCGGCAAGACGCCGAGCGCGAGCATGATCGTCCGCCAGACGCTCGACGTTGTGATCGAGCGCGTAGAGGCCTGCTGCCGCGACGATTCCCGCCTGGCGCATCGCACCACCGAACCGGTGCTTCTCGAACCGCGCGCGGCGCATGAGCTCGTGCGAGCCGGCGATCAGCGCGCCGAGCGGGCAACCAAGGCCTTTCGAGAGACAGAGCGTGACCGTGTCGAAGACACCCGCGATCTCGGAGGCGGCGACACCGGAAGCGACGGCCGCGTTCATCAGCCGCGCCCCGTCGAGATGCGTCTTCAGCCCGAGCTCGCGCGCCGTCGCGACGAGCGCCTGGAGCTCGGCGAGCGGCCACACCGTCCCGCCCGCCGTGTTGTGGGTGTTCTCGACCGCGAGCACTGACGTCGGCGGCGTCCAGTAATCGTCGTCGTAGCGCGGGTTGACGGTTGCCCGGAGCTGCTCGGGCGTGAGCCGGCCCCGGTAGCCCGGCAGTCCGCGCGTCTGCAGGCCGGAGTGCATCGCGGCGCCGCCGAGCTCGCTCACCATGATGTGCGCGCGCTCCTCGACGATCAGCTCGCTCCCCCGCTCCCCGAGAATGGCCAGCGCGATCTGGTTGCCCATGGTGGCGGTCGGCAGGTACACAGCCTCCTCCTGGCCGAGCAGCGCCGCGCTCCGCCGCTCGAGCTCGAGCACGGTCGGGTCTTCGCGCTCCTGCTCGTCACCGACCTCGGCGGTTGCCATCGCCTCGCGCATCGCGGGCGACGGCTTCGTCATCGTGTCGGAACGGAGGTCGATCACCGTGCGATCCTACGCATCTGGCACCGAGCGGCGAGGTCCGCTACAGGTTCGCCATGAGCTTCGATCCGTACTCGCTGCCGCCAAACCTTCCTATCCCCGAGGACGACGGCGCCGCCGACCATCTGCCCGGCGCCCGCATGCCGTCGCTGGTGCTCGACTCGTCGCAGGGGCCGGTCGACCTGGCCGAGCTCTGCGCCGTGCGCGCGGTGCTCTACGTCTATCCGCGCACGGGCAAGCCAGGCGTGCCGTCGCTTCCCGGCTGGGATGAAACACCCGGCGCGCGCGGTTGCACGCCGCAATCGTGCGCGTTTCGCGATCATGCCGCCGAGCTCGCCGCGCTCGGCGCGCGCATCGCCGGGATGTCGTCGCAGTCACTCGACGACCAGCGCGAGTTCGCGGCACGCAACCACATCACCTACCCGGTCGCGGCCGACCCGGAGCTCCTCGTGCGCGACGCACTCGATCTGCCGACCTTCGAGATCGCGGGCGAGACGCTCTACAAGCGGCTCGCGCTGATCGCCGAGGACGGCGTGATCGTGAAGGTCTTCTACCCGGTGTTCCCGCCGGACCGCAATGCGGCCGATGTGGTCGCCTGGCTCCGCGCTGCGTCTCGCTAGGGATGGTATTGCTGAGCGAAGCTACGGACGGTGTCGATGTGAACGAGCAGCCAGACGCCTGACGAGAGCGGCTCGAACAGCTTCAGCCGGCTCCGCCGCGCGACGATCTGCGCGAGCTGCTCAACCGTGATCGACGAAGCAGGGAAGGGACTTGCATTTGTCCTTCGTCGCACCAACACGGTGCCTCGTACGTCGGCTGGGACGATGAAGGTCAGGACCCGGTGCCCTTCGTCGAGCGTGTAATTGTCGTTCGCGACGGGCGGGCATGCGGTCGGGGTGCATGGTGTGCCCGAGTCGGCGGCCGACGCGGTGTTCGCGGTAACACCGGAGAGAAACCACGACGGGTCGAACCTCAACTCGTAGCGCGCACCCGACCGGACGAGCGAGGTCACCTGTCCATAGAACCGCTGGTCCGGGGACTGAACCGCGAGCTGCGTGTGAACGGTCACGGTATGGGTGATGGTTCGCGTGCTCCCGCAACCCGCGGCGACTGTCGCGAGCAAGAGCGGGATGAGAACGACGACGGCAAGCCTCATCTTGGCGTCAATCTACGAGCATGATCGGCCGGTACCGTGTCCTCCATGGATCTCGATCTCGTCTCCGACGCCCTCGCGAACGAGGCCGACTACCGGGCGCGCCAGGTCTGGGAGTGGACGGCCCGCGGGACGGCGTCCTACGCAGAGATGACGAACCTGTCGACCGCGAATCGTGCGGTGCTCGAGGAGCGCGTCCCGTTCTCGACGCTCGAGCTCGTGCACGACGCGCACTCCGCCGACGGCACCGTGAAAGCGCTCTTCCACACGCACGACGGCCATCCGGTCGAGGCGGTGCTCATGCGCTATCGCGACGGCCGACGCTCCGTGTGCATCTCGTCGCAGTCAGGCTGCCCGCTCACGTGCACGTTTTGCGCGACAGGGCAGATGCGCTTCCGTCGCAACCTCACAGTCTGGGAGATCCTCGATCAAGCCCTGCACTTTCGGCGCATCGAGCCGATCGACCACGTCGTCTTCATGGGCATGGGCGAGCCCATGCTCAACTTCGACGCCGTGGTCGCGGCGGCGCGGCGCCTTCCCGATCTCGGCGTCACGCACCGTCGCACGACGATCTCGACGGTTGGCTGGCTCCCGGGCCTGACGCGATTCATCGACGAGGTCGACGAGCCGGTCCGGCTTGCGCTTTCGCTACACGCGCCAACCGACGCGCTTCGCAGCGAGATCATGCCGGTGAACGACCGGTACCCCCTTGAGGAAGTGATCGGTGAATGCGTCCGGTACTACGAGCTCCGCCACCGCAAGGTGTTCGTCGAGTACGTGATGCTCGCCGGCGTCAACGACTCACTCGCGCACGCGAGCGGCCTGGCGAAGATCCTCGACCCGAAGATCTTCAAGGTGAACATGATCCCGTACAACCCCACCGGCATGTTCGACGGCTCGTCGCGAGAGACGATCGCGGAGTTCAAGAACTCGCTCCACCGGGCCGGCTTCTCACCCACCGTTCGCCTGACGCGTGGACGGGACATCGCCGCGGCTTGCGGGCAGCTCGCGGCGGTCGAAGCGCACTAACCCCTCCTACAGGAGGAGTCCCATCTCGATCACGTCCCAGAGCTCGCCGCTCGCACGGCGGTAGTGCTTCACGCGGCGGCCCTCCTCCACGAAGCCGACCTTGCGGTAAAGCCCGATCGCGCCTGCGTTGTGCGCGAAGACGCTGAGGCTGAGCTTGTGGAGCCCACGCTCGCGGGCCCACTCGATCGCAGCGGCGAGTAGCGCCGTTCCCACACCACGCCCGCGCCAGTCGCGCGCGACGGCCATGCCGATCTCGCCGAACCCGAACCTGCTCGCATCGACGTGCAACGAGCCGACGATCTGGTCGCCCGCCACGGCGACGAGGGTGCCGTCGAGGGTCCAACTCGCCGCGCGCGCCTCGACGTCCACCGGCGGCTCGGTCGCGATCCCGTCGCGCTCCTCTGCGACTGCGGCGAACAGGGTGGCAAGCGGGAGGCGGTCGGTGTCCTCCGCGGGCTGGATCCGTACGGGCGCGCCGGCGCCGAGGTGCACCCCGCTCATCACGGGAGTCTAGGCGCGCGTAGGGGTCGGCTCAGCTGACTTGCCGAGCCGACCCCCCGGGCGACGCGCGTTAGGGAGTCGCGGGCGGCAGCGGCACGACCGGGGCCTGCTGGCCGGCTGCCTTGAAGCTTGCGCGGAGCCCGACGACGGCTGCGCGGGCGCGTGCAACCGCGGCACGCATTTCGAGGTTCGTCGCACGAATCGTCAGATTCGCCTGCCGGACGAGGAGGCGAAGCTGGCCGTCGCCACCGGCGCCTGCGGCGCGGGCGGCAGCGATGTCCTGGTGAAGCTGTGCGCGATCCGCAAGACAGACTGCGAGCAACGAGTGCCAGTCGGTCGTCAGCTTCCGGGCATCCGCCTTGATCGCCGCACGGGCGGCTTTCTTGTCGGACGTCCCGAGGAACGACGTCGCATCAGCCTGGAGCTTCTGCGCGTCGGCAACGACCGCGTCGTGCTTGGTCTGGACATCGGTCGAGAGCTTCGTGAGATCGGCCTTCACGGTATCGATCGGCGTGGCCGCCATCGCGGCGACCGGGACAATCGCGATCGCCGTCAAGGTGAGTGCTGCGAGCAGGAGGAGCTTGCGCATGTGAGTCATCTCCGAGTGATCGAGGGGCGTTCGATGCTTCGGGCTCACCATGGTCGCGATTGGTGAGGAGCAAACGAACACCGGGTAAGCCGTGCGTAAACCGCGCCGTCAGCGTTTCGTTCGTGTTTCGTGCGTGTGTCTGACACCGGCCGCGTCCGGTCGGGCGGGCGGGCCCCGCTACCCTGCCCCGCCGTGACCAAGAAGCCTCTCGCCCAGCGGAATGACCTGCGCAACGTCGCGATCGTCGCCCACGTCGACCACGGCAAGACGACCCTCGTCGACGCGATGCTCTGGCAGTCCGGCTCGTTCCGCGAGAACCAGGATGTCGCCGAGCGCGTCATGGACTCGGGCGACCTCGAGCGCGAGAAGGGCATCACGATCCTCGCCAAGAACACCTCCGTTCAGCGCGACGACGTGAAGATCAACATCATCGACACGCCCGGCCACGCCGACTTCGGCGGCGAGGTCGAGCGCGGGCTGACGATGGTCGACGGCATCTTGCTGCTCGTCGACGCGTCGGAGGGCCCGCTCCCGCAAACACGCTTCGTGCTGCGCAAGGCGCTCGAGCGGCGCCTCCCGGTCGTGCTCGTCGTGAATAAGGTCGACAGGCCTGACGCGCGCGTCGAAGAGGTCGTGAACGAGGTCTACGAGCTCTTCCTCGACCTCGACGCCACCGAGGCGCAGATCGAGTTCCCGATCATCTACGCGGTCGCGCGCGACGGTCGCGCCGGCGTCGATCCGAACGACCTCGCCGACGATCTCGAGCCGCTCTTCCAGACGATCCTCGAGACGATCCCGCCACCCTCGTACGACCCCGACCATCCGCTGCAGGCGCTTGTCACGAACCTCGACGCCTCGCCGTACGTCGGCCGGCTCGCCCTGCTCCGCGTCCGCCACGGGACGCTGAAGAAGGGCCAGCAGATCGCCTGGTGCCGCGCAAACGGCGAGATCGAGAACGCGCGGGTCACCGAGCTCTTCAT
>JBAQHS010000104.1:0-11222 GCA_049288455.1 Gaiellaceae bacterium | reverse complement strand
GCGCCTGCGGCCACTCCTCTGCTTCCTGACGGCAGACGGGCCGCCGCCCGTCGCGGCCGGGGTCGCCGTCGAGCTCGTCCACATGGCGACACTCGTCCATGACGACCTCGTCGACGGCGCGCGCCTTCGGCGCGGCCTGCCGGCCGCTTGGTCGGTCTACGGCGCCGACGCGGCGAAAGCCGCCGGCGATTACCTCTACGCACGCGCGTTCTCGGTCCTCACCGAGACCGGTGACGAGCGGGCCGTGAAGACGCTCGCCGATGCGGCTCTGTGTCTCGCGCGCGGGGAGGCGATGCAGAGCCTGCAGACGCACGATCCGGACACTCCCGTCGAGGCCTACCTGGAGCGCTGCTCACTGAAGACCGGAAAGCTGATCGAGGCGGCCTGCCTGCTCGGGTCCGGCGGCGATGAGCGGCTTGGCTCCTACGGCGCAGCGCTCGGCATCGCGTTCCAGATCGCCGACGACATCCTCGACTGCGCCGGACAGACGCAGGAGACGGGGAAGATTCCCGGCACCGACTTGCGCGAGGGCACGCCGACGATGCCGCTCCTGCTCGCCGCCGCACAGGACGAGGTGGTTCGAGCGGCGCTCGCCGGCGGCCCGCTGGATGGTGCGCTCGTCCGCGTCGCCTCGACCGACGCGATCGCGCGCTCCCGCGAGGCGGCACTCGACTACGCTGCTCGCGCGCGCTCGTTCCTCGACGCGCACTCACACCGCGAGGAGCTGGAAGCGTTGACATACGCCGTTGTGGACCGCGCCGGCTGATGGAGCCGTCGGTGATCAAGCTCGGGCGCATCGGGTACGTGAACATGGCGCCCGTCTTCTTTCGGCTTGACGCGGCGGTCGAGGAGATCGTCGGTGTTCCGACCGAGCTGAACCGGCGCCTCGTCGCCGGGGAGCTGGACGTCGCGCCGATCTCCTCGATCGAGTACGCGCGCAATGCCGACACCCTGCGGCTGCTGCCGCGTCTCTGCGTCTCGAGCGAGGGGGCGGTCGAGTCGATCCAGCTGATCTCGAAGACGCCGCTCGAGAAGATTCGCACGGTCGCGGTCACGCCTGAGTCCGCGACGTCGGTCGTTCTCACCAAGGTGCTCTTTCCTGACGCGGTGCATGTTCCGCTCGGCGAGGACGCCGAGGCGAAGCTCCTGATCGGCGACGCTGCACTGAAGTCCGCCTTCGAGGATCCGACGCCCCATCACGACCTCGGTCGTCTATGGCTCGAACGAACGGGCCTGCCGATGGTGTTCGCTGTCTGGGCTGCGCCCGAACCGGCGCATCCCGGCCTCGTCGAGCTCGAGGACGCGCTTGTCGAGTCGGTGCGTGCCGCGCGCGCCGCTCCCGAGCAGCTCGCCTACGAGTCGGCTGACCGCTACGGGTATCCCGCCGGCTTCCTCGCCCGCTACTTCGAGAAGCTTCGCTACCGCTTCGGCCCGCGCGAGCGCGCAGGGCTCTACACCTTCCTCGAGCTGGCGCGCGACGTGGGCGAGCTCGACGAGGTGCCGGAGCTGCGCTTCGTGTCCGCGGCCGGCGCGGTTGTCTGATTTGCGCGGCGCTCGTGCGTGCGCGAAACTGACATATGGCAGCTGAGTCTCTCCCGACGCCCGTCGTCTTCGTCCACGGCCTCTGGCTGCATGCGAGCTCCTGGGAGCCCTGGCTCGATCGCTTTAGGAAAGAGGGCTACGCGCCGGTCGCGCCCGGCTGGCCCGGCGACGGCGAGACCGTCGAGGCGACCCGCGCGCAGCCGGACCAGGTTGCCGGGCACGGTATCCAGGACGTCGTTACCCACTACGCGCGGATCATCGAGGCGCTGCCCGCAAAGCCGATCGTGATCGGCCACTCGTTCGGCGGGCTGATTGCGCAGAGGCTGCTCGGCGACGGTCTGGCATCCGCAGCAGTGGGAATCGACGCAGCGCCGATCAAGGGCGTCGTCTTCCTGCCGCTTTCGGCGCTGCGCGTCGCGTCGATCGCGCTGCGTAACCCGGCGAACAAGAAGCGTGCCGTCTCGCTCACCGCCGAGCAGTTTCGCTACGGGTTCGGGAACGCGATTCCGGCCGCCGAGTCCGCGGAGCTGTACGAGCGTTGGGCGACGCCGTCTCCGGGGAAGCCGCTCTTCGAGGCTGCGATGGCAAACCTCACGCCACACTCACCCGCGAAGGTGAACACCGGCAACGCCTCCCGCGGGCCGCTTCTCCTCACGGCAGGCGGCCGCGACCACACAGTTCCCGCCGCGATCACGCGGTCGACGCTGAAGCAGTACCGCCGATCCCGAGCGGTCACCGAGCTGAAGGAGTTCCCGGACCGCGGGCACTCCCTCGCGCTCGACAGCGGCTGGCCCGACGTGGCAGACGCCGTCCTCGCCTGGCTCCGCGCGCAGTCGCTCTAAACGGCTGCGCCGCGCTTCTCGTCGAGCCGCCCGTCGCGGATCGTGCGCTCCATGTCGGCCGACTGCTCGCGGTACCAGCTGCCGTCCTCGAACTCGATCGCGGGGTACTGGGTCTGGCCGGTCCCCTCGATCAGCGCGACGCGTTTCTTCCTGCTCGGCCACGGGCCGGGTACGACCTCGTAGTCGATCCCCTGCTCGTCGAGTGCCTTCTGCACCTTCCAGCACGGGTGACTCTTGAACTTGGCCCACTGGCTGGGGCAGCGGTGGAGCTTCACGGCCATGACGTCCTCCGGTTCGATGGACAGCGCGAGCGCGCTGATCATCTCACGCGGTAGCCGTCAGCTCACGCGGGCTACGCAGTCAGCGCAGTGGGCCGCTCGGCGCGGCGGTACTCGACCGTGTAGCCAAGTGAGCGTGGCACGGCGAGCAGGCTCTCGAGGTCGAGCTCGATCGTCGCGCCGGCTTTCTGTGTCACCTCGTCCTCGATCGGCAAGTCGAAGTCGTCGGCGCCGTAGTCGAGCGCGCGAAACGCGTCGGCGTTCTGGGTCAGCACCGAGGTGCGGATGTGCTTCACGTTGTCGAGGAAGATGCGCGAGAGCGCGATGTGCCGCCAGTACTCCTCGGGCGCGATCTCGACGCCGGCAAACGCCGTGCCGTACGGCTTGTAGGTCCAGCAGAGGAACGAGAACAGACCGCCCGTCTCGTCCTGGAAGTCGCGTGTGCGTTGCAGATGCTCGAGCCGCTCGTCGAGCGTCTCGTCGAAGCCGATCACCATCGTGGCGGTCGTCTTCATGCCGCTCTCGACGATCGCGCGCTGTGCCTCGAAGTACTCCCGCACCGTGTACTTGAACTTGGCGTGCCGTTTGCGGAAGTCCTCCGTGAGGATCTCGCTGCCGCCGCCGGTGATCCAATGCACGCCGGCATCGCGCAGTCGCGCCGCTGCCTCCGCGTGGGTCAGGCCGGCCCGGTCGGCGAGGTAGACGAACTCGGCGATCGTCAGGGCGTAGAACTCGACGCGATCGCCGTAGCGCTCGCGCACCGCGGCAAAGAGGTCGCAGTAGAACTCGAGCGGCAGCTTCGGGTTGAAGCCCCCGTTGAACGCGACCAGGTCGCCGCCGACGTCGAGCAGGTCGTCGATCTTCGAGAAGACATCACCGCGGCTGAGCACGTACCCGCCGTCCTGGTTCGGCAGGACGTAGAACGCGCAGTAGTCGCATTGCGCGACGCAGACGTTCGTGTAGTTGATGATCCGCATCACCATGTAGGTGGCGTGGTTCGGCTCGTGCCATTGGTTCCGCGCCGCCTGAGCGAGCTCCCGCAGCTCCGCATCGGACGCCTCGTTCCAGAGCGTCCGCGCGTCGTCGACCGTGATGCGCGCGCTCACGCCGGAACGGCCTCCTCGACGGTGACCTCCTCGGGATCGAGCGTGTCCATGAACGAGCTCACCGAAAACACGGCGTTGCCGGCGCCTGCGATGCCGTACCCGGGCGGTGGCTTCAGACCGTGCTTGTCGAGTGTCGCCCGATACGCCTCGAGAAGGCGAATGTGGTACTCGAGCGGCGCCCCGTTCGGGTTGTCGCGGCCAAGCGGCGTCGACGGCTCCGGGCACCAGGTCGTGAAGCGCGGCGTCACCCCGCGGCTCATGAAGTAGTCGAGTCCCTCGGTGGTCGATGCGATTGCCTCGTCGACCGTCTTGAACCCGAACGGCTCGGCCATCTCGACACCGGCGACGAAGTTCGGGATCACAAAGCGCGGCCCGAAGACCTCCGCCGCGTCGAGGATGCGGCGGTGCCACTCTTCGCGGCCGACATAGCGCTCCTTGCCCGGCGAGATGATCTCGAAGAGCCGCTTGTCCCAGACTTCGTAGTTCGGGTGGTAGATCGTGATCCCGTAGTCCTTGTAGCGCTGCACGTCGGCCCGCGGCAAGGCTTGCGCCACGACCTTGCCGATCCAGCGGCCGGGGAACCGGTCCTCGATCGCCTCGGCGTAGCGCCCGTAGAAATCTGCTTCTGCCAGCCCGTCAACCGTGCTCGTGACAGAGCCGCCGGTGAGCGTGTACGCCTTCGAGACTTTCGCGGTGTCGTAGCGGTCGATGATCGCGAGCGCCTCGAGGACGTCGTCCACGGGCTTCACGCCGGTGTAGGGGCGGCCCTCTCGCTTGTGCTGGCGCCAGTTGTGGTTGATGTCGCAGAAGCCGCACTCTTCCTTCGCCCCGAAGTACTGGCAGAGACGAAGCACCGTGAGGTAGATCAGGTACCCCCACTGGATCGTCGGCGCGGTCTCCATCACCGTCTTGCCGTTCGCGAGCTCGTGCCGGTAGTACTCCGGCATCGGCGGCAACGTCACATCGGCGAGGTCGCGGCCCTCGAGCGACATGCGAAGCGTCCCGTCACCGTCGCGGGCAACGCGGTACGGCGAGTCGGGGTTGACGCGCACGGAGACGATCGTGCGCCGGAGGCCATAGGGGCCGCCGCCGAGCGCGATCTCTTCCGGTGGCCGGCGCAGGGCAGCCTCGCCGAGCTCGGTGAGGGGCTTCTGGTCGAACGAGAAGATGAAGTACGACTTCGGCTTGATCTCGCCGTCAAGGTTGTCGCTGAGCGCAGAGGTGTCGAAGTCGATCCCGGTGCGGAGGAGATCCTCCTTCACCACCGCCTCCGGCGGGATGTGCGGGAACCGCGCCATCAGGTCTTCGATGAGGGCGGTGCGCGTGTCGCTCACAGCGAGAACCGTAGCGGAGGGCCTCCAGATGGCTGACCACCTGGAGCCCTCCGCTGGTTCGCCTCGCGATTAGTGGTGGTCGCGATGCTCGATCTGCGTGAGCGTGTTCGTTCCGCTCTGAAGCGCGCAGTGGATCTCCGCTGCGTCGTTCTGCTTGAACTTCGCGTTCACATCCGCCGACTTGTCGGACGGGATCGCGCAGGTGAGCCCGGCCACGGTGATCGAGGTGGTCGAGATCGCCGAGATGGTGCCGCGTGCTCCGCTCTTCTCAGTCGTTGTGCGCGACGGCCGGCACGAGCCGGCGCCGAGCTCGACGGCCGAGCCGGCGGCGGTTCCGCCGCCGAGCTTGCCGTTCATGAAGGTGGCTGCCGGCACGAAGGTCGCCGAGAGATTGGCGACGAGCCGTGCGTTCGGCTGATGCGCCTTCCCGGTGGCAAGGCCGGCAATCGTGCCGTGGTCGTACACGGTCGAGTACGCACCTTGCGTGTCACGGCTCGCTGCAACGTCGATCCGGAAGCTGCCGTTGACGACGCCGACCGAGTCGGTCGTGTTGATGATGCTGCGCGCCCGCAGGGTGATCGGGCCGGTCAGGTCAGGATCACCCGATGCCGCTCCGGTGTAGCGCCCGTCGGTGACCACGATCGTCTTGCCGTCGGTCGTGGTGCACGTCCGAGTCGAGGTGCTGGTCGCGGAAGCCGTGAACGTGCCGGCGACCAGCTTCGAGCTCTTCGCGCCCTCGATCCCGTCCGCCACCGCGTAGCTCGTCACGGCGAGTGCGACGATTGCCGCGACGGCGTAGGTCAATTTGCGCATGTGCATTCCCTCCAGGGTTGACGTGAGATCACTTCGGACCCTCCCCACGACCTGTTGGCGGTATGCGAGCCGGAGGTAAGACGAACGTAATGCCTCAAACCTGCGCAGCCGTTTTGGGCAAGCGCGCCGCCAGTGTCTGCCCGAGCGGCTAGTCTCGGCCGGGGTCATGCTGCGCCGCGCTGCGACGATTGCCCTGCTCTCCGCCGCTTTCCTCTCGTGCGCGGCCCTGCTCGCATCCGCGCAGGCGGCACCGCCGGTCCCGCCGCCCGAGCTGCTGCCCGGGCTGACGTTCGCAAAGACGGTGCAGTTCACGCCGCACGGCCCGGTCGTCCTCTCCGTGCTCACCGCGCCCAAGCCCGATCCGGCCGGCCTCTACCAACTCGCCCCGGTGCTCGGCCGCGCGACCGTGACGGGCGGCCGCGAGCGTGTGACGCAGATCGAGAAGGACGTCTCGAGCCGCGCGACCGTCGCCGGGATCAACGGCGACCTCTTCAGCGCGAAAGACGGGCAGCCGTCCGGGATCTTCATGTCAGGGGGCGTGCTCGCGCATCCGCCGCTCTCGACGCGTTCGTCGATCGGCATCGACTCGGCCGGCCTGCTGCACGTCGACCGTGTCAAGTTCTTCGGCACTTGGCGCGGCACGGGGCAGCGCAGGCCGCTCGCGGGGCTCAACGAGACGCCGAAGCCTGGGGAGGCGATCCTCTTCACGCCCGCCTATGGCGCGAGGACGCCGGTCGTCGCGGGAGCAGCCGAGGTCGTGCTCGACGCGTTTCCCGTGGCCGCACCAAACACCGATCTCACGGCGACCGTGACCGCGACCGCGACCGGCGGGGGCACCGCGATCCCCGCGGCCGGTGCTGTCCTGATGGCGGCGGGACCGTCGCTCGTCGCAGCCCTCCAGGCCGAGGCGCCGGTCGGGACGGCGCTCACGGCGCGGCTGATCCTCCAGCCCGCGTGGACAGGAATGGTCTCGGCTCTCGGTGGGGGGCCCGTGCTCGTGCGGAACGCGAAGGCAGTCTTCCGCTCGCTCGAGGACTTCACGAACGATCAGGTGACCGAGCGCGATCCGCGCGCCGGCGTCGGGCAACTTGCGGACGGGCGCGTGATCCTGGTCGCCGTCGACGGGAGCCAGCCCGGGTACAGCGTCGGGCTCACGACCTTCGAGCTGGCGCAGACGATGCAGCGCCTCGGCGCCGTCACAGCGTCGGCCGTCGACTTCGGCGGGTCGGTCACCGTCGCGTTCGACGGGCAGCTGCTCAACCGGCCGAGCGATCCAGGTGGTGAGCGTGCCGTCAAGGAGGCGTTGCTCGTCCAGTACTTCGGCGTGTACGCGCCGCCGCCTCCGCTGCCGCTGCTGAACGGCGAGCCGGGCCAGACGGTCGAGTCGCTCGGGTACAAGATCGTGCGACCGTCTGTCGTGACCGCGCAGCTCGTCGGGCCGGACGGTGTCCCGCGCGTGCTCGAAGCTGCCGTGAAGCACGATCCGGGCACGTACCCGTTCACCTACTCGGCCTTCGACGCGGAGGGAACCTGGCACTGGACGGTCAGCGCCACCGACGACCTGGGACGCGTCTCGACGATCGATCGACCGTTCCGCTACGACACGACGCTGCGTGCGCTTGCAGCGCCGCAGCTCGCTCACGCGAGAGCCGCGATCCGCTTCACGCTCGCGCGCGCAGCCAAGGTGCGGCTGCAGATCGAGACGAAGACGGGCGTGCTCGTGCGGGCGCTTCCGGCCGCCAGCCTCGGTACAGGTAGCCAGTCGCTCGTCTGGGACGGCCGGCTCACCCACGGCGCGCGAGCGTACGACGGCACCTATGTCGCCCACGTATTCGCGACGAGTGACGTCGGCACGTCCGACCTCGCCACTCAGTTCGCGTTCAGGCGCAAGTAACTAGAGTCGCGCGCTGTGACCGTCTGGCTCGCCCACTACGGCGTCTTTGCCGTCTTCGGCCTGATGCTGATCGACGCCGTCTTCCCGGCGGCGAGCGAGCTCGTGATGGTCTACGGAGGTGCGCTCGCCTCGGGCGCCCTCGCGCATCGCGTCGATGTCCTCGGCTGGCACACGACCGGCTTCACGGCCTACCTGGCGGTCGTCGTCGCGGGAATCGCCGGCTACCAGCTGGGCTCGATCGCCGGCTGGTGGATCGGCGACCACGGCGGCCGGCCGTTTCTCGAGCAGCACGGCCGGTACTTCCACCTCAGCCCGGCCACGCTCGACCGGGCCGACCGCTGGTTTGCGCGTTGGGACGACTGGGCGGTCTTCATCGGCCGCATCACCCCGGTCGCGCGGTCGTTCATCTCGATCCCGGCAGGCGTCTTCGAGATGCCGTTCCGCCGCTACAACGTCCTCACGCTCGTCGGCAACGCGCTCTGGTGCTTCGCTCTCGCCGGTGCCGGCTGGGGGCTCGGCCGCAGCTATACGAAGCTCCACCACGACTTCCGCTACGTCGAACTGGCCGTGGTTGCAGGGATCGTGCTGATCGTCGCGTACCTGGTGGTGCGTCGCCGCCGCCTCGGTACGATGCCCTCCAGCAATGTCGATCCCCCACGTTGACGTCAGGGCGCAGTACGCGCCGCTCATTCCAGAGCTGAAGGAGGCGTTCGCGCGGACGCTCGAGTCCGGCCGATTCATCTTCGGGCCGGAGGTCGACGCGTTCGAGCGCGAGGCTGCCGCGCTCCTCGGGGTGGAGGACACGGTCAGCTGCGCGAACGGCACCGATGCACTCGTGCTCGTCATGGACGCGATGGAGATCGGTCCGGGCGACGAGGTGATCTGCCCGGCGTTCACGTTCTACGCGACGGCCGAGGCGATCGCGCGTCGTGGCGCGACACCCGTCTTCGCCGAGATCGATGCGACGACGCTCAACCTGGACGTTGCCGATGTCGAGCGTCGCATCACCGAGCGGACGAAGGCGATCATGCCGGTCCACCTCTTCGGCCGGCCCGCTCCCGATTTCAGTGCGCTCGGGCTACCGGTGATCGAGGACGCCGCGCAGGCCTTCGGCGCGGGCGGGATCGCGACGAGCATCGCATCGACCTTCAGCTTCTTCCCGACGAAGAATCTCTTCGCGCTCGGGGACGGCGGCTTGATCGCCGTCAACGACGCCGAGCTTGCGCAGCGGCTTCGCATGCTCCGCTTCCACGGCTCGGAGTCGAAGAAGGAATTTCTCTACGTGGGCTACAACTCGCGGCTCGACGCGATGCAGGCGTCGTTCCTGCGCATCTTCCTGCAGCACCTGACCGACTGGAACGCGCAACGCCGCGAAGCTGCCGCGCGCTACACCGATCTGCTCGCTGGGCTTGTCGAGACGCCGGTCGACGAGCCCGGTCACGTCTACCACGCGTATTGCGTCCGCTCACCGGAGCGCGACCGTCTCGCCGCAGCGCTCGCGGAGGCCGACATCGGATTCGCCGTGTACTACCAGCCGCCGCTGCACCTGCAGCCGGCGCTCCGCTATCTCGGGCACGCCGAGGGCGACTTCCCGGAGACCGAGAAGGCGTCGCGCGAGAATCTCTGCCTGCCACTGTGGGCCGGGATCACCGAGGAGCAGCAGGCCGAGGTCGTCTCGGTCCTGAAGCGCGCCTCGAACCTCGTCGCCCGGTGACGCGCGAGCCCGCGCCATGATTCGGCTTCCGGTCAACCGGCACCGGGTCTGGCAGCTCGTCTTCGACGCCGTCCTGATCGCCGCGGCCTGGCGGCTGACGTTCTTCCTCCGCTTCGACAAGTCGGTTCCGGTCTACTACCGCCACCTGCTCGACTGGCGGGTCGTTGCGCTCGTCGTCGGCATCCAACTCGCGGCGTTCGTCGTCTTCGGCTTCTACAACCGCTGGTGGCGCTACGTGTCGACACGCGACATGTGGGGCGCCGCCCGCGGTGTCACGGCCGGGTCGCTGATTGCCTATCTCGTGCTCTACGCATTCCCGCCGGCTCACACGTCGCGCCTGCCGCGTTCGGTCGCCGTCTTCGACTACCTGTTGCTGCTCGCGTTCATCGCAGGCACGCGCCTGCTCGCGCGCTCCCTGATCGAACGGCCGCTCGGGGGGCTCGTTGCGCGCGGCAAGGAGGTGCTGATCATCGGTGCCGGCGACGCGGGGCAGCTGATGGTGCGCGAGATGCAGCGCAACCGCCAACTGCACTACACGCCGATCGGGTTCGTCGACGACGACCCACGCAAGCGCGGCGACCGTATCCACGGGGTGAAGATCCTCGGGACGACCGACGATCTCGCGCACCTTCTGCGCGACAACAAACCCGACGAGGTGCTGATCGCGATCCCGTCGGCACCCGGTGGTGTTCGGCGAACGATCGTCGATACGTGCACGGCCGCGAACGTCCCGGTGAAGACCCTGCCGGGGCTCCATGAGTTGATCGCCGGCGACCTCAACCTCGCCGGGCAGATCCGCTCGGTGCAGGTCGAGGACGTGCTCGGCCGTCAGCAAGTCGAGGTCGACCTCGAGTCGATCTCCACGTACGTGAAGGACAAGACCGTGCTCGTCACCGGCGCCGGCGGCTCGATCGGCTCGGAGCTCTGTCGGCAGCTGGCCCGGCTCGGTGCGGCGCGGATCGTGCTCGTCGACAAGGGTGAGTCGGCGCTCTTCGAGATCGAGCGTGAACTCGTCGACGAGCGCGACTTCACCGCCGCAATCCCTGTGCTCGCAAACAGCGGCGACCGCGCGAAGATGCGCCAGGTGTTCGAGCGCTACCGGCCGCAGGTGCTGTTCCACGCGGCCGCGTACAAGCACGTCGGCATGCTCGAGGCGAACCCGTTGCAGGCGGTGGCGAACAACGTGCTTGCGACGCGCGCGATCGCGGAGGTTGCTGTTGAGTTCGGCGTCGAGCGGTTCGTTCTCATCTCGACCGACAAAGCGGCGAACCCGAAGAACGTGATGGGGCAGTCGAAGGCGGTGTGTGAGTGGATCATCGAGTCGTTCGCGTTGCACCCCGAGGTCGACACCCGGTTCGTCGCGGTGCGCTTCGGCAACGTCCTCGGCTCGTCGGGCTCGGTGATCCCGATCTTCCGCAAGCAGATCGAGCGCGGCGGGCCTGTCACGGTCACGAATCCCGAGATGACGCGCTTCTTCATGACGATCCCCGAGGCCTCGTCGCTCGTGATCCAGGCCGGCGCGATGGGCGGCAAGGGCCAGGTTTACGTGCTCGATATGGGCCAGCCGGTCAAGATCCTCGACCTCGCCCGCCAGATGATCGAGCTGTCCGGCCGCACCCAGGAGCAGATCAAGATCGAGTTCGTCGGCTCACGGGCCGGCGAGAAGATGCACGAGGAGCTCTGGAACGACGGCGAGGAC
>JBAQHS010000103.1:0-19036 GCA_049288455.1 Gaiellaceae bacterium | reverse complement strand
GAGACGATGCGCTCGTGCAGCCACGCCGACGAGCAGTCGGCGTAGCGCTCGAGCTCGGTGACACCGAACGTCGTCTTCGTGCCGAGCCACTCGAGCAGGACGGGGTTCGTCAGCTTCGTCTCGCGGCGGAATGCGGTGCGCGCACGTGTGAGGCGCCGCTCCCAATCGTTCGCGTCGGCCAGGGCGCGGGCCGCGTCGAGCTCGTCGACCGAGAGGCGCGCGAGCGCTCGCATGCGCTCGCGGTCGGACGGCGCCGTGTCGAGCGGCCAGGTGAGCGCAGAGAGCGGCCGGCGCGCAGTTGCGCGGCTGACGTCTTCAGGGTCGAAGACGGCGGCGACCTCGTCCCAGAACGGGCTAGGCTCGCGCGGCGCGCCCTCGTCCGTCGCCGCCTCGCGGACGAGGTAGAGCTTGCGCGTCGCGCGCGTGCACGCGGTGTAGAAGAGGTAGCGGTCGCGACTGACCTGATCGGGCCGCTCGAGGCGACCCCCGAGCTCCCGCCGGGCGTCGTCGTCGAGGAACGGCGAGACCCGCGTGCGGCGCGGCAGCGAGCCTTCCTCGAGCCCGAGCAGGAAGACCACCTCGAAGCGCCGCGTGCGGGCACGAAGGAGATCGAGCACGGCCACACGGCCCGCCTCCTGCGCCGAGGCGAGCCGCACCTCTGCACGTTCGAGGCCCGAGACGACATCGTCGCGGCCGACGTCCTCGCCGAGCCCGGCGAACCCGTTCAGCTCGTCGAGCAACCGCAGCGCAGCGTTGTAGGAGCGCAGATCGAGGCGCGACGACTCGCCGGCGGGCGGGGCCTCCGTGCCGTACGCGGCCCGCAGCATCGAGCGGATGAGCGCGCGCACGCCGTCGACAGGCGACTCGGCCGCCCGCAGGTCGGCGAGCATCGGCACCGGCGCTTCGCGCAGCTTCTCGGTCTCCTCCTCGACCCGCCGCGGCGAGGCGATCGCGCGGCCGCGCAGCCGACCCTCGACGTAGTCGACGGAGGCGCGCCCGATGCCGGAATACGGCGAGCGCAGGAACGTGAAGAGCTCGCGACGGCCGCCTTCGAGCCACGCGTAGCGCAGGAACTGCAGGAGCGCGTGACCGAACGGCGTGCCGCCGAGACGCACCCGCGACTCGACCGCATAGGGAATCCCGAGCCCGCCGAGCACGGTCTCGAGCGGCGCGCGCCACTGGTCGACGGACGGGGCGACGAGAGCGATCCGGTCCGGCGCGACGCCGCCGCGAATCAGCGCGAGTAGTTCCTCACCGACGAGCTCAAGCGTTCCGCGCCTGCCGGCTCCCTCGAAGAAGCGCACCGCCTGGTCGAGCCCGGGCGGCGGTGGCGGCGACTCGTCGAAGAGTGCGCGCTCGAGGTGCGCAAGCGCGGGATGCGCGTACTCGGCCGACCTTGGCGCGAGCTCCTCGATCCGTCCGTCGGCGAGCGCGGCCAGATCGTCGACGGTGCGCCGCAGCGATGCGAACGCCACACGGCCAGGCTCATACGGCAGCGACACCTGCACGTCCGTGCGGCCCGAGAGCGCCTCGAGCAGTGTCCACTCGGCCCCGGTGAGGTCCTCGAACCCGTAGGCGAACACGGGCTCGCCGTGCCACGCGTCGAGGTCGGAGGCGATTCGTTCGGCTGCGCGGCGACGGACGAGATCTCGATCCCAGAGCCCGAGCCGGTCGAGCTCGGCGCGATAGGCGGCATACAGCCCCGCGAGATCGCCCGACAGGTCGCCCGGGTCGAGCAGCCCTGATTCGAGCTCACCGAGTGTCGCGAGCAAGGTGTCCGCGAAGCCGCCGGTGCGGGCGGAACGCGCGAGGCCGTTCAGCGAAGCCCCCGCGAGCGCGCGTCGCACGATCAACGCCTTTTGCGCATCGGTCGCGACCGGGCGCTGCGCCGGGTCGTTCCGGACGAGCGACCGAAAGAGGTCGTCGAAGGTCCCGATCGAGCCGCTATGGAGGCAGCCGCACCGGTCGAGCAGGTCGCGCTCGACTCGGTCGACGTCCGATGCGTTCGGCACGATCAGATACGGCTCGTCCTCGAGGCGCGCCAGATAGCGCTCGAGCAGAAGCGCGACTTTGCCCGCGTTTGCAGGCCCCGCGAGGAGGCTCAGTCCCACCTTCCCATCGTAGAGCGGCCGCAGGACGGTTCCCGCGGCGCTCCCCGACCGTTATCCGCTCTCTGCGGCCGTCTTCGGCCTGCGCCCGCGGCGCGCCGCCGCGCGACCCGGCATTCCGCCTGCACAGTCGTCGCACAGGTCTGCGACTTTCGAGCCGCGGCGGGCGTCGACGTAGGTGACACGCAGCGTCGCGCCGCGCGATTCGTCGACCTCTTTCCCGCACTTGTCACAAACCAGAATGGTTTTCCGAGCCAATTTCGCCTCCCGAGACGGATTGTCGGGCGCAGTTTACGCAGCGGCGCGTCCCTCGCGAATTCGCCACGAACGCAACAGGCTCAGCGTTGCGCGCTCCTCCGGATCGAGGTCGCGGTCGCGGGCTCCGACGACGCGCAATTTCCGCGGCCGGAAATCCTCGATCGTCCTGCCGTCGAGGTATTGCTCGACGACAGCCGGGCTGACGTATGACGACCGGGCAACCGCCGGGGTATTTCCGAGCTTTTCACCGACCTTGCGCATCACCGCCGCGATCCGCCGCCTCGCTTCGGCTTCGGACGCCGGCAGATCGTGCTCAGCCAACTCGACTGCAGCAAGCAACGTGCCACCCCACGTTCGAAAGTCCTTGGCCGTGAACTCCTCGCCGAGATGACGGCGGATGTAGTCGTTCAGCCGGCGCGAGTCGAGGTTGCACCGTCCGCCGTCGAGCTCGAACTGAAAGAGCCGCGGCCCTGGCTGGGCGAGCAGCTCCTTCATCGCCGCAGCGAGCTCTGCGTCGACGATCGCGCTCCGCAGCATGATGCTGTGCTTGCCCCGATACTTGAACGAGATCCGCGCGCCGCGCACGGAGACGTGGCTCTTGCGCAGCGTGGTGATCCCGAACGTGCGCGAGCTCTTCGCGTACTGGTCGCTACCGACGCGGAACCAACCGAGGTTGATCAGGCGAACGGCGATCGCCGCGACCCGCTCCTCGGGCAGCCCCGGGAGCTCGATGTGCTCGGCCGTCGCCTCGCGCAGCGTCGGCAGTGCTTCGGCGAAGCGAATCAGCTTCGCGTACTTGGCCGCCTCCTGCCGGGCGCGATAGTCCGGGTGGTAGAGGTACTGCTTGCGCCCCGCCGCGTCGACACCGGTCGCCTGCAGCTTGGCGCGCGCGCTGGGGTTGATCCAGACCTCGCGCCATGCGGGCGGGATCACGAGCGCATGGATGCGTTCGAGCTTGGTCTCGTCTGTGATCTCGCGGCCGTCCGCGTCGAGATAGCGGAAGCGGCGTTTCGAGCCGGTTCGCTGCCAGCCGATCCTCGTTGCCATAGGGGAACGCATTCCGTACGGAGGGCATCGCTAATCTTCGCCGCCGATGGAGCTGAAGACGATCGTCGTCCTCGAGGGCGACCAGACCGGGCAGGAACTGCTCGAGGAGTCGCTCCGCGTGCTGGCTCCGGACGTGATCGGCGTGGCGGTCGACCTGCTGCGCTTCGACCTCTCGCTCGAGCATCGAACGGCCACGCATAACCGGGTCGTCCACGACGCGGCGATTGCGATCCGCGAGCACGGGCTCGGGCTGAAGGCAGCGACCGTCACACCCGAGACGCGTGACGGCGTCGGATCGCCGAACAGGATCCTCCGGGAGGAGATCGGCGGCAAGGTGATCGTGCGCACCGGGCGGCGCATACCCGGCGTCGTGCCGTTCGGCGGTGTGCACGCCCCGATCTCGGTCGTGCGGATGGCAGTCGGCGATGCCTACGGCGCGAAGGAATGGCGCGAGGGCTCCGGCGACGACGAGGTCGCGTTCCGCACCGAGCGCATCGAGCGCAAGGTCTGTCGGGCGGTCGCCGAGTTCGCGTTTCGCGAGGCGGAGCGAGCGGGGGCCAAGGTGTTCGGCGGTCCGAAGTACACCGTCTCGCCGACGTACGAGGGGATGCTGAAGGAGGAGATGGACGGGGCGGCCGCCCGGCATCCCGATGTGCCGTACGAGCCGCAGCTGATCGATGCGACGTTCGCGCTGCTGATCGCGTCCGCAGGCGATCCGCTCGTCATTCCCGCGTTGAACCGCGACGGTGACATTCTCTCCGACCTCGTGCTCCCGCTCTTCGGGTCGATCGCCGGGTCCGAGTCGATGCTGGTGGCATTCGACGGCGACGACTTCGCGCCGACCGCGTTGATGGCCGAGGCTGCGCACGGCACCGCGCCCTCACTGCAGGGGAAGAACGTCGCGAACCCGCTTGCGATGATCCTCGCGGCGGCCGCGCTCCTCAGCCAGACCGACGATGAGCAGGGCAAGACGGCCGGCCGCGCGATCCGGGAGGCCTCGCTCGAGGCTGTCGCGCAAGGGACGAAGACCGCCGACCTCGGCGGTCACGCCTCGACGACCGAGTTCACCGACGAGGTGATCCGCCGCACCCGCACGAAGCTCGAGGTCTGGGCGACGCTCTGAAGTTCGTCGGGTCAGGCGTTGTCGAGCATGCGCTTCTTCCAGAAGTGCATGCCGACGAGCCCGACGAGGGCGAGCACGACGATCGCAGCGACGGCGAAGAGCCCGTAGTGAGTGACCGCGTCGGCGGCTGCCTTACCGAACTCGTAGGCGAGCAATGAGATGCCGATCGCCCAGAGGATCCCGCCGGCCGCGTTCCAGATCAGGAACCGCCACCACGTCATGTGGCTGATCCCGGCGAGCCAGGCGGCGGTGACGCGCAGAAACGCGATGAAGCGGCCGAAGAAGACCGCCTTAGCACCGTGCTTGTCGAAAAAGCGCTCGGCCGGCGGTAGCGCCTTGTCGGCGTAACGCCGCACCGGGCCCCACCGCTCGAGCAGCTTCCGTCCACCCTCGCGTCCGATCCAGTAGCCGATGTTGTCGCCGATGATCGCTGCGGCGGCCGCGACCGCGATCACGGCGACGATCGAATAGTGGCCCCGGCTTGCGAGAAAGGCGGCGGTGACGAGCGCGGTCTCTCCTGGAACCGGAATGCCTGCGGACTCGATCGCGACTGCTGCGAAGAGCAGGATGAGGCCGTAGGAGAGCAGCAGGTGCGTCATCGCGGGGCAGTGTAGGCCGCTCGTTCCGGTAGGTTCGCGAACTGTGCGCATCGGCATCCCAAAGGAGACGCTTGCCGGCGAGCGTCGTGTAGCGCTCGTGCCCGAGACGATCGGCCGCCTCGGCGACGGTGTCGACGTGATCGTCGAAGCAGGCGCAGGTGACGCCGCATCGTTCCCCGACGAGGCGTATCGCGAGGCCGGAGCGACGATCGGCGACCCGTGGGCTGCCGAGGTCGTTGCCAAGGTCGCGTCGCCGTCCGCCGACGAGACCGCAAAGCTTCGTCGCGACCAGGTCCTGATTGCGTTCCTGCAGCCGTTGACGGACGCGGCGGGCGTCGAACGGCTCGCCGCAGCTGGGGTGCAGGCATTCGCACTCGAATCGATTCCCCGCATCTCGCGGGCACAACCGATGGACGCGCTCTCCTCGCAGGCGACCGTGTCCGGCTACAAGTCCGCGCTCATCGCCGCCGACCGTCTCCCCCGCTTCTTCCCGATGCTGATGACAGCCGCCGGAACCATCCCGCCCGCGAAGGTGCTCGTGATGGGCGCCGGCGTCGCGGGCCTGCAGGCAATCGCGACGGCGCGCCGCCTGGGCGCTGTCGTATCGGCGTTCGATGTTCGCCCGGCGGTGCGCGAGCAGGTCGAGTCACTCGGCGCAACCTTCCTCGACCTCGGGGTGACCGGCGAGGAGACCGAGGGCGGGTACGCGCGGGAGTTGACGGCCGAGCAGCAGCAGGCGCAGCAGGCCGAGCTGCAGGCGCGCATCCCCCAGTTCGACGCGCTGATCACGACGGCTGCGATTCCGGGCAGACCGGCACCGACGCTCGTCACTGCGGCCGCGGCTCGCGCGATGCGACCCGGCTCGGTGATCGTCGACCTCGCCGCCGAGTCGGGCGGCAACTGCGAGCTCACCGTCCCGGGCGAGGAGATCGTCGACAGCGGCGTCACCGTCGTCGGCCTCGTGAATCTGCCGGCGACGATGCCGACCCACGCGAGCCAGCTGCTTTCCCGGAACATGGCGTCGATCGTCGGCCTGATGGTGCGCGACGGCGAGCTCGTGCTCGACTGGGACGACGAGATCATCGCGGGCGCATGCGTCACGCGTGCGAAGGAGGCGAGCGCATGAGCCATACGGTCACGGTCGTCACCGAGCTCACGGTGCTCGTGCTCGCGATCTTCCTCGGGTTCGAGGTGATCTCGAAGGTGCCGACGATGTTGCACACGCCGCTGATGTCGGGCACGAACGCGATCCACGGGATCGTGATCGTCGGCGCGATGATCGTTGCCGGTTCGAGCCATCAGGACGGTCTGATCCGGGTCGTCGGGATCGTCGCGGTCGTCCTTGCGTCGGCGAACGTCGTCGGCGGGTTTGTCGTCACCGACCGGATGCTCGAGATGTTCCGCAAGAAGGAGCCCGCGAAACGAGCGCCCGAGGAATGAGCACCGCCGGCATCAACCTGCTCTACCTCGCGACGATCGTCTGTTTCATCCTCGCGCTCCGCTTCCTTTCGTCTCCGGCGACCGCCCGCCGCGGCAATCAGATCGGCGCGGTCGGAATGGTGATCGCGATCGTCGCGACGCTGCTCAAAGCCGGCGTGCACCTGAACTGGGAGATGGTCGTCGCGGCGCTCGTCGGTGGCACATTCGGCGCGGTTGCAGCACGGCGGGTGCAGATGACTGCGATGCCGCAGATGGTGGCGCTCTTCAACGGCGTCGGCGGCGGCGCGGCGGCGCTCGTCGCGCTCGCCGAGTTCCACGAGCTCGCGCCGACGAGCGGTCGCATCCATGGCGACGTCTCGATCGCGATCCTGCTCTCGGCTCTGATCGGGTCGATCTCGTTCTCGGGCTCGTTGATCGCGTTCGCGAAGCTCCAGGAGCTGATTCAGGGCCGGCCGATCACGTACACAGGCCAGAAGCTCGTGAACGCGGCGCTCTTCTTGACGCTCGTCGGTATCGGCGTCGCGATCGTCGCCGGCGCAGAGCACCAGTCGCTCCTCTGGATCGTGCTTGCAGGTGCGCTTGTCTTCGGTGTTCTCTTCGTGCTGCCGATCGGCGGCGCCGACATGCCGGTCGTGATCTCGCTGCTGAACGCCTTCACCGGCCTCGCCGCGGCGGCGACAGGCTTCGAGCTCGAGAACAACGTGCTGATCGTCAGCGGCATGCTCGTCGGGGCGTCGGGGACGCTGCTGACCCTGATGATGGGCCGCGCGATGAACCGCTCGATCACGAACGTGCTCTTCGGTGCGTTCGGGCAGGTGACGGCGGGCGCCGCAGCCGCTGCTGCAGGCGACGGCGGCGCCGTGCGCTCGGCGACCGCCGACGATGTTGCGGTGATGCTCGCGTACGCGAGCAAGGTCGTGGTCGTGCCCGGCTACGGGATGGCGGTCGCGCAGGCGCAGCACGACGTGCGCGCGCTCGCCGACATCCTCGAGGAGCGTGGCATCGAGGTGACCTACGCGATCCATCCGGTGGCGGGCCGTATGCCGGGGCATATGAACGTGCTGCTCGCCGAGGCAAACGTCCCGTATCCACAGCTGAAGGAGATGGACGAGGCGAACGGCGAGTTCTCGCGCACGGACGTGTCGCTCGTGATCGGCGCGAACGACGTCGTCAACCCGGACGCGCGCAACAACCCCGGCAGCCCGATCTACGGGATGCCGATCCTGAACGTCGACCAGTCGCAGGCGATCGTCGTGCTGAAGCGGTCGATGAATCCCGGCTTCGCCGGTATCGAGAACCCGCTCTTCCTGAATCCGAAGACCGTGATGCTTTTCGGCGATGCGAAGGAGTCGGTCGGCAAGCTGGCCGCAGCCGTCAAGGCGCTGTGAGCGGCGTCCCGGTCTTCACCGCCCGCCACGTCGAGCAGGCGGTCTCCCCCGCTCGCGCGCTCGACGCGGTGCGCGACGCATTCGTCGCGCACGCGCGGGGCGAGTGGACGATGCCGCCGAAGGTGTACGTGACGAACTACCCCGCGGGCGACTTCCGTGCGATGCCGGCGCTCGGCGGCGGGCACGCACTGTTGAAGTGGGTGACGTCGTTCCCGGGCAACCCCGCGCGCGGACTGCCGACCGTGACGGGCGTGGTGCTGGTCTCGGACGCCGAGAACGGGGAGCTACGCGCGGTGCTCGACGCCGGCTCGGTGACGGCGCTTCGCACCGGCGCCGCCGCGGTGCTCGCAGCCGAGACGCTCGGCCGGCCAGGCGCTCGCAGCGCCGCCGTGATCGGCGCGGGAGTGAACGGCAAGGCCGCGGCGCGAACGTTTCTCGCCCGCGGTCAGAGTGTCAGCATCTGGGACATCGACGAGGCTCGTACTCGCGAAGCAGCGACCGAGCTCGGCGCCGACGTCGCGCCGTCACTCGACTCTGCGCTCGCCGCGGATCTCGTCGTGACAGTCACTCCGGGACATGAGGTTCTGCTCGCGGAAGGATCGTTGCAGCGCGGCCAGCACGTGTCGCTGATGGGAGCTGACGGCCCGGGGAAAGCCGAGATGGCGACGGCCGAGATCGAGCGTGCGCACGTCTTCTGCGACGACTGGGAGCAGGCAAGTCACGGCGGCGAGCTCGCGCACGCAGTCGAAACAGGTGCTCTGAAGGAGTCGGACGTGACGGCACTCGGCGCAGTGCTCGCGGGCACCGCCACGGGCCGCCGCGACGATGACGAGATCACGATCTTCGACTCGACCGGCCTCGCGATCCAGGATCTCGCAATCGCCCTCGCTGCACTCGAGCAGGTCGCCGAAGTGCCCGGCCTGGGCACGCTCGAGCTCTAAGCAGGACGCTCAGGCGTCAGGACGGTCGCCCAAGCGAGCATTTGCTCCGTTGTGTCGGGCGTGTCCTCCCTGATCGAGTCGAGCGTGGCCGCTAGACGTTCTCCAACTGACCAGCAAACGACGGAGGCCGATCGGGCGCGTCTCGGAAGGCTCGGCTTCCGACCGCGATCGCCGCGCCGGCGACCATGATCCCCGAGAACACGAGCACGGTCGGCGTCGTGCCCGCAGCCTCCAGCAGCAGGCCGGCCGCGACGAACGCAAGCGGTACGAGCCCGCCGGAGACGAGGAACGCGACGCTGAGGACCCGCGCTCGGAGCTCTGGCGGAATGATGCGCAGCCGGTGGGCGCCGACAGCGGTCGACCACACCGGGTTCAGGATCCACATCGCTCCGAAGACGATTCCAGGCGTGGCTTGTCCTGGGAGGATGCTCAACAGGGGCACGAGCACAGCCCCGAGGACCGTCATTGCGATGATGATCGTCCGGATCGAGGCGCGTCGTGCGACCCATGGGGCAGCCAGCGAGCCGAGGATTCCAGCGACTCCGACGAACGCAAAGAGGGCGCCGATCAGCGCCGCCGAGGCTCCGCGTTCGCGAGCGATCACGATCACCACCAAATAGAGCCCATTGAGTGTGACGCTGCGCGTCATCGCGATGAGCGACGTCGTGCGCAGGAACGGCTGCCGCCAGAACCAGCTCAGACCCTCCCGCATCTCGCCGCGCAGACGCGGTCGCTCCGGCAGGGGGTCGCGCCGGAAGCTCGTCCTGATCAGCGACACCGTCACCACGGACATCAGGTACGACACCGCGTCGAACACAAACGGCACGGCTCGGCCGAGCGCGAACAAGGCCCCGCCGAGAGGTTGCCCCGCGAGCGCGGCGGTATGCGCACGGGCGCTCTGGCGCGCGAGAGCCGCGTCGAGGTGACGATCGGCGACGACCGTCGGGAGCGCGGATGCTTCGGCCAGGTCGAAGAAGACGAAGCCGACGCCTTCGACGAAGGCGACGGCGACGATGTGCCCGAACGTCACGGCGTCCAGCGCAACTGCCAGCGCCAGGCTGCCGAGCGCCGCGGCACGCGCGCCGTCCGCGACGATCATCACGCGTTTCTGGTTCCAACGGTCGACGAGGGCCCCGGCCGGCACGCCGAGGACGAGGTCAGGGAGGCTGCGGGCGGCCGCCACGATCCCGGCCTGCAGCGGCGACCCTGTCGTCGCGAGCACGAGCAGCGGAAACGCGATCGCCGAGACGTTCGCACCGAGGTCCGACACGACCTGCCCGACCCAGAGCAGGTTGAAGTCGCGGTTACGCCGCAGCGGGTGATCTTCGGTGGCTGCCGGGGCGGACATCTACGGGGTCAGGGCGGCAATCCCATGCACGTCTCCGGTGGCAAGCGTGACCGCCGAAGAGTCCAGGTCTGCTGTCAGACGATGGGCATAGAAGGGCATGCGACGAACCTAGATCATTCGACGCCGAGCCGAAAGCGCGTGCCACCGCCTCCGCTGTCACGCGACCGGAACTCGCGGAAGGGACGAACGTGGATGAAATCGGCGACCAAGATCTGAACGCATTTGACGAGTCCTGGCCGGCGTGCTCCGTCGCGTCGGCCCGACGATGGAACTGCGAGACGAACAACCGGGTCTCCGCGAAGAACGATGAGCAGCTCATCACTCCCTCGGTCTAGTCGGTCCAGAGCTTGCGCGCGCGTCCGCACGCCTCACGGAGCACCTCCCCGTCGAGGTCGATGCTGGAGAACGGGATGTCGACGAGCGGCCATTCGCACGACAGACGAATCGTTCCCGGCTCCGGCACGGGCCACATCCAGAAACCCGGTCGCATCAACACGTCGCGGTCGCTCGACATTCCGCCACCGCCTCCGTGCGCCATCAGGATCGGGCCTGGCGGCGGGTCTTCCAGGCTCGGCCAGTGGCGGCGAGCACCGAGGTTGGACAACCGCACACCATCGGCGAGCTCGAGGCCGACACGGAGAAACCCGGCCGCCGGCTCGTCGGGATCAAACGGCAGATGCTGCTCGTAAAAGAGCCGCTGGGTATCGCGGTGGGACAGGTTACGCGCCTGCGCAACGAGCTCGAAGCCGACGCCGGTCGTGTACCCGATCGCGTGCGAGATCGCGACAACACCCTGGTCGGACCTCGCGATCACGAGTCCGAGCGACACATACGCGCCGAGCTCGTCAGCAGGAGGGCCGAACCATGCCGGGGCGCTGTACACCTCACGCCGTTCGGGCGGGTCCTCGCTCGGAGGAGTGCCGAACACGTCCGAGAAGCTCATGCGCTGCTAGGCGCTTGCGTCGGAAAGACGGCGTGCGAAGGCTTCGTCTTCGGCGCACAGCCGCTCGATCTCGACGCGGTCGACCGCGAGCACACGGACATCACTTGTCGTGCGCACGCGGGCGGTCCGCTTTCCGTCCTCGGACAGCAAAGCGCGCTCGCCGACACACGAGCCGGGGCCGAAATCGCGCGTCCCTTCCGGTGCCTCGACGACGACCGTCCCCTCGAGGATGACGTAGAGCCCCGTGCCAGGCTGCCCGTGCTCGATCAGCACGCGTCCGGCTCCCACGTCGGTCTCCGTGCCCACACTCTCGAGCAGGCGAAGGTCGTCGTCGTTCATGTCGCAATTATCGCACGTCGTTGTATGTTCAAGGCAGCGGCAACGAAGCCCTATCCGGCACGCCGCTTCACCTGATGCTCTTCGACCCTTCTCATCACGAGCCACTGACCGAGCGTCCTGGGACGAAGGTCGGGTGCGGGCGGCGACCTCGGCCGTCGTTGCCGATGCAGAGGCCGCCTTCAACGACGACGAGCTGTGGTCGCCCCATCCGGTCGACGAGATCGACGGACAGCTGCCCCAGGTGGCGTCGCTCTACCTGGGTGCGTCGGGTGTCATCTGGGCGCTGCACCACCTCGCACGCACAGGCGCTGCCGACCTGACGCGCGACTGGGCGCTCCGCAGACGTGCTCTTGGCCGAGTGGCGCGACGACCTCTGGACCCAGGATCTCGATGGAAAGCTGACGCGCCGGATCGGGCCGGCCCACGGCTTTGCGGGCAACGTCCTCGGGCTCGCGCGGGGTGACGCACTCGACCCCGTCCGACGCGCGGAGCTCGAGCGGCGGACGATCGCAATCCTGGCGAAGTACGCCCGCCGCAACGACGGACTCTGCCAGTGGTGGCCGACGTCTCGCGCCCCGGAGCCCGACGAATCGCAGAGCATCCGTACCCAGTGGTGCCACGGCGCGCCGGGAATCGTCGCATCGTTCAGCTCGCTGGCGCACGGCGACGAGGAACTGACCGAGCTGCTGCTCGGCGGCGGCGAACTGACCTGGCAAGCAGGGCCGCTCGTCAAGGGCGCGGGCCTCTGCCACGGAACCGGCGGCAACGGCTACGCCTTCCTGAAACTCCTCGAGCGCACGGGCGATGAGCTCTGGCTCGAGCGCGCGCGCCGGTTCGCCATGCACGCGGTCGAGCAGATCGAGGCGGCACGGGCGACCCACGGGCGCGGCCGCCATGCACTCTGGACGGGCGACCCCGGCGCAGCCCTCTATCTCCAGGATTGCGTCGCAGCCACGACGGCGTTCCCGACGCTCGACTTCTTCTAGCTCCCGACCCGTCGTGCCGTAGCATCAGCGCGTGAGCTGGAACGAGGCATTCGCCGAGAGCTACGACGAATGGTCGGCGCAGATGACCGCCGACATCGCGTTCTACGTCGCGCTCGCGCAAGAGGCAGACGGGCCGCTCGTCGAGCTCGCGATCGGCAACGGCCGCGTCGCGATCCCCGTTGCGCAGGCGACAGGCCGGCCGGTGATCGGCATCGACTCGTCGCCCGCAATGCTCGCGCAGGCGCGCGACGCGGCAGCCACTGCGGGCGTCGATCTCGAGCTGCACGAGGGCGACATGCGTGACTTCGAGCTCGACGACCAGGCAGCGTTGATCTACTGCCCGTTCCGGGCGCTCCTGCATCTACATACCTGGGCCGACCGCCGCCGTACCTTCGAACGGGTCGCGGCTTCGCTCCGTCCCGGCGGACGGTTCGCATGGAACGCCTTCGCCTTCGACCACCAGATCGCGGCCCGGCTCGACGGGCGGCAGCACGACGAGCCGGTCCCTCACACCGTGCGCTACGCCGTCGGCGACAACCGCATCGACCTGACGCTCGCCGATGGTGCGACGAGCTCGTTGTGGTGGGCGACGAAAAACGAATGGCTCGGGCTGCTCGACGTCTCGGGGCTCGAGCTCGAGGCGGCCTACGGGACGTTCGACCGAACCCCGCTCGACGACGACAGCCGCGAATACATCTTTGTCGCACGCCGCTGAGAGCGCTCAGCCCTCGGGCAGCCACCCGGGCCGGTACGTGACGAACCTCGACCGCGGCAGCGCTGCGTAGATCTCTTCGTACGCCTCCGCGGGGTTGCTCGTCTCGCGAACGACGCTCGCGCCGTGGCGGGCCGCCTTCTCGGAGACCTTGTAGACAATCCCGCCGCCGACCGACCGCCCCCGCGCGCCAACGGCGAGCACGATCGCCGCTTGGTCGCCGGTCGCGACGATGATGTGCTCGGTGCCCGGTGCGCAGTGGAAGAAGTCCCACGCCTTGAGCGGCCGCTCTTTCCCCTCGACGATCAGCGTGCACTCGCCGTCGAGGACGAGGAACGCCTCCTGCGCGTTCTCGCGGTGATACATCCCCATCCGCTCGCCGGGCTCGAAGACGCTGATGTTCAGCCCGAAGTTCGGGAAGCGACGCTTGCCCTCGAACGTGCAGTACGAGCCGAGTGGTCCCTCGTCGCGCCAGCGGGATGCGCGCGCGTTGACGACGAACCAGCCCTCGCCGTCGACCACCAGGCCGTTCTTGGTGCTGCGCATGGGCGCCTCGGGCATCCCCGGGAGTCTCGCAAAGCATTCGCGGGCACAGTTAGGGTTGTGCATCACCCTGCAACGTGAGGAGGAGGCATGACCGAATACGCGCGCGTCGTCACCTTCGAGGCAGACGACGCAGCTCTCGAGGCGGTGCTGAACGAGATCAATGCGTCGGACGGCCCGCCGGAAGGCGTTGCCGCGTCGCGCATCAGCGTCCTTGCGGACCGCGCTGCCGGCAAGCTCGTGATCTCGGTGCGCTTCGCCTCGGAAGAGGATCTGCAGAAGGGCGCTGCGGCCTTCGAGGCGATGAGCCCGCCCGACTCCGGAACGATGCGCCGCCTCTCGGTCGACGTGTACGAAGTCGTGCTCGAGCGGGACGCGTAGCCCTGCAAGCGCGGCAACGCGTATGAGAATCCCGGAACCGGAGCTGCAGGAGCGACGCGAGCGGCTGCTCGAGCACGTCCGCACCAGCGGGCTGAGTGGGTATGTCCTTTTCGGCCAGGACTACATCCAGTACTTCACCGGCTTCTGGTTCCTCTCCAACGAACGTCCGATCGTCTTCGCGCAGGCCACAAGCGGCGACTCGGCGATCTTCGTCCCGGAGTTCGAGGTCGAGCGGACGCGCGCCGAGACGACCTTCGAGCGGATCGAGTCGTACCCGGAGTACCCGGGCCGCGAGCATCCGATGCTGATCCTCGGCCGGGTCCTCGCCGAGCTCGGGCTCGCGGAGACGATCGCCGCCGACGAGGATGGCTACCCCGGCATTCTCGGCTACGCCGGGCCGACGCTGAGCGAGGTGACGGGCGCCACAGTCTCATCCGCCGGGGGGCACATCGAGAACATGATGGCGCGCAAGAGCGAGAGTGAGGTCGCGCTGATCCGCGAGAGCGCGCGCTGGTGCGCGCATGCGCACCGGCTGCTGCAGGAGTACACGCGGCCCGGCGTGACCGAAGCCGAGGCGAGCCTCAAGGCGGGCCACGAGACGACGCTCGCGATGCTGGCGGCGCTCGGCGATTCGTTCGGCGGTCAACTCGGCTCAGCCGACGGCGCCAAAGCGGGCTACCGCGGGCAGATCGGGCGACGCAGCTCATGGGCACACGCGATCGCCCACAACATCGAGTTCGCCGTGGGTGACGTGCTCGTCACGGAGACAGGTGCGCCGGTATGGGGCTACAACGCCGAGCTCGAGCGGGCGATGATCATCGGGCCGCCCACCGACGAGATGCGACGGCTCTTCGACCACACCGTCGCGGCGCAGGATGCGGCGTTCGCAGCGTTTCGGCCAGGCGCGACCTGCGCCGACATCGATGGAGCAGTGATGCGCTACCTCGAGCAGCACGACCTGCTGCCGTACTGGCGCCAGCACACCGGCCACGCGATCGGGCTACGCAACCACGAGGCGCCGTTCCTCGACGGCGGCGATCACACGCCGCTCGAGCCCGGGATGGTCTTCACGATCGAGCCCGGTGTGTACGACGCGGACATCGGTGGGTTCCGCCACTCGGACACGGTGCTGGTCACGGACGACGGCATCGAGCTGCTCACCGACTACCCGCGGGACATCGAGAGCCTGACGCTCCCGGTGAGCTGAGAGCCTCTTAGGCGGGCGTCCGCTGCTTGGCGCCGAGCACGTCGACGACGTGCTCGAGGAGCTTCCAGGTGACGTCGGGGTTCGCCAGCGCGAACTCACGAAAGTCCCAGAACGGAATCTCGAGGCAGCGCAGCAGCGTCTGCGCCGTCACGGTCGCCGTCCGCTCCCGCTCGCTGATCAGCGCCAGCTCACCGAAGTGGCTCCCGGGCCCGATTCTCGCGACCTCTTCACCGCCGACGCTGACGACCGCTTCGCCTTCGGTGATCACGAAGAACCCGACGCCGCTCATCTTCTGCTCCTGCACGACTGCCGTACCCGGCTGGAGCTCGCGCTCGCGAAAATGCTCTGCGAGCCGCTTCAACTGCCGTTGGTTGAGCTCGCTGAAGAGCGGGACCCGCTTCAGCTCGTCGGTGACACTCGCCATGCCGTTGATCCTACTCGGCGCTCCCGCGCCCGTCACGGCGTCGGCGAGGACCGCGCAGGATCGAACAGCTCGAGCTCGGACGGGCGCTCACCGAGCACTGCACGCGCCACCAGATCACCGCACGCGAGCCCGAGCGCGTTCCCGTGACCCGAATAGCCGCCGGCGACCCAGACGCCTTCACGGCCCGGCACCGGCCCGACGAGCGGCAGCAGATCGGGGGTGGTGCCCCAGATGCCGGCCCAACGATCGGTGACCGACGGCCGGTAGCCGACGAGCTCGGTGAGGAACGCGTCCAACGCAGCCTGAATTGCGACGGTCGGCTCGACGACGTCGGTCTGCTCGGTCTCGAGTGACGCATCGCGCTTGCCCCCGAGCACGAGCCGGCCGTCGGGCAGCTGGTGCCAGTAGTCGTAGCCACCGCGCGCGTAGTGCGGCCGCTCGTAGAGGCGTTCCCGCAACGGTTCCGTGGCGAGTACCTGTCCGCGCGTCGCCTGGATGGGCAGCTCGGGCAGAAGCGCCGGGATGAAACCGTCACCGGCGACGACGACCGTGTCGGCGTCGAGCTCGTCGACGGTGACCGGCTCGCCTTCGCGGATGTCGGCTCCCGCCGCGGCTGCGCGGGCGGCGAGCCGTCGCACCCAGCGTGCTGGCTGGATCGCACCATCGCCGGGGTGCAGGATCGCACCGCGGTAGAGGCGGTCGAGCCGCGGCTCGAGGTGCTCGAGCCACTCGACGTCGAATCCGTGCTCACGTAGCGCATCGTGCTCGCGGCGCAGCGCCTCGTGTTCCTCCTCGCCGGCCGCGAGTCGCAGGCTGCCGACACGGCGAAACGCGTCACCGGCAAGGAACTCGATCCGATCGAGCGAGCGTTCCGTCAGCTCCATCAGAAGGCGCGCGCGCTTGTCGCCGAGATCGCGCCGAGCTTCGTCGTACGGCACCGCCGCCCCCCGCAGCGCGAAGCCGCCGTTGCGGCCGCTCGCTCCCGCCGCGATCTCCCCCGCTTCGTGCAGCCGCACGCGCACACCATGTTCCGCGAGAGTGAGCGCGCACGAGCAGCCGGTCACACCGCCGCCGATGACGGCGACCTCCGCGCGCCCCTCGAAGCGCGAATCCGGGCGAACATCAGGTGGCTCCTTCAGCCAGAGCGAGGAGGTCGCCACGGCAATGATCCTACGGATCCCCTGGCACCGAACGCGCCGCCTGCATTGCGCGGTAAACGCCCTCGCCCTCCTCGACGAACCCGAGCAACTCGAGCTCTGCGAGCGCCGCGGCGATCGCGCCGGCGCTCTGGCTCGTTCGCTGCGCAAGCTCGTTCGCTGTCGCCGGTGCGTCGGCGACGATCGCGAGCACCGCTTCGAGCCGCGGCTCCAGCACCGGCCGCTCGGGCTCTGGCTGCGGCTCGATGCCGATCACCTCGAGGACGTCGGCTGCGCAGGTGACGGGCACTGCTCCCAGGCGGAGCAGCTGGTTTGCACCCCGTGAGAGCGCCGAGGTGATCTCGCCCGGGACGGCAAGCACCTCGCGGCCCTCGTCGAGCGCCAGGTCCGCGGTGATCAGCGCGCCGCTGCGCTCGCGCGCCTCGACCACCACCGTTGCCCGTGTGAGTCCCGCGACGATCCGGTTGCGCGCCGGGAAGCGCCACGGCGCAGGCTCGACGCCCGGCGGGTACTCCGAGACGACGAGCCCCGTCTTCACGATCTCGGCGGCCAGCTGGGCGTGCGCGCGCGGATAGTCGCGGTCGATGCCGCAGCCGAGCACGGCGATGGTGCGTCCCGCTGCGAGCGCGCCGCGATGCGCCGCCGCGTCGACGCCTCGGGCGAGACCCGAGACGACGAGCACGCCTGCCGCAGCAAGCGCTCGGCCGAGGTCGGTGGCAACGGTGGTGCCATACGGGGAACACGCACGGGCGCCGACGATCGCGACCGAGGGTCGTGCCAGCAACTCGAGGTCGCAGCCTCCGCGCACGAAGAGGCCCGGCGGCGGGTCGTGGATCGAGTGCAGGAGCATTGGAAAGCCTCGGTCGGAGCGCGCGAGAAACCGGAAGCCGCGCGCTTCGAGGTCGCGACGATAGGCCGCCTCGTCGAACGACCGCCGGAACCGTTCGAAGCGCCGCGTGCGCGGCTCGTGGAGCAGGTGCTCGCCGCTCGACGCCGCAAACGCGGCAATCGCGAGCTCGCTCACTGCGTCAGCTCCGCCGGGGGCCGGTACGAGAGCGCCTCGCCGAGATGCGCGACCTCGATCAGCTCGGACGCGGCGAGCCCGGCGATCGTCGCCGCGACGCGGGCGACCCGCGCACGACCGCGCCCCGACAGCGGCACCCGCTCGACGGCCCGTGTGAGCAGGTCCTTCGCCTCTTCGGTGAGCTCGGGTGGACGGGCGGAGAGCCGCGCCCGCGCTGCAAGCACACGCTCTCGTACCGGCGCCGACGCCTCGGCCGCGGGCCCTGCGAGCTCCTCCCCGCGCGGGCGAGGAACGGTCAGCGACAGATCGAAGCGATCAAGGAGCGCCCGGGACAGCTTCTCGCGATAGCGGTGCACGCGCTGCGGCGTGCAGGCGCACTGGGCGGCCGGATCGCCCCTGGCACCGCACGGACAGAGGTTCATGGTCGCGACGAGCTGAAACCGGGCCGGGAACGCTGCCCTCCCCGCCACGCGCGCCACCGTGACGACGCCGTCCTCGAGCGGCTGCCGAAGCGCCTCCAGCGCCGGCCGCGGGAACTCCGGGAACTCGTCCAGGAAGAGCACGCCGCCATGGGCGAGGCTCGCCTCGCCCGGGCGCGGCCCGGTGCCGCCCCCGACGATCGCGGCAGTCGAGGCCGAGTGGTGCGGAGCGCGGAACCGTGGTACGCGCACGAGCCCGCCTCCCGGCGGGAGCACGCCCGCCACCGAATGGATCCGGGTCACCTCGAGCGCCGCGTCGTCGTCGAGCAGCGGCAGGATCCCCGGCAGGCGACGCGCCAGCATGGTCTTGCCGGTGCCCGGCGGGCCTGCGAGCAGGAGATTGTGGCCGCCCGCCGCTGCGACCTCGAGCGCGCGGCGCGCGCGCTCCTGCCCACGGACGTCGGCGAGATCGGGCGCCGCGTACGACCAGAGGTCGCCGTCATCGACATCGAGCACCTCGGGTGGATCGCGCTCGCCGCGGAGGTAGGCGACCGCCTCGGCGAGGTGATAGACGCCGATCGGTTCGATCCCTGCGAGCGCCACTTGCGGGGCCGACGCGGCCGCACAGAGCAGGCGCCCGATACCGGCG